>JANRMC010000207.1:0-25978 GCA_033761915.1 Flavihumibacter sp.
GAATGATGAGCAAAACCGCTACGCTGTAAATGCGGGTGCATTAATGAACTTTACATATGTAAAAGGCAAGCATAAAATTTCTTTTAAAAACCTGTTTAACCAGCTGTTTGAAGATAATTATTATACCCGTACCGGTATCAGTAACGACCGTATACAGGATATTGATTTCAGATCTTCTTTGTTAAACCAGCGTTCTTTATACAGCGGCCAGTTAGAAGGCTTGCACCAGTTAAGTAAAGGTGGTATTAAGCTGGGCTGGAATGGTAATTTTTCTTATAACTGGAAATCTCAGCCAGACCTGCGCACTTCTGCCTACTTCAGAGCAAAGGGCAGTAATGATGCCTTTGAGTTTAACGATGATGATACCCGCCGTTTTTACAGCGATCTGAAAGATTTTAGTTATGGTGGCAGCGGGTTTCTTTCTATACCATTTACCATGGGTAAGCAAAAGCAAACCTTTAAAGCCGGTGGCTCTACCTTAATACGCATCCGTAATTTTAACAGCCGTATTTTAAGATACGAGCCTGCAAACATCTCGCAGTTTGACGCCAGCAAAAACACACTTACTTACGATAAGATTTTTGCGGCCGAAAACATGGCAACAGATGGTTTTAAGGTGTTAGACTTTACCAATAACCAGGATAAATACTTTGGTATCTCTATTATTAATGGTGTGTTTGGTATGTTTGATAACAAACTGAGTGAAGCATTGCGCCTGGTTTGGGGTGTAAGAATGGAAAATTTTCAACAGTTTTTAACTACCAAAGATGTTACTGCTAAGCGCATTGTGGTTAACACCGATAAATGGGATTTCCTGCCTTCATTAAATCTTACTATTTCTCCTAATACAAAAAGCAATTTTCGTATAGCAGCCAGCCGCACCGTGGCCCGCCCAGAGTTTAGAGAAATAGCACCCTTCTCTTTCTTTGATTATGAAGTAAACTATGCAGTAAACGGTAACCCCGATCTGAAGCGTACTTCTATTTTAAATGGTGATATCCGTTACGAGTTTTATCCCAAAGGTGGTGAAGCCATCAGCATTGGTGCTTTTTACAAGCAGTTTAAAGACCCCATTGAATTACGTTTAAATCCATCAAGTGTATTAGACAGAAGAAACTACCAGTATGCCAACGCAGACAAAGCAGAAGCTATTGGTGTGGAGTTTGAAATAAGAAAGAATTTAGATTTCGTCAGCAAGTCGCTTGAAAAATTCAGCATCTTCTCTAATATCACATATATCTATTCTAAAGTTACCCTGCTTTCTACCACAGGCAGTGGTTCAGCCGCCACTTCTAACCGTCCGTTACAGGGGCAATCTCCTTACTTAATTAATGCCGGCCTGCAATACGATAATGCCGTAAAAGGCTGGAGTGGCTCATTATTATACAACCGTGTTGGCCAGCGTCTGGCATTGGTTGGTATTAATGAGTTAGGTTTCCCCGATGTGTATGAAAGGCCCCGCAACCAGGTAGATATTCAACTGGCTAAAAAAGTAATGAACAAACGTGGTGAGTTTCGTTTAACATGGGCAGATGTGTTGAACAATGCCTATTATTTCTACGAAAACACAGATCGCAAAAAAGCTTTTGCTGGCAGCACAGACCGTTTGTTTAATGCTTACAAGCCCGGCAGCACCATCACACTGGGCTTTACCTACGATTTTAACATTGGCAAAAAATAAAAAAAGATAAAAAACCGAATATGAACAAGCAATTAGTAAGCTTATTAGTGGTAGCACTTTCATTTACCACGTTCTCTTGTATTAAAGTAAACTTTAACGAGGGTGGCACTATTACCACACCAACAGATTCTACCAGCAATGTAATCAGCGGTACCATTACCACCAGCCGTTTATATGCTAAAGGCAAATACGTTTTAAAAGGCTATGTATATGTAACCAATGGTGCTACTATTACATTTGAACCTGGTTGTGTGGTAGTAAGTGATGTAACAGAAAAAGGAGCTTTAATTATAGAAAGAGGTGCAAAAATTATTGCTGCAGGTACAGCAACTAATCCAATTGTGTTTACCAGTGGTAAGCCTGCAGGTTCAAGAGCCCCCGGAGATTGGGGTGGCATAATCTTATTAGGTAAAGCTCCTACCAACCGTCCATTAGATCCTGCTCCAACTATTGAAGGTGGTGTTGGCCGTCAGTATGGTGGTACCGATCCTTTGGATGACAGCGGTATTTTAAAATTTGTACGTATAGAGTTTGCAGGTATTGCTGCAGAGCCCGGTTCTGAAATTAATGGCCTTACATTGGGTGGTGTAGGCTCTGGTACTATTATAGAAAACGTACAGGTATCTTTTGGTAACGATGATGCGTACGAATTTTTTGGCGGTACTGTAAATGCCAAAAACCTGATTGCTTTTGCAACAGCCGATGACGATTTTGATTTCGACTTTGGATATACCGGAAAAATTCAATTTGCTGTTTCTTGCCGCAAACCAGACTTTGTAGATGCTGGCGATGCCGGTAACGGTATAGAGTGCGATAATGATGCTTCTGGCACCACAGCAACCCCAAGAACCAGACCTCAGTTAAGTAACTTTACCATCATCGGCCCTAACGATGCAACAGGTACTGCTGCTAACCACAACTATTCAAACCGCTGGCGCCGTGCCACGCAATTTATTTTGCGTAACTCAATTTTAATGGGTCATCCAGACGCTGGTTTCTCAATGGAGTCTGATGCTACATTAAACGATTATTATACCAATGGTTTATCTGAGTTTAAAAACAACCTGGTACATGCAACCATCAATCAGTATCGTTCTGGTAACAGCACCTTGGTGTCTGCAGCACAAATAAAAGCAAAAGCAGAAGCAGAAGGTTGTATTACCTATACCGATGCTACTGCTGTACAATTAGAAAGTCCATTTTATTCAACCAGTCCTAACTTTTTACCTAAAACCGGTTCGCCTGCATTAAGCGGTGCCAGCTTTACCGGTATGAATTCATTCTTTGTAAGCACTACTTACAGAGGTGCATTTGGTACTAATAACTGGACGGCTAACTGGTCTAATTTCGATCCGCAGAATACAGCTTATTAATAACCTGCCTTATCTTTTCAAAGGCCCTGCGTAAGCAGGGCTTTTTTTTGGTAACCAGCAGTAGTTTTTAAATATAACATCGTTGCGTCGCACACTTCAGCAATAGTGCTTTGTTGTAAGTTAAAGCGAATTGAAAAGTTAAAAATCAAAAAACTATTCCACAATTTTGAATTTTTACTTTTGCATTTTCATTTGCAGTTGAAGGGTGCGTCGAAACCGCTGCCGGGCTTTGTACTATAGCTGGTAACAAAATAAGGCTATTGTTTTTTTACCGGATCGTACACGTAAACCACTTCGTATGAAGCGTTATTCAGTGTAGGTAGTAACTGACCAATTTTTAAATCCTGCTGCTGCGGGGTGGGCTCGCAAACGGTGTATTTTTTGCCGTTGTATTCAATAATTTTTCCAATGGGTTTATCAAACTGCACAGCAATGGTAACATGGTGCGGATATACCAGCACAATCATGGGCAGGTTATAAATTTCTTTAACCAGGTAAAAAAAGAGAGCGGCCCGGTCTTCACAATCACTGTAATCATAATTCAACGTTTCTTCCGGAGACATACGTTTTTCTTTTCCAAAACGGGCACTATCCTGTTCAAACAAAAATGCATAGCGGGTAAAGCGCATTAAAAAATCTACGCCGTTTTTCTTGCTCTTTTTTTTGAGGTGATTTTTTAGAGCTGGTATTAGTGAGGTGTATGTTTCTTTGCTGAGGGGGATATTAAAATAATAATTATAATCTACCACCGGGTAATTGGCAAAAAGTTGTTTTACCTGCTGGTTTAGTTTTACTTTAAAATGATAATCGTTTTGGCGGTAATTAAACCTAAGTTCTTTTTCTTCATAGTCTGCCGGTAAAAACGGGGGCAATTGTGTAACCTTATACGAAAAAGCTTCTTTTGCTAAAGGTGTTTCTAACTTCAGCTGGGTAAATTTTTCATTGGTAAAATCAACAAAACCATAATCGTGATAATTAAGACAAACATAATTACCGGCATTGGTGTAGCGGGTGGGTATATTATAAACAAACTCATTACTGCGCACATAAAATAAAATCTTTTGCTGGCTGATGGTAAGTATGGCATCGTAACCAGATTGCGTAAGAAAAAACCATTTGTACAAGGTATAGCGGTAGTAATTGTTGGCTTTAGGGCTTAAAAGTTGTGCGGTTCTTCGTATTAACTGATAATAGAGCCAATCGTCTGGTTTGTTCTTTTCTTTAAACTGTAAAAGGCTTTGCAATATGGGCTGGTACCGGCTGCTTAAAAGCTGCTGGTAAAAATCTTCAATGCTTTGCTGGTCTAAACTGCTGCCATAATTTACCTGTACAGATGGGTGCGGGTTTATCCAAATGGTATCGCCAAAAAAAGGAATGGGTTGTTGCTGTGCTATACAGTTGCCCTGTACTGAAAAGTAAATGCTAAGGGCAGTAATAAATTTTAATATAGTGATTGGTGGCTTCAATAAACAGCAAACAGTTCTATTAAATGTACAACATTTAGTATAGGTAACAGTATGCCAAATTAATGGTTTGATAATAACTGCTTAAAAGGCTGTTAATACGGTGCCGTTACTTTTGCCGCATTCTAATGAGTTTTTGTTTAGAATCAATGGTTTTTTACTAAAAGCAAAGAGTAGGATTTTCTCATGCAATCGTCAACCCCGGTTTCTACCGGGGTTTTATTGTTGCAAAAAATTTCTAAACCAGTAACCGGAGTTTTTTATGGTGCGTAGCTGCGTATTAAAGTCGGTATGTATTAAACCAAAGCGGGCATTGTAGCCGGCGGCCCATTCAAAATTGTCCATCAGCGTCCAGGCTAAAAAGCCTTTTATATTTACACCTTCTTTTTTTGCTTTTAATAAGGCCCCCAGGTATTGCTGAAAATATTGAATGCGTTCTTCATCATTCACCACACTGTTCACCAGTTTGTCTTTAAAAGCAGCCCCGCTTTCTGAAATAATAATTTCTTTTACGCCGCCATAATTCCAAAACCGCTTTATAATATGATAGAAGCTGTCTGCGTTTATCTCCCAGCCCATGGCGGTATGGGGTACTTTACGGGTGGCTGCTTTTACTTCACTTGCATTTACTATGGGTATAAACTGGTTGTATTTTACCACCACCGGAAAATAGTTTTGAATGCCAATAAAGTCCATATCAAACTGCAGCCGTTCGGTGTATTTCCATGCTTTGTTATGCAGTTCTAATTTCTCTAAAAAAGGAAAACTTTCTAAACGGGGATATCCTTTGCCCAGTAATGGTTCTATAAAAAGACGGTTCAGTAAGATGTCTACCTTTTGTGCCGCCAGCACATCTTCTTTTTTATTGGTGTAGGGTATTACTTCAGAACACGAGAAGCTGGTACCAATATGTGCTTTTGATACCGTGGCTCTTAAAATTTTTCCGGCTTCGGCTTGCGCCAGTGCTGCATGGTGGATAGCGGGCAAAAAATTTATTAAACCCGTTTTGCCGGGTGCATGCTTGCCCAGCATATAACCTAAAGAAGTAAAGCCAAAGGGCTCGTTTAAAATAATCCAGTTTTTTACACGGTCTCCAAACGCCTCTGCACACACGGTTACAAAACGGTTGAACCAACGGTTGATGAGAAAATTTGTCCAGCCACCTTTCTTTTCTAATTCATGGGGCAAATCCCAATGATAGAGTGTTACAAACGGCGTTAAGCCAAGGGTCAGGCACTCATCAATTACTTTGTTATAAAAAGCGATGCCTTCTTTGTTTGTTTTACCGGTGCCATCGGGTATAATACGTGTCCATGCAATAGAAAACCGAAAGCAGTTAAAGCCCAATGCTTTGGTAAGCAGCAGATCGTCTTTATAGCGATGATAAAAATCGCAGGTATGGTGGGTATTGACACCTCCCTTTATTTTGCCAGATTTTGCAGAAAATACATCCCAGATGGAGAGGCCTTTGTTATCTTTTAAATAAGCACCTTCATTTTGGGCGGCCGCAATGGCAACACCCCAATGAAAGGCGGGGCCAAAGTCTTTGGCAGTAATTTTATAAGGATAATTCAAAGCAGGTTTTATAATGCTTCAAAGTTGCAGCAGTAGTTATTACTTGCAGGTTAAGTTTAGGTTAACAAAACACACTAATTAAAAACAAAGTCGGGGTATAAAAAGTCTAATGCCATCTTTTTGAGGTTGGCAGTATGCATCAGGTAGCCAATAATGTCTGCTGCGGAATAATTGCATTGTATGCGTGGTTGTACACTGCTGTTCATCCATTGTTCAAAATGTGTGTTAAACTGTGCATCCAGGTTCATAATTTGCTTTACACCCAATTGTTCCAATGCAGCACCATTACAGTATTGCTCGTATTGACCTTTAATGGGTATAACCATTAATTTTTTCTGCAGATATAAGGCTTCTGCCGGTGTTTCAAAACCAGCGCCGGTAATAATGCCGCTGCAATGAATAAGGCTTTTATTAAAACCTTCTTTACTTACTGGCAGCAGGGTAATATTGTCTTTTGTTACCGGGCCTTTAACTTCTTTTGAAAACAATTGGAACCGGGTATTTTTTTGCTGCTGTAAATAAGGCAGCAACTGATTATCTGCGTATGATGAAAGATATACTGTGATATAATCCTGCTGCTGTGGCTGTGCCTGCCATATTTCTTTTTTTATAACCGGGGGTAAAATAAAATCATCGTAGGGCTCAAAATGTAAACCCAGGTATTGAGAGGCCCTTGCATAGTTTTTTAAAATCCCTTCGCCCACAAGGTCTTTTTTATCCGGCCTTGGTACTTTATCAGATATAAAACTAGCCTGATGACCAAAGTTTATGGAGGGCACTTTTTTTATAGCGCATGCCAGTGCAGTAATACATTCAAAATCGTTGATCACCAGATCGTATTTATCTACGGGTAGTTCTTTAATTTCTTTTATTAAACGCAGGGGTGCAAAAGACTGAAGAATTTTTTTATAACTGAGCCCGCCACTGTTGGAGTAAAACAAGCTGAGCCCTTTACTGCGGTAGGTTACCGGCAGGGTAGAAGGTAATGTGCTGTTAGCACCACTTAAAAAAACATCTACAGATCCATACTGTTGCAGGTAAGGCAACAGCTCCATGGCGCGGCTGATATGCCCATTACCCGTTGCCTGTACTGCATAAAATATTTTCATAATTATATAGCTAAAGAGTTAATGTAAAAATGTATTTCATCAGAAAGAACAGTCAGCGTGGGTTTCATTTCAATGGTGGTGGCCGGTGCAAAATCTTCTTCTTTGTATTCAAATAAGGTCCATTGATTGTTTTTGTATTCTAATGCCGTGCAATGCTCCACCCAATCGCCACTGTTCAGGTAGGTTACTTTACCATTTTTATTTTCCACCGTGCGTATAGAAGGCTGGTGAATATGGCCGCACAGTACATAGTCGTATTTTTTTTCAATGGCCAGTTCAGCAGCAATGGTTTCAAAGTCGTTTATTTTAGTTACTGCTTTGTTTACGCTGGCCATTACTGATTTTGAGAGTGAAACCCGCTCCTGCCCAAAGAATTTTAAAATGCGGTTAATGCATTTGTTCAGTAAAATCAATGCACCATAACCGGTGCTGCCCAGCTTGGCAATAAATTTAGCGCCGCCCTTGGTGGTATTATCAAACACATCGCCATGAAAAATCCAGGTCATTTTTCCATCAATTTCCAACACCAATTTATCGGTTAGGGTAAGGTTGCCCAGTTGTATATCGCTGTAGCGGCGCAACAACTCATCATGGTTGCCGGTAATATAAAACACCCGGGTTCCTTTACTGGCCAGGTTAAATATTTCTTTTATAACAGCAATATGCGATTTCGGGAAGTAGCGTTTATTAAATTGCCAGCCGTCTATAATATCGCCGTTCAGAATTAAAATATTGGGCTGAATACTTTTTAAATAATTCACCAGTTCTTTGGCGCGGCTGCCATACGTACCAAGGTGAACATCTGAAAGAACCACCACATCAATAGGGCGTTTTTCCATTTAGATTTGGGTTTTGTAAATGTCCATAGCTTTTATGAACACATGTTTAACCCAGTGTTAGCAAATTGTAAGGCAGGTATGAAATAATTGTTAAGTCACTCCATAAAAACCAGCAGGTAAGTTTTATTTGGTAGTGGCACGTATAAAATCGGCCAGCAGTTTCATGCGGTAGTAAAGGTTACTCAGCATCAGGTTGATATTGTTTTTTACAGCAGCCACACTGCCGTTATTCATTTTCTTAATCGTTTTCAGCTCTTCAATCTTCTCGTCAATTTTATCCACCAGTTTATCAGTGGTCCAGTTAAGATAGCGTTTATTGCGGTCGTCAAAAATATGGTAGGGCTCAATGCTGCCGGGTTTTAGTTTTTTAAAATTAAAATTAGCTTCAATGGCTTTTTTAATAGCATCGTTCTGCAACAGGTCAATCATAATATCGGGCGGCACATTGTTTAAAAACCCATTTTTAAAAACGTTCAGGTTGTTTTGCAGCTCCCGTATCACCTGTTTTTTGTGTACGTCGTTTGTTTTAGACTGTGCCTGTAAAAAGCTAATTAAATCTTTAAGTGGGGCAATGCCCGTTTTTAACCATTCCATTTGCATGCACTAAAAATAAGAAGTTTTTAGGGTACCGGCATCGGTGCAGGTGGCAGCACCGTTGCGTCGCAATCCGTTCAACTATAGTGCAAGTGGCAGCTATCATTTCAACAACAACCTCGCAAATTTTTCTAGCTCGGTTTTTTCCGCCGGGGTAAAGGGCTCGTTATTGTTGTACTTGGTATTAAAATACAATACTCTTTTGTGTTGCGGGTATTTATTGAGTATGGCAGTAATAAGCGCACCACTTGCTGTATCTTTTTCATACAAGGGGGTAGGTGGCGGCGGTGCCGATTTATAGCGGTTGGGTCTTTTTAGTAACATGGCCTCCAGCGTTACCAGTTTGCTTTCTGGTATGGTATCTAATTTTTTGGCTTTGCTTAATAAACCTTCTAATTGTTTTTTGCTCAGTCCGCCCCGCTCCTGGTATTGGTGGTAAAGACTGTTGGCAAATACCCCATCTGGGTTGTGGCGCAACAGTGCCTCCAGTATATCCATTACAATATCAACATCGGGTTTCTTTTTAAACATGCTGCAAGTAAATTAAAATTGGTAATATTCAGAACTAAGAGTTATAGCCAGGAGATAAAGAGAGGGAAGAAGAGCAAGGCAACAGCTCATTATAGCCTTGCGGCTGAAGGGTGCGACGCAACGGCTGCTGCCTGTAATTACCACTGCTGGTTACCAAATAAGCTTAGTAATTTTGAATAGCGCTATGACCGCACAACCGCAACGCCATATTGCCCATTTTGACCTCGACTCTTTTTTTGTGAGTGTGGAGGTGTTAAACAACCCATCGCTAAAGGGTAAGCCGGTTATTGTGGGCGGCCGTGAGCGGGGGGTGGTGGCAGCCTGCAGTTATGAGGCCCGCAAGTTTGGTATTCATTCTGCCATGCCGGTTAAAACGGCTTTTAAACTTTGTCCGCATCTAATTACAGTAAGCGGCAGCCGTGGCGAATACAGTAAGTACAGCCGGTGGGTTACTGATATTATTGCAGCAGAAGCGCCGCTGTTTGAAAAGGCTTCTATTGATGAGTTTTATTTAGACCTGACCGGTATGGATAAATATTTTAAACCATTTGAATGGACGCAGGCCCTGCGCAACAAAATTATTGATGCCACGCAGTTGCCTATTTCTTTTGGTTTGGCTTCTAATAAAATGGTTGCCAAGATGGCTACCAATAGTGCCAAGCCCAATGGTTTTAAATGGGTGCTGCCGGGTGAAGAAATAGCGTTTCTCTCGCCCATGAAACTAAATGCCATACCGGGTGTGGGCGACCATACCTTTAGAAAATTTTTACAGATAGGTATTGAAACCATTGAAGAGTTACGGCAAACACGTTTGGATGTGCTGGAACATTATATGGGTAACTATGGTGTTGAACTCTGGCACCGTGCGCATGGCAGGCACGATGGGGTGGTGAGTGATTACCGCGAAGCAAAATCAGTATCAACAGAAAATACCTTTGAAGAAAACAAAACAGATATTGATTTTTTAATGGCAGAGCTGGTAAGGATGACAGAGAAGATTGCGTTTGAACTGCGTAAAGACAACCAGGTGGCGGGTTGTGTGGCTGTTAAAATACGCTACCCCGATTTTGAAACTACCAGCAAGCAAACCACTATAGCGTATTCTTTTTATGACGATGAAATAATACCGGTGGCTAAAGAATTGTTTCACCAACTTTACCGCAAGGGCCAACCCGTACGTTTATTAGGCGTACGCTTATCTGAATTGACTGCCGACGCCATGCAAACCAATATGTTTAGTGATGTAACCAAAAAGAAAGACCTGTACAAAGCTATTGATGATGTAAAGAACCGTTTTGGCAAAGGCGTGGTGGGCCGTGCCGGCGGACAGGAATAAAAAATTTGTTAGTCTACTTGTTAAGTAGGAAAATTATATCTTTATACTCTAAATGAAATTTTATGAGTTTACGATTAGGAGATATTGCTCCCAATTTTAAGGCAAGCACCACAGAAGGCGCAATTGATTTTTATGAATACCTGGGTACGGGTTGGGGGGTATTGTTTTCTCACCCGGCAGATTATACACCCGTGTGTACCACAGAACTGGGCCGCACGGCATTATTAAAATACGAATTTGAAAAGCGTAATGTAAAAGTGTTGGCAGTAAGTGTGGATCCGCTGGATAAACACCTGGGCTGGAGAAACGATATTAATGAAACACAGGGTTGCACGGTTGATTTTCCTATTATTGCAGATGAAGATAAAACGGTGGCCAATTTATATGGTATGATTCACCCTAATGCGTCAGAAACATTTACGGTGCGTTCTTTATTTATTATTGGCCCCGATAAAAAAGTAAAGCTGATGATTACCTACCCGGCTTCTACCGGCCGTAATTTTAATGAAGTACTGCGGGTAATAGATTCTTTACAGTTAACGGCTAATTACAGTGTGGCCACTCCGGCCGATTGGAAAGGCGGTGAAGATGTAATTGTGGTGCCTGCAGTTTCTACAGAGGCGGCTATAGAAAAATTTCCGAAAGGGGTTAAAGTGGTAAAGCCTTATCTGCGCTACACCCCACAACCTAATATTGATTAAGTCTTTTTTTGTTAGATACCTTCGGTCTGAATTAGTGCAGGGAGCTGAAAAGCTCCTTTTTCTTTTTTGTAAGCAGTGTATGAATTAACTTCCGGTAAAATTTTTTGCAATGAGAAAACTTTTCTTTTTAAGCCTGCTGCTGGCGCCGCTCAGTCTGCTGGCACAACGCACGGTTATTTACTGCGGCCAGTTGATTGATACCAAAAACATGAAGGCACTGAACAACATGACCATAATTGTGGAAGGCAATATTATTACTGATGTAGTTACTGGTTATGCCACCGCTGCTAAAACCGATAAGGTAATTGATTTAAAAAATAAAACCGTTATGCCCGGCTGGATGGATATGCATGTGCATGTGGAGGAAGAAACCAATCCTAATTTGTATATGGAACGGTTTACAGCCAATCCTCCGGATATTGCTTTTCAATCGTTGCGGTATGCCGATCGTACTTTAATGGCAGGCTTTACCACGGTAAGAGATTTGGGTGGCACCGGCGTAAATATTTCTTTACGCAATGCTATTAATAAAGGCTATGTAAAAGGCCCGCGCATTTTTACAGCGGGTAAATCAATTGCCACCACGGGCGGCCATGCAGACCCCACCAACGGCTACCGTAAAAATTTAATGGGAGACCCCGGCCCGGAAAACGGCGTGGTAAATGGTCCCGATGATTGTATGAAAGCCGTACGCCAGCGCTACAAAGATGGCAGCGATTTAATTAAAATAACCGCATCGGGTGGTGTGTTAAGCGTGGCCAAAAGTGGCGAGAACCCACAGTTTACCGAAGCAGAAATAAAAGCCATTGTAAGCACGGCAAAAGATTATGGTTTTAAAGTGGCGGCGCATTGCCATGGTGCAGAAGCTATGAAACGTGCCGTAAGAGCCGGCGTCAATTCAATAGAGCATGGCACTTTTATGGATGATGAAACCATGGATTTGATGAAACAATACGGCACGTATTATGTGCCCACCATCACTGCCGGTAAGGGTGTGGGCGATAGTGCCCGCAAGCCTGGTTATTACCCTGAGGTAGTTGCTAAAAAAGCCATAGCTATTGGCCCCAAAATACAAAGCACCTTTGCAAAAGCTTACAAGGCCGGAGTAAAAATTGCATTTGGTACCGACGCGGGTGTGTATGCACATGGCAGAAACTGGTTAGAGTTTGTGTATATGAATGAAGTGGGCATGCCGGTACTAGAAACCATAAAAACAGCTACTGTTAATGCGGCCGATTTATTAGGCGTGAGCGATATTTTAGGCACTATTGAAAAAGGTAAGCTGGCAGATATTATTGCGTTGGATGGAGACCCGCAAAAAGATGTGCAGAATTTCAGCCGCGTAAAATTTGTAATGAAAGATGGCGTGGTGTATAAAAACGAATAAAGCGTGTATAATTAAGACGGTAATGATGTTACCGGCAGTTGTAATGCTATTCAACATTGTTGCGTCGCACATGTTAGCTGCAACGCTGCGAGGTACGGGTAGCAGTTGCACTTCATTCCGGCTTTAGCGGAATTTGCACAATAGAATAATTAGCAGCGGTGAGTCACTCCTTAAAGTGGCTCACCGTTTTTTTATCCCTTCCATTTTCTTAGTTGCTGCAGCAATGCTCTTAAATCTTTTGGCACGGGTGCTTCAAACTGGTGGGTATGGCCGCCGGCATTTGTAAAACTCAGTTGCCACGCATGCAGCCCCAGCCGGTTTAAAATAGGCCGTTCTTCTTCTTCCAGCTTAGAAAGTTTAAAGCGATGTTTTATAGAAGACAATAAAATGGGTTTGCCGTCTCCATAAATAGCATCGCAGGCAATGGGGTGGCCCAGGTGTTTGCTGTGTACCCGTATCTGGTGGGTGCGCCCGGTTAAAATATGAAACTGCATCCAGGTAAAGGCCTTAAAATTTTCTAACACCTCATAATTAGTTACAGCAGGCTTTCCTTTGGCATGTATCATCATGCTGCCATCATCTTTATAATGCTGGGTAATGGGCTCATCAATAGTGCCACTGTTTTCATACACATGGCCCAATACAAGCCCCACGTAAATTTTTTTGGTACTGCGTTCTTCAAACTGTGCAGACAGGTGCTTGTGGGTGGCTTCGTTTTTTGCAAAAACAATTACACCACTGGTTTCGCGGTCTAAGCGGTGTACGGTAAAAATCTGTCCGTACCGGGCTATTAAAAAATCTTTTAAAGACGGGGCCGATTGTGTGCGGTCTGGTATGGATAATAAACCCGCCGGTTTATTAATAACAATGAAATCTGTATTCTCAAATAAAACATCCAACTGCATGTAATAATAATTGGTATTTAAAATGCTGCCATCACTACTACTGTAGAAGTGAGTGACACAACGGTGTTGCTATGAAACACCACTGCCGGAACAAAAAATTATTTCTCTTTTTTCTTACGTGTTTGCGGGTTAAAATGTTTGAGCAGGCGGATTTCTTTTTCTGTTAACAAACGCCACTTGCCGCGGGGTACATTTTTTTTGGTAAGTCCTGCATACATTACGCGGTCGAGATTTTTTACATCGTAACCCAGCGCTTCAAACATGCGGCGTACAATGCGGTTGCGGCCGCTGTGTATTTCTATACCTACCACGGCCTTGCTGCCGGGGTCTGCATAACCCAATGCATCGGGTTTTACAAAACCATCTTCCAGCGTAATACCGTGTATGAGTTTTTCAAAATCGGCTTTGGTAAAATCGCGGTCAAGCGTGGCTTCGTATACTTTTTTTATTTCGTGTTTGGGGTGCGATAGTGTTTGTGCCATATCACCATCGTTGGTTAACAGCAATACCCCGGATGTGTTACGGTCTAAGCGACCAACAGGATACACTCTTTCTGTGGTGGCTCTTTTAATTAAATCCAATACCGTTTTTCTTCCCTGCGGATCTTCTGATGTGGTTAAATAGTCTTTGGGTTTGTTGAGTAAAATATAAACATGGTTGCGGGATGGGCGGATGATTTTGTTTTTTACTTTCACCACATCTTTTGGGGCTACTTTATGGCCGGGCTCGGTAACCACCACATCATTTACTTTTACTTCGCCGCTTTTTACCAGGTCGGCTGCATCTCTGCGGGAACATACGCCTGCGTGAGCCACATATTTATTTAAAGGCATGGCATCGGTGGCCACGGGCTTTTCTGTAACAGCGGCCTTGCTTTTAGCGGCGGCGGTAATAGATTCTGCTTTCTTTTTTCTTTTTTCTTCGTAAAACTTATCAATGGCGGCAGCTCTTTCTTTTTTAGCCGTTTTTTTGTCTTGCTTAAATTGTTCTTTACGGGCTGCGTTGCTTTTTTGATTGAAAAACTTCTGGAACTGTGAATTCTTACTCATTGTTTTGTATTTGCTGTTTTACAACAGGGTGTTTCTATAAATAACCGCTTCTTTGCAAGAAGGGCTTAATTGTCTTTATTGGCCAGCTGACCGCAGGCCGCATCAATATCTTTACCACGGCTGCGGCGCAGGCGGGCATTTACGCGGTTTTTTTCAAGGTAGCTCATAAAGGCTTCCACCTTTTCTTCATCAGGTTTTCTGAACTGCGCAAAGTCTATCGGGTTGTATTCAATAATATTTACCAAGTCGGCCGGTACCTGCCGGTACACTTTAATTAATTCATCGGCATCTTTCTGGCTATCGTTAAAGTCTTTAAACAATATGTACTCAAACGTAATTTCGTTACCCGTTTGTTTATAAAAATAATTCAGCGCATCCACCAGCGACTTGATATTGTTGGTATCATTAATCGGCATTATCTCGTTGCGCTTTTTATCGTTAGCGGCATGCAGAGACAGGGCCAGTTTAAATTTCACCTGGTCATCGCCCAGCTGGCGTATTTGTTTAGCCACACCGGCTGTGCTTACTGTAATGCGGCGAGCACTCATGCCCAGCCCATCGGGGGCAGTAATACGTTCAATGGCTTTTAATACGTTTTTATAATTCAGCAGGGGTTCGCCCATGCCCATAAAAACAATATTAGAAAGTTTTTTATCGTACACCCTTTCACTTTGCTGGTTAATTAAAACCACTTCATCATAAATTTCATCAAAGGTCAGGTTGCGTTTACGATCTATATATCCGGTAGCGCAAAACTTACAACTAAGGCTGCAGCCTATTTGAGATGAAACGCAGGCTGTTTTTCTTTCATCAGTGGGTATCAGCACACCTTCTACCAAGTGGCCCTCATGTGTTTTAAAACGAGATTTTACAGTACCATCTGCCGAGTATTGAGTGGCATCAATAGTAAGCGCCGGAAGGCTGAACTCCTGTCCCAGTTTTTCACGAAGGTCTTTGCTCAGGTTGGTCATATCCGCAAAGCTTTGTGCATGTTTTTGCCACAACCACTCCCACACCTGTTTGGCCCTGAACTTTTTATCGCCTATTTCCTCAAAATACAGCTGTATTTCATCTAAACTCAAATGGCGGATATTACGAATAGCCTTCTCTTTCATGTGTTAATTATTATTGCTTTTTGGCCACATAGTATAATCATTAAAAATTAGCATGCCGGTTGGTGAAAAGTTGGGCTGCTGATTTTTAATGATTATTTCATAGCCGCAAAGGTAACGCCTGAAGGCCGAAATAAAGATTTTAGCTTTTTGCCCACGGGCTACGCAAATAGTTACGTTATTTGCGGCCGGTGTGGCGGAGTATAGTGTCATGGTACCACCGTATTGCTCATTTATAGGGTGCGGTACAAGTGAGTGACACAACGATGCTTCATTTATATTCAAATGCTGGTTACATTAAATGAGCCTAAAAGGTGCACATGAAAAAAGTTTATGTAATAGATGCAGTAAGAACACCCATTGGTAAATATGGTGGTGCATTAAGCAGCATACGGCCCGATGATTTGCTGGCCCATGTTATTAAAGCACTGTTGCAGCGCAACCCGGGGGTGGATGTGAATGCTATTGAAGACATTATTGCCGGTGCTGCCAACCAGGCCGGAGAAGATAACCGCAACGTGGCCCGCATGGCCGGTTTATTGGCTGGGCTACCCGTAACCGTTGGTGGTAATACCGTAAACCGTTTATGCGCCAGCGGTCTGCAGGCTATTATGGATGCAGCCCGTGCTATTTTGTGTAATGAAGGTGAACTGTATATTGCTGCCGGTGTGGAAAGCATGACCCGTGCCCCCTTTGTAATGGCAAAGCAGGGCGGTGGCTGGAACCGTAACCCGGAAATTTATGATTCAACCATTGGCTGGCGCTTTATCAATAAAAAATTAACCGATCAGTATTACCTCTACAATATGGGTGAGACTGCTGAGAATGTGGCTAAGCAATGGAATATAAGCCGTCTGGCGCAGGATGAGTTTGCATTGCAAAGTCAGCAAAAATATTTTGCGGCGCTGCAAAAACAAAAATGGCAAACTGAAATAATACCGGTTGAAATTTTTGGGGGTAAGGGGGAAAAGATATTTTTTGATAAAGATGAACAACCCCGCCGCACCTCCATGGAAAAACTAAGTTCTTTAAAACCTGCTTTTACTAAAGAGGGCAGCGTTACTGCCGGCAACAGCAGTGGCATTAACGATGGTGCTGCGGCGACGCTGCTGGCCAGTGAGGCGGCAGTAGAAAAATACAATCTGCGGCCCATGGCCACCATTCAATCGATGGCCATTGCCGGTGTTGACCCCGCTATTATGGGCATTGGCCCGGTGCCCGCTTCTTTAAAAGCGTTGCAAAGAGCCGGCATTACGGCCAGTCAGTTAGATTTGGTTGAACTGAATGAAGCCTTTGCCTCGCAGGCTATTGCCTGCATACACGATTTGAACCTGGATATAGAAAAACTAAATGTAAATGGCGGTGCCATTGCATTGGGCCACCCCATGGGTTGCAGTGGTGTGCGCATTGCCACCACATTGCTGCACGAGATGCAGCGGCGTGGCAGCGGCTATACCCTGGCTGCTATGTGCGTGGGTGTGGGGCAGGGGGCTGCCATGGTGTTTAAAGGAATATAATTTTGTTACCGGCATTTGTTTTTCATGGCATCATCGTTGCGTCGCACCTGTTAGCGGCAGTATTTATAATGTGCGGTTTATAATTTCTAAAGTATAATAACCTGCAAAACTGTTAAACTATTTTTATTATAATAACAAAGCCCTGCATTTTTTGCAGGGCTTTGTTATAACAGCAATCAAATTATTTATTTCAATCCCCTCATGCCAAAAGCTTTAAATACTTCAGCCAGTTGCTGCAGGCTGTTGGTATTGGTATCGGTCAGTAATAAATCTATTTTAGTATCAATACTGTTTTTTGCCGGTGCGGTAGAATAAATTAATAGCTTATCAAACATAGCAAACATCCGGGCCATATCTTTTTCTTTGGATGTGTTGGGTTCATCACCCGCCATCATCATTTTATAAATAGATTGCACATCAATATAAAATGTAAACGGACTTTGCTTAATGTCGCCGGTCATAAAAGAAACATCGGCGCCGGTTTTATTATTGGCAATCAGTTGTGCCATTTCATCATTGGCGGCAACCACTAATACATCATCGGTTAACAGTTTTGCCATTTTCATATCGCCAAAAGCCCCTTTTTTAGAAGGTGGTGCCGGGTTGTACTCCTGCTCTTCTTTGGCAGTTGTGTCTGCTGCGTTTTCTGCTGCAGCTAAGGAGTCTGCTGTTGCCCGGTCTTTTGCTTTTTTAGCTTTAACATCCTCCATCATGGCAAACAATTTTTCAACAGTTGTTTTGTTTTTAACAGAAGCAGCAAAGTAGGCTTGTGGTTTTGGCTTTTCGCCCGGTATGGCATTTTTAGGAGCCATTAATACCAGCATGGCTTCTCCTTTAAAAGCATTTATCAATTCATCGGTACTTAAGTTATAAGCGGCCAGCTCCTTATTAATTTCTGTGCCCATATCAGCCGGCATCATACTTTTAATTCCGGCAATATTCATATTCATACTCATCCAGCCCAATACATTGCCCGGCAAAATGCGGCTGGTTAAATTATTGCTGATGGGGCCTGCCATCATATTATTCATCACACCCGCCAACTCATCATCCATTTGCGTGGTGCTGGTCAGGGCCACCTTACCATTTTCAAATCGTACGGCGGTAACAGAGGTTTTTGCTTTATCGGTTGTTTTATGCAAGGCACCTAATAAATCGGCTCCCGGAGCTTTCAATCCAAATTTGCCAATGTTTTTTAAAACGCCCAGGTTGTCGTTTTCTTTACTCCAGATAATGATATCTGCAGTAGTGGCCAGACTTCTGGTAAATTGCGCATCGCTAATAAAAGGGGTATTGGTATAACCTGCCAGTATGGCTTTGGCCCTGTTAGCCGCTAACTGGGTATAATTAATTTTCTTTTCCACCCTTGGTTTTTCATTTCCGTTTTCATCGTAATTGTTATAACGCTCTGTTTGCAGGCGGGTGGCTTCTTTAGCTTTTACACTTATAAAAAATTCGTTGTTCCAGGCAAAAGCCGCATCATCATTAACGCTTAATAACAGGTAATGTCCGGCGCTGTATTTTACCAGTTGCTGTTTCTTTTTTCCATTAGCTGCTTTTAAAAACTTACGAAACAGGGCCGTGTCTTTAATGCTGCCCATTACATAAGTATAGCCGGTGCTGTCATAAGCATATAGCTTATTACTCATAATCCACAGTTCCTGTTGCAGGTTAATACCTGTTTTAGCAGGGTCTTTCACCACTTCCATCATGTATTTATCATCTGCAGTTTGGGCAGATTTACTGCTGCTGCCCTTTACCATTTCTTCAAACAGGGTGCTTACGTTTACTTTGTTAAAAACCAGCGGTACGTTTACACGAATGATAGAACTGGCATCTTTAGGTACATGTGTAACATAATTAGCAGTTTGTGCCTTTAGTGTAAGTGCTGCTGCCAACAGGCAGCAAAAAGAAATCATTTGTTTTTTCATGTGATAATTTTTATTGTTTTTTTGGGCCACATAGTAGCATCATTAAAAATTGTCATCCCGGTTGGTGAAACGTTGGGCTCTTAATTTTTAATAATTATTGCATAAATAGTGGTTAGGTAATAAGGTATAGGGTATTTATATAAATTTAAAATCAACCAGCTTGTTTTGCGCAAGGGTTTGCTGCTGACCGGTTCGTATATCTTTTACGGTACATTCCCCCGCCTCCAGTTCTTTACTGCCTAGCAGCACTACGTATGGAATGTTTTTCTTTTCTGCATACTTAAACTGTTTATCAAACTTCAGGTTTTCATGAAACAGCTCACCACGTATGCCGTTGCTGCGCAATACTTGTAACAATTCAAAAGCTTTGGCACTTTCTGCTACACCTAAATTTAAAAATAATACCTGTGTACCAACCTGCAACTGCTGCGGAAACAATTGTAATTCTTCCAGCACATCATAAATACGGTCCACACCAAACGATATACCCACACCTGGTATGCCCGGTACACCAAATAAACCGGTTAAATCATCGTAGCGGCCACCACCACCAATGCTGCCCATTTGCACATTCAGTGCTTTTATTTCAAAAATAATTCCGGTGTAATAGTTTAAGCCGCGGGCTAACGTAAAATCTAATTGCAGCGGGCAGGCTGCTGCCAACAATACCGGATTGTTAATAACACAATCCAATTCTTCAATTCCTTTACGGCCTTCTTCAATACCACCTAATAAAGCCGTAATGGCCTTTAACTGCGTGGCATTATCGCCTGTAACAGCTAAGTATTGTTCAATAGTGATTATCTGCTCTGTAGTAAGACCACGAGAGACCAGTTCTTCTTTTACTTTATCAATACCAATTTTATCCAGCTTATCAATGGCTACGGTTATGTCTACCATTTTATTGCTGCCACCGCATACAGCTGCCAGTGCGGCTAATATTTTACGGCTGTTTATTTTAATGCTAACCGCTATGCCCAGTTTTTTAAAAACAGTAGCATAAATCAATGCCAGCTCTACCTCGTTTAATAAAGAAGTGCTGCCCACCACATCTGCATCGCATTGGTAAAACTCCCGGTAACGTCCTTTCTGTGGTCTGTCTGCCCGCCATACCGGTTGCATTTGGTAGCGTTTAAAGGGCATGGGCAGTTGTGCGTGGTTCATAGCCACATATCTTGCAAAGGGAATGGTAAGATCATATTTCAATGCCCGTTCTGTAATGCCGCTATTGTTTTTACCGGCCAGTATTTTTTCAAAATCTTCTTTTGCTTTTACATGCTTCTCTGGTCTGTCTAAACCATTGTTCAATATTTTAAAAATAAGTTTATCGCCTTCTTCTCCATATTTACCCATTAAGGTTTCTAAATTTTCCATAGCCGGTGTTTCTAATGGCTGAAAGCCATACAACTCAAACACCTCTTTAATGGTAGAGAAAATATATTGACGTTTACGCACGGTATCGGGTGCAAAATCCCGGGTGCCCTGTGGTAACGATACTGATACTTTTGCCATAGCCTTTTTAAATAGTGGTTGTAATAGTGTGCTTTTTTATAATTGCCCCGCAGGCGGCATCAATTAATTTATATACATCGTGGTAGCCGGGTTCTGCACCATACCAGGGGTCGGGCACATCCTTATTTTCACCGGGCTGCAATTCATTCATCAGCAGTTTTACTTTTGTTGGTATGTATTTTTGCCGGGCAATTTGTTTCATGTCTTCTATTACATCGGCAGCCATGGCATATATAATATCAAACTGTTCAAAATCGGCAGCGGTAAAACGGCGGCTGCGTTGCTGGCTGATATCTATACCATTTAAACGGGCTACTTTTTGTGAGAGGCGGTGTGGCGCCTCGCCGGTATGATAGCCATTGGTGCCGGCACTTTCCACGCTCCATTTTAAACCTGCTTTCCATGCTTTCTCCTGCAAAATGCCTTCTGCCAGCGGACTTCTGCAAATATTACCCAGGCATACCATTAAAATCTTCATGGCGGCAAAGATAAACGTAAAAAGCTAAGATTTTTAAACGTGGGTTACCGGCAGTGGTAACTCCGGTTAAACATCGTTGCGTCGCACACTTCAGCTGACGTGTGCGACGCAACAGCTGCTGAATAAAGCTTTAATGCTGGTAACAAAAAAATTAAGATTTTAATGCCGCGGGTTCTGTGGCTGCTTTGCGGCTGGGAAACCAGGAGGCCACCAATGCAATAATAGTTACTACGGTTAATACCAGTATAATATCGGTTATTAAAAATTTAACGGGGTAGCGGTCTATAATAAAAGTTTGTCCTTCTAAGGCAATAAAACCAAATTGTATTTGCAACCAGCCAACTAATAAGGCTATTAATAAACCGCTGATGCCGCCAATGGCTGCCAGTAATAAGCCTTCGCTTAAAAATATTTTTTGAATAAGCTGGTTATTGGCGCCCATGGCTTTTAATATTTGTATGTCTTTTTGTTTTTCTAATACCAGCATGGTTAATGCACCAATCATGGTAAAAGCAGCTATTACCAGTATAAAACAAAGCAATAAAAAAATAAACCATTTTTCTAACTGCATGGTGGTGTATAAACTTTTGTTTTGCTGGTAACGGGTTTGCACGGTATAGCGGTTGCCAAAAAAAGCCTGCAGTTGCTGTTGTATTTCTTTTTCTTGTTTGGTATTGGTAAGTGCAATTTCTGCTGCACTGTATTGCTGGCTGCCAATGCCCAGCATGCGTTGTACAAAAGCGCTGTTGGTGATGAGGTAACTGTTATCAAAATCCTGCTGTATGGCAAAGGCGCCGGAGGTTACCATATTATCGGCGCTGAGCGATTGCAGCGGATCGCTGCTGTTAATGTTTAATCCTTTTTTAGGCAGGTAAATTACCAATGGTAAAATAGCCCGGTCGCTTTCTACGGCCAAAGCATTTTCTACACCAGAGCCTAATATGCAGGCGGCATGGTCTGCCGTGCCTAACTGGTAGCGGCCGCGTATTAAACGGTTGGCTACATTGTTTACTTTTTCGTATTGTTCATCCACGCCCTTTACCTGCACCAGTGTTTGAAAATCGCCATTTTGTACCATGGCTTTTTCTTCTATGGTAAAAGCAGTGGCTTTAATGCCGGGCCATTGGGCCAGGCGTTGCTGTTGTGCCGTGGTAAATGCAATGGTTTTGCCTTGTGCGGGAATGATGCGGAGATCGGTATAAAAATCGGCGTAGAGCGATTTTACCAGGTTTTCAAACCCATTAAAAATGCTTAAAACAAAAATAATGGCGGCGGTGCCAAAGGCAATAGCCAGCACACTTACCCATGCAATAATATTAATGGCATTGGTAGATTTTTTTGCTTTAAAATAACGCCAGGCAAAAAGAAAATTCAATGGTGCTGGTTTTTATTGGTGCCTAATAAAATGGTTGGCTATTTGTCTTTTGAGTCGTCTTTTTTTATTTGTTTAAACAACTCTTCCATTTTAAATACATAATCCAATGTATCATCCAGGTAGTATTTTATTTCTGGCATGCGGCGTACCTGGTGTTTTATTTTTATGGCCAGTTCTTTTTTTATTTCCCAACTGCGGTCTTCAATTTTTTTAAGCGCCAGCCTGGTATCGGTTACTTTAAAGAAGCTGAGGTAAATACGGGCTTCTAATAAATCGGGCGTTACTTTAACCGATGAAATGGAAACCATGCCGCCATCAATCATCTGTAATCCCATTTTTTGAAAAATAAGATTCAGCTCTTCATTAATAACACCGGCTACCTGTTTCTGTCTTTTTCCTTCTTCCATTTTATTTGGTATTAGTATTTATATTCGTACACATGCCTAGTGCCTGTGTTTAGCGTGCAAGGTACTTAAGTTACTACTAAATTTCATATTTGTTATGACAATAAAGCCTTTCTTAAAATCTGCTGCAGCCTGGTGGGTGCTGGGTTTATTACTGGCCACTGGTATTACTGCACAAATTTATTTTTTAAAAAAAGACCGGGTGCTGAATGATGGCAGCACGGTAAAAAGCTATAATAATTACCGCATTTTTAAAACCTCTTATAATCATCTTGCAGAAAATAAAGACATCTATGTGCTGCACCCGCAAGACCATGGAGATTTATTTAAGTACAGCCCGGCTTACGCACTTTTAATGGCTCCTTTTGCCGCCGCAAGCGATTTTTGGGGCTTACTGGTGTTTAATGCTTTAAATATTTTGGTATGGCTGCTGGCAGTAAGAAAACTACCCGGTGTGGGTATTGTAAAAAATTACTGGGTATTGGCTTTTTGTCTGCTGGAACTAATTGGCAATATGCAAAACAGCCAGTGCAATACACTTATTGCCGGTCTTATTTTATGGTGCTATATTTTTTTAGAAGAACGCCAATGGCTGCCGGCTGTTTTAATGGTATTGCTGGCCACATTAATAAAACCGTTTGGACTGTTGGGTTTTTGCTTTTTTATTTTTTACCCCAATAAGATAAAAGCAATTGCAGCAGCGTTGGTGTTGGGTGTGTTTTTTGTTGCCTTGCCATTGCTGGTAGTAGATTATCAGCAGCTGGTTTTTTTGTACAAAAGCTGGTTCAGGTTATTGAGTGAAGATCATGCAGCTTCTATTGGCATCAGTGTTTCGGGCTGGCTGCAAACATGGTTTGGTATTGAGGCTAAAACACCGGTAATAGTGTTGGGCCTGGTGTTACTGTTATTGCCGCTGGTAAAAACTGGTTTATATGGCAATATTCGTTTTCGATTGTATTTTTTGGCCTCTGTACTTTTATGGATGGTGTTGTTTAACCACAAGGCAGAGTCGCCCACTTTTATAATTGCTGTTACCGGGGTGGCTGTATGGTATTTTAGCAAGCCTGTACCCACACAACCGGATAAATTATTGCTGGCCCTTGCTTTTGTTTTTACGGTGCTTTCTGCTACCGACCTGTTTCCGGCACCCATACGGAAAGCCTATGTTATACCTTATGTTTTAAAAGTGGTGCCTTGTATTTTAGTTTGGGTAAAGCTGTTGTGGGATGCGCTGCTGCTAAAACCGGCCAGTACCGCTGCTACAGTTTAAGAATATATTATTTACCGGTTTCTGCTAAGTTGGCTACTTTTGATGTTTTAATTATTACTATGAAAGAATCATTAAAAATCAGCATCTCAACTTTTTACCAACCGCGATGATAATTTTTAATGATGATACTATGTGGCCAAAAAAAATAATCATTAACACATGAAAGTATTACGGCAATTATTGCCTTTTGCCCGCCCGCTGCACCATTTTTTACCAGAATATATAACATATACTTTTTTAGGTATTCTCTTTGGCCTGCTCAATTTTACACTGCTGATACCTATTATGCAACTGTTGTTTCAGAAAGAAGCAATGGAAGCAGTAACAGCACCGGTGGCCAGTTTTTCTATCGGATACCCCATCCAGTTTTTTAAGTATATTTTTTACGGTATTATTCAGAAGGAAGGGCCGTTTTATGCATTGGTTTTTGTATGCGTCATCATTGGCATCAGTATTTTATTAGCCAACCTGTTTCGCTATCTGGCAGTAAAAGTAATGTTCAGGCTGCGGCTAAAACTAATGGAGCGCCTGCGCAATGCCCTATACCAGAAATATATTAACCAAAGCCTTAGCTACCACCACAACCACAGCAAAGGAGAATTGCTGATGGTGATGACTACCGAAGTGCAGGAAATAGAAGCTTCTTTAATTACCGCTTTGCAGGTGCTGTTGCGAGACCCGCTGGTGGTGTTGGCCTATTTTGCCACGCTGTTTTATATGTCGCCCCAGTTAACCTTGTTTACATTAATCTTTTTGCCGGTTACCGGTATTGCCATTTCAATGCTTACCCGTAAGCTGAAGAAGATGAACTATTATAACCAGGAAATGAACAGCAAAATCATTTCTCAAACCGATGAATCTATCAGCGGTATTAAGCAAATACAAAGTTTTACAGCAGAAGAAATGATGAGAGAGCGTTTTAAAACCACCAATCATATTTTCTCCCGCTTCAGTAAAAAACTGGGTGGCAAAAAAGAACTGGCCTCTCCAATATCAGAAGTGCTGGGTGTAATAGCAGCGTTAACCCTGGTTATTTATGGTGGCTATTTAATCTTACACGGCAAAAGTGGTTTAACCGGTGAACAGTTTATTTCTTACCTGGCAATTTATACGCAGATTATTCAGCCTTTAAAAAACATCTCACAAACTTCTTCTAATATTCAGCGGGGTATTGTGGCCTGCGAAAAAATATTTAGTGTGCTGGAAGAACCGGTACTTGTAAAGAACAATGAAGCGCCGGTTGCTAAAAAAACATTTACTGAAACTATTCATGTAAACAATATCAATTTCCGCTACGGGCAAACAGATATTTTAAAAAATATTAATCTTACTATAGAAAAAGGAAAGACCATTGCACTGGTGGGGCAAAGCGGTAGTGGTAAATCTACCCTGGTGGATTTGATTGCCCGTTTTTATGATGTGCAAGAAGGGGGTATTGCTATTGATGGTACTGATACCCGAAAAATTGATCTGGCAGATTTACGCAGTTTAATTGGCGTGGTAAGCCAGGATAATTTCTTGTTCAATGATTCTATTTATAACAATATTGCGTTTGGGCAACCGGCTGCTACCAAAGAACAGGTAGAAGCTGCGGCTAAAGTGGCCAATGCGCATGAGTTTATTATGCAAATGGAAAACGGGTATGATACCATAACCGGAGAGCGGGGCGTAAAACTAAGTGGTGGCCAGCGGCAACGTATTACCATTGCCCGTGCAGTGTTAAAAAATGCACCTATCTTAATATTAGATGAAGCTACTTCTGCACTGGATACTGAAAGCGAAAAACTGGTGCAGGAAGCTTTGAATAATTTATTAACCAACCGCACCAGTATTGTA
>JANRMC010000208.1:0-7716 GCA_033761915.1 Flavihumibacter sp.
GGGCAAACTACCGGGAATTGTTGCCAAAAGTACTGCCGATGAAACGAGCGTGGCAACGATGAAGCCATGAAAAGCAACTGCTGGTAACAATATTATTTTCTGAAAAGGCCCGACCAGTTATAAATCATAAAGCCACCCAGATAAATTATCATTACCCAAAAAGCAGCAGCCGGTGCAATTGAAAAAATTAATAAAGATGCCACGCCAACACTGGCCAGCGCCAGTGAAATGCGGTTGCCTTTGGTGGTATTTGTAAAACTCAGCGGGTATTGTATTTCTCCCAATGGCAGTGCCAGCGAAATGCAAACCATGGCTGCCATTAATAAAGAGTTATCGTAAGCAGTACCCACTGTTAAGGTTGTAAATAACGCTATGCACAAAAGGCTTACCCCAATCAGCAAAGAACCCACTACGGTAAGCGAAGACCATTTTTCTGTATTGGTTAATGCATACTTACCATCTTTATGAAACAGCAGAAAAAAATTGGCTACAGAGTTCAGTGTCCAGGTGGCCACTACAAATAATAAATACAAACCACCCACCACATACGCTGCTGTTGCATTGTTGTTGGCTCTGAAAACGGATGATAAAGCCCTGAAACCAAAGTATAAAATTAAAGGCACCGCTACCTGCATACTGCGGCCTTTGTTGTTTAACCAAAAACTGTATTGCAATAGTAATTTGTATGGTAATATTTTTGATTTGAGTGCTTCTTTTAAACCGGCTTGTGCATTGGCCAGTGTAGGGTCTAAGCGCAGCGCTTCTCTAAAATGTTTGGCCGCTTCATTGTGCTGACCGCGTTCTAACAAATTCCAGCCAATAGTAGTATGTGTAAACTCATTGTCGGGGTCTTGAGATAATGCATCCTGCATGGTGGCAAAAGCATCATCTGTGCGTTTCAGTTTATTAAGCGCTGTTGAACGGGCATTCAGGCAGGTAATATTTTCTGCATCAACAGCCAGGCCTTCATTGGCTTTTTGCAAGGCCGCTTCAAATTGCTTTTCTTCCAGCAACACATAACCATACAAGCCAAAAGCCTCTGCATAAAAAGGGTTCAGGGTAATTACTTTATCTAAATTATAGCGGGCTTGTGTATAATTGTCTTGCTGGTAGTACGCAAAGCCCAACAGGTAATAATAAAATGGCTCCTGCGGAAAAATGCTGATGGCTTTTTGCACCAGTTCAATACCATTTGCATAATCTTTACGGCTAAAATAACAGCGTGCCAGCAAGGCCAGCGCAAAATCGTTTTCCGGCTGTTGCTGCAATACTTCGCGGATGTTTTTTTCTGCTTCTGCAATTCTTCCCTGCTCCAGCAGTAGTTGTGCTCTTTCTATCAGTACCCCTGTTTCCATCTTATTTTTTAATCTTCAGGTATTTTAAAATATCATCGTACAGGCCCGACTCATTGGCGTATAACGCATAATTACGGGCAGTGGCAAACCACTCTTGTGTGGTGGCTTTATGTTGTTTGGCTGCTTTTAAAAAATCTTTGGTGGTAAGGGGTTGTATGCTACCCGATGCCATAGATTCTCTTAGCTTATCTTCTACAGCAATATCTAATAAAGCTTTTAAATCGGCACCAGAATAGCCTTCTGTTACCTGAGCAATTTTTGCAGCATCTATTTCTTTAACGGGTTTGTCTTTTATAATACTGCTTATAATTTCCTGTCTTGCTTTTTCATCGGGCGGGTCTACAAATATGATGCGGTCAAAACGCCCCGGTCTTCTGAATGCCGCATCCACACTCCATGGTGCATTGGTGGCAGCCAGTATTAATACGCCATCGTTATCAGAGGCAACACCATCCATCTCTGCCAAAAATTGGTTAATAACATGGCGCATCGCCGATTGCTTTACATCGCCACGGCTGGCACCCATGGCATCCACTTCATCAAAAAACAATACGCAAGGTGCATTGCGGCGGGCGGTTTCAAATATCTGGTGCAGGTTTTTTTCGCTGTTGCCAATCCACATATCTAAAATATCGTGCAGGCCAATATTAATAAACCTGGCATCAATTTCTCCGGCGGTGGCTTTGGCAATATAGGTTTTGCCACAGCCGGGAGGGCCATACAATAAAATGCCGCCGCCAATTTTTTTACCAAAGGCTTTGTATAAATCCGGATTTTTTAAGGGCTGTATTATTTTAACGGCTATTTCATCTTTTATGCGTTGCATGCCACCCACATCTGCAAAACGTTCTTTGGGCTTTTCCATAAAATAGGCATCATCCTCATTGCCAAAATCAAGGTCATCCATTTCCATACTGCCTTCCGTGGCGGGCATGCGCAGGTAGTTGTCTATTTCATCATCTTTAAAATAGGGATCGGCCAGCAGCAGCTTGCGGTATATATCCTGCGCTTGTTGCAAAGAGTTTTCTTTAATAAGGCATTTTGTAAAAACTGCCAGATCGGTAATGGCTAATTTATCTGCATCTAACTGCTCGTAAATAATAATAGCGGCAGAGTATTTAGCCAGATGATAGTAACAATGGGCCATGCCGGTAGATGCGGGCAGGTTGCCATAACTTCTTTTTAATACTTCCTGGTATTGGGTGACGGCTTCTGCATAAAATTTTTCACTTAAATAGGTTTGTGCCAGCATTAAACGGAGCGGCACATTATCTGGAGATACTTCTAATGCAGCAATAAGGTTTTCTATAATCTCTTTTGGCATATACGGGGGTATAAGTTCAGCTTGCAAGTTACAGGTTGCCGGTTCTCTGCCAAGCATATGAAGGATAATTTTGCAAAACTACAAGCTTACCTGAATAGATAGCTGCCACCAGCACTGCCGTTGAACGGATTGCGACGCAACAATGCTTTATTGAAAAACCACCGCTGGTATTGTATTAATACAACAGTCTTACTTTTAAAGTGCCTTTTACTTCCCGCAAAAGATTTACGGCCTGGTTGCTTAGCTTTTTATCAACATCCAGCACCACATAACCAATTTCATCGTTGGTCTTAAGATATTGGCCCAGTATGTTAATATTGTTTTTAGAAAGCTCTGTATTGATGGCCGACAATACACCCGGCACATTGGTATGAATGTGCAAAATGCGGTGGGTACCTTCCTGCGGCGGCAAACTTAAAGAGGGCACTGTGTGAGAGCCGGTGCTGATGCCCATTTCTAAATACTGGTATAGTTTATTACTTACATCTTCGCCAATATTTTGCTGGGCTTCTTCTGTTGAGCCGCCAATATGCGGGGTTAAGATAACATTGGGTAAATCTTGCAGCGGGGTCTGAAAGCGATCGCCATTTTTCTCAGGCTCCCATGGAAATACATCTATAGCAGCGCCGGCAATCTGTCCATCCAGTATGCATTTTCTCAACGCATCCAGGTCTACCACTTCGCCACGGGCATAGTTTATAAGAATAGCACCTTTCTTAAAATATTTAAGATTGGTTTTACTGATGAGGTTTTTTGTTTGCGGGGTTTCGGGCACGTGTAAAGAAACAATATCGCTTTGCCCCAAGAGTTCTTTTAATGTTTTTTTGGCAACGGCATTACCCAGCGGCAGTTTGGTTACCGCATCGTAAAAAATAACTTTCATGCCCAGGGCTTCGGCCAAAACACTTACCTGGCTGCCAATGCTGCCATAGCCAACCAGGCCCAGGGTTTTGCCACGCAGTTCATAACTGCCTTTAGCGTCTTTCATCCAAATACCTTCGTGGGCTGCTTTATTTTTATCGGGTATGCGGCGAATAAGCATAATAGACAAACCAATTACCAATTCGGCCACAGATCTGGTATTGCTGTAGGGCGCATTAAACACCACCACACCTTGTTGGGTGGCCGCTTTTAAATCTACCTGGTTTACACCAATGCAAAAACAACCAATAGCCTGCAGCTTTTTAGCAGCGGCCAGCACGTTTTTGGTTATTTGTGTTTTTGAACGGATGCCCAGCAGGTGCACATCTTTCACGGCTTCAATCAGTTGCTCCTCGCTTAAGGCACCGCCAATTTTTTTAACCGATGTATAGCCGGCATCTTTAAAATGCTGCACCGCTTTATCGCTGATGTTTTCCAGAAATAAAATATTGATTTTCTCTTTTGGGTAGCTGGTTGTTTTTTTATCGCTCATGTTGCTGGCTGTATATTTCTTTTTTGTTGTAACCGGCAGCAGTATGTATTGCAGCGGTTGTTGCGTCGCACCCTTCAGCGGCAAAACTCTTGCCGGGCAAAGCAAACTTTTAATACCCGTAAAAGAAAAGCCTTAGGGTGTTTTAAGGCTGCAAAGATGTTATATAGTAGCCATACAATAAAATACAATTGTTAGCATTATAATTTCAGTTAGTAGCATTATTTTTGTAATACTACTAACCGCCTATACATGATCCTTTTAAAAACCTGCATACGATTTATAGCCGTACTGTGCCTGTTTATGGCCTGCACGCAGCCTTCTGCAAAAAAAGCAGCCGTATTGCCCGATGATTCGCTGCAATACTATCCTCCCACTCCCGGCGAAATCAGTAAAGAAGAGTTCAGAACCTATTACCGGGCCTGCCAGCAGTTTTTTGATTCTACTTTAGATAACCAGCGTTTCAATGGCAGTATTTTAGTGGCTAAAAATGGTAAAGTAATTTTTGAGCGATATATAGGTTATACCAACCCTGCGGCCCGTAAAGATAGTTTAGGTCCCAACCATGCTTTTCACCTGGCTTCTGTGTCTAAAACATTTACCGCTATGGCTACTTTAAAGCTAGGGCAGGATGGTAAAATTAGCCTGGAAGATGAACTGGGTAAATATTTTGAAAACTTTCCCTATCCCGGTGTTACCATTAAAATGTTGCTGAACCACCGCAGCGGCCTGCCTAATTATGTACATTATTTAGAACAAAACGGGTGGGATAAAAAGAAACTGGTAACCAATGCAGATGTATTGAACTCTTTATACACCATGCACCCGCCCCTGCAATTTGCCACCGGCAAACGTTTTGCCTATTGCAATACCAATTATGCATTGCTGGCTTTGCTGATAGAAAAAGTAAGCGGCAAACCCTATCCCGCTTTTTTACAGGAAACCTTTTTTACCCCGCTGCAAATGAAAGACACCTATGTTTTTTCTGAAACTGCAGCAACTACAGCCATGCCTTCTTTTATGTGGGATAACCGCCAATACCCCATGGAGTTTTTAGATCTTACTTATGGCGATAAAAATATTTACAGCACCGTGCAGGATATGCTGAAGTGGGACCAGGCACTTTACAGCAACCAATTATTTAAACCCGCAACATTAGATAGTGCTTTTGCCGGTTATAGTTTTGAAAAAGAAGGCAAACGTAATTACGGCCTTGGCTGGCGCATGACGTTTATTGACAACGGCAAGAAAATTCTGTATCACAACGGATGGTGGCATGGCAATAACACGGTATTCATTCGCCTGCTGGATGAAAAAGCCACCATTATAGTTTTAGGCAACCGCTACACCCAAAAAATTTATTCTGCCCGCAAGTTGTGCGATGTGTTTGGTGCATATGCACAAAACAAAACACATGGAGAGGAAGGTGAAATGAGTGGCAGCGGTGGCTCTCCGGCATTTAAAGCCGCCACTCAAAAGAAATAATCTTATTTTATTTCGTAAGCAATTACCGTGTTCCGCCAAAATGTGGGAACATAAATAATGCGTTTAGCAGCATTTATACCAATGTCTGCCGAATTAATTTTTGCGTTTCTGGTATCTGATAAATTTTCTTTGGTACCATTGGTGTTTACATAAAATAACTGACCGGCCCAGCAGCTAACAATATATTCTTTATTACCCGCCAAATGCTCCAGACCATCGGTATTACCTTCCATGCCATCTGCAATAAGAGTTAAACTTTTATCAGCTCCCACGCTGTACATGCCACCGGCGTCTAATACAAACAAGGTTCCATGGTGCCACAATACCCCATTAGGCCCTTTCAGGTTTTCTACAAAAGGAGTTGCGTTATCATTTTCTATACGGTAAACTTTTTTTGCTTTAGAGTCCGATACATAGATAATGCCCTTAGCATCGGCTGTAACATCGTTTAAACCCTGTGCACCGGCAACAGCAATTGTTCTAACAATAGTACCCGTTTTTGTGCTTATTACTTTTATTTCTTCAAGGTCGGCTACATACAACATGCCTTTAACCAGGGCCATGCCCTTGGGCGCATTTAAACCTTTTACCCATTCAGCAGCTATTACCTTACCATCCAAATCCAGTTTTGCTAAAGAACCGGCACCGTCTTTTCCCCAGGGGTCTTTACCATCAATATTGGTAACGTATAAAACTTTGTCTTTACCGCTGTATAAAACAGACTCGGGTACTTTTAAAACAGAATCGGTCTCCCACAATTTTACCAATTGGTGTTGGGCAAAACTGTTTCCGCTTATTGCAAGCAGGCAAATGGCAATTAATTTTTTCATTATCGGTTTGTTTAATGATTATATAAAATGGAAAGAGTAAAATTAAGCATTTGCCCAGTACAGTCGCTACCATTGTTAAAACTGTTTATTAATATGCTGCTGCTGAAGGGTGCCACCTTTTGCCAAGCCCAGAGTAAACAATCACGCTCTGTTGAAAAAAGTTATAGCGATGAACCGAGCGTGGCAACGGTTGCTGCCCATAGTACAGCAGCTGGTAAAAAAAATATTGTATTTGCAAATCTGCCTCTAATCAATCTTCGTAAGTGCTGTTGTTAATTACATGTAACAAACACCTGCCCTTGAAACAATCCGATTATTCAACAAGCAAAAAACAAAAAAACATTTTATGAAATTGGTAAAAACTTTTGGTTTGCTGCTGGTGGCAGCTTTAGTAATGAACAGCTCTTACGCACAGAAAGAAAAAACAGTTGAAGTGGGTGGTGCTCCCATGTATCCCAGCAAAAACATTGTAGAAAATGCGGTTAATTCAAAAGACCACACCACTTTGGTGGCAGCAGTTAAAGCTGCGGGTTTGGTAGAAACCTTACAAAGCGCCGGACCGTTTACAGTGTTTGCGCCCACTAACGAAGCATTTGGTTTATTACCCAAAGGCACGGTGGAAAGTTTGATAAAGCCGGAGAACAAAGCCACACTTACAAAAATATTAACCTATCATGTTGTTGCCGGTAAGCTGGATGCAAAAGCTATTGCAGCAAAAATTAAAGCAGGCAACGGTACTGCAGAATTAACTACAGTAAGCGGTAATAAATTATGGGCAAGCATGGACGGTTCTAAATTGATTTTAAAAGACGAAAAAGGCGGAATGGCTACAGTTACAATTAAAAATGTGTACCAGAGTAATGGTGTCATTCATGTAATTGATCATGTAGTGTTACCGCAGTAATCTCGGTTGGTGTATAGTGGGATTATTTACACGGCCTGCCTTTATTGGCGGGCCTTTTTTTGTTACCGGCAACAGTACAATGCGCAACATATGTTGCGTCGCACTCTTCAGCTGCTGTAACTATATAAACAAATAAACTAAGAAGCATTGTAACAATAAAACGGGTTCAACATACAATCAAACCCTAAAAGAGTTTTTATTTTTTGTTTAATAAAAATCTAAAAACATACTTAAGCCGTAAATGGATGTATCTATCATTAATCATTAAAACAAAAAAAATGAAATTGAGAAAAATTATGCTGGCTACCGCTTTAAGTGTTGCAGTGGGTGGCAGTATTCTTTGGGCAGCAGACCATATCGATTCGCCTGCTGTTACCAACCAGAGTTCAGACATTACAGATGTGTAT
>JANRMC010000209.1:0-4581 GCA_033761915.1 Flavihumibacter sp.
TGCTTTATAATGTACCGCCAGTTGTTCAATTGTTTTTTCTACGATGGATGCAGAGCGGTTATTAAACAACTCATCTTCAAAAATGGAACGGGCAATACTTTTCAGTAACGCATTATCAGGTATCAGTACAACCAGCCCGTATTGCTGAAATAATTGGTGCAGTAATTTCAATGTAGCTTCCTGTACGGTGGTGCTTTGCAGGTAGCAATCTTTTAATAGTTGCACCAGTTCTTTACCGTATGGCTGCACACTCAGTTCTCCATCTATGCGGTGTATTATTTTTTCAAGCCCCTTGGTATTCATACGGCCAACAGCGCCGGTTTGTTTGGTATCCCATTGCAGGGTATCACCACTCATATATATATTTCCCAGTTCATCCAAATCAGCATCTTCGCTGCCCATATAATAAACGGGCACAAAATTATATTCGGGCCATTTTTCTTTTGCAGCGGCTGCCAGTTTTATAGCATGTAAAATTTTATAAATAAAATACAGCGTACCTGTAAAAATTGCGGGTTGGTGCGCTGTTGTAATGGTAAAGGTATTGGGCAAAGAAAGTTGGTGAATAGCATTGTTAACGGCATCACTAGCTGGCAAATTTGCATACTGCTCTTTTAAAGCCTGCATCAAAACCGTTCTGTTAGTAGTAGATGCTTTTCGGGCAGCAATGGCAGTTTCAATACCCTGCCAGCCGGGCGTATGCTGGTAAAAAGATTGCAGGTTGGCATCTTGTTGCAGGTAGTCGTTAACAAGTTTACTAAAATAACCAGTAGCAGCGTAAGACAATCGAGTAGCAGTTACCTTCATAGTTTGTAAAAGTACAAAGAACCGGTTACTAAAAAATCTGCCGGTACTATTTAACAAACCGCTTACATAAAAAAACGCAGTCAGGCGAATGCTGTTTTCTTTTATCTTCGGTTATCAAACCACGCTATGACCATTATCCAAACCAGTATTTACAAATACTCCATACCCATGGTGCCTTTTACCATTGCCACCGGCACCATGCAGTATGCTCAAAACATTTTTATACGCATTACAACCAACAGCGGTATTACAGGCGTAGGCGAATGCTCTGCTTTTCCCATGATTGCGGGCGAAACCCAAGCCACCTGTTTTGAAATGGCCAAGGACTTTGCAGCTATTTGGAAGAATAAAAATCCTTTAGCCATTGAAGAACGCCTGGAAGAACTGCATGCTTTTACGGCTTTTAATGCTACTGCAAAAAGCGCTTTTGATATGGCTTTGTATGATATAGCAGCCAAAAATGCCGGACTGCCTCTTTATCAGTATTTGGGGGGAAAAACGCTGAAACCGCTGGAAACAGATATTACCGTTGGTATTAATTGCCCGGCTGAAATGGCCGCACAGGCGGTTCGTTTTAAAGAACAGGGCTTTCGTATTATTAAAATTAAGCTGGGCAAAGACCCCGTTGAAGATATTGAAAGAGTAAAACAAATAAGAACTGCTGTAGGCCCCGATTTATTATTGCGCATTGATGCCAACCAGGGCTGGAGCTATGCAGGTGCTTTAATGGCCTTGCAGCAAATGGGTACTTATGATATACAGTTTTGCGAGCAGCCCATGCGGCATTGGAATGATCACTTATTACCGGCATTAAAACAACAATCTCCCATAAAAATTATGGCCGATGAAAGTGTGTTTACCCACCACGATGCTGGCCGTTTAATAAATGCGCAAGCCTGCGATTATGTGAATATAAAATTTTCTAAAAGCAGCGGTATTGCAGAAGCTACACGTATTAATACCTTATGCGAAGCGCATCAGATACCTTGTATGATGGGTGGCATGCTGGAAAGCCGACTGGCATTAACTGCTTTTGCGCATTTTGCCACAGCCCACAAAAACGTTGTTTTTTATGATATGGATACCTGTCTGCTGGGCCATAAAACCGATCCTGTTGTAGGTGGCGCCAAATACAACGGTTATTATGTTGAGCTGCCAGATGCCATTGGCATTGGAGCCGATGTGGATGGAGCTTTTTTGAAAACATTAGAGCAGGTAGTTATTTAAAAATGCAGCCTAGAGTTATACTGCTGAAGGGTGCGACGCAATTACAGCTGCTATGAAAAACAACAGCTGGTTACCTAAATATTGTTTTAATTAATGCAGCCCGCATCGTAGCTTTGCGCCACTATAATTTTTTGCTATGAATGCAGAGCCGCGTAAAGCCTCCGATAGTTTAGTGGTAATGACAGAGCTGGTATTGCCCAACGATACCAATCTTTTTGGCAACCTGATGGGTGGCCGTTTAATGTATTGGATGGATATTGCAGCGGCATTGGCAGCGGGTAAACATTGCAATGCACCGGTGGTTACCGCATCGGTTGATAATATTAGTTTTGAAGCCCCCATTAAACTGGGTAACGTGGTGCATATTGAGGCAAAAGTAACCCGTGCTTTTAACTCGTCTATGGAAGTGCATATGAATGTGTGGGGCGAAGATTTTACACACCAATACAAATACAAGAGCAACGAAGCTTATTATACTTTTGTGGCCTTAGACCCTAACCGCAAGCCGCGCCAGGTGCCCCCGGTTTTAATAGAAACCGAAGATGAAAAAAAATTATTCGAAGGCGCATTAAGAAGAAGACAGATACGCCTGATATTGGGGGGTAAAATGAAACCCAACGATGCATCAGAATTAAAAGCACTTTTTGTAAAAGATTAATTGAGCCACAGTGCAGGTACTAACTTGTAATCGCTAACTTATTTATCAATCTTCAGCCAATGATGGGGACCCTTCATCATGTATTCTTTGCTTTGCTCTATAGCATCCATTACTTTTTCTAAAATGGTTTCTGCCGGTGCTTCATAATCTAATTGCAACGGTTCTTTAAATGTTACACTCAGGCTGGTGCCTTTCTTTTTAAACTTCAGGCCCTTTTTATTAAATGCCCGCCAAAAGCCACTGATAACAACGGGCACCACAATGGGCTTGGTTTGTTTAATAATAAAAGCAGTACCCTTACGGCCCGGTGCAAAAGGCTTGGTAGTGCCCTGCGGAAAAGTAATGACCCAATTATTTTCTAAAGCCCGTTGAATTTTACGGGTGTCTGAAGGGTCTAAGTTGCGCCTCACTTCTGTACCATCGGCCCGCCAGGTACGTTTAACCGTTAATGCACCCGCCATTGCAAAAAGCCGGCTGATCCAGCTACCCTTCATAGTTTCTTCTGCAGCCACATAATTTACACGGGTAAATGGGTTTATTAAATAATACGGTATCCCCAAGCGGTTTTCTTTGCGCCATTTAACTGCGCAAAAAATATGCAGAAAGGTTATTACATCAGCAAAATAAGTTTGATGGTTGCTTACAAAAAGCACATTGGTTTTTGGCAAACTGCGCAGGTGTTCCGTACCTTTTATTTCCAGTTTATTAAATAGCGTTAAGCCGGGGTACGATGCGGCGCCAACAACGGCATATACCATTTTACGAACCAGGTTAGTATTCTTAATACGGGTAAAAATAGCACTCATACTTTCTTTTGTTTGGCAAACAATCTGCTACGAATATAAGGCAAAACCAAATCCGTTTCGTTATTGATTAACATCAGCCATTGCCCGGTTATGTATAATGAAACAAGCTGCAACTGGTATAGCAACATCGTTGCGTCGCACTCTTCAGCGGCAGTGCCGGTGGCAGCAAAAACTATTTTCAGCACCCGCTTAAAAAAATAATATTTTTACTACTTACAAAGAAGCAAACACTATGGATAATTATAGTATTGCCGATCAGTTTTCGCTGCTTGCAAAACTGATGGATATACACGGCGAAAACTCATTTAAGGCAAAATCGTACAGTGCAGCAGCATTTGCCATTGAAAAATTACCGGTGCAGTTAAGTGAAACCAGTGCAGATAAATTTGCTTCTTTTAAAGGCATTGGCGATTCTGCAGCTAAAAAAATTATTGAGTTACTCAACACCGGTAAGCTGTCAGCGCTGGATGAAATTATTGCAAAAACACCTGCCGGCATCATAGAAATGCTCAATATAAAAGGTATTGGCCCCAAAAAAATTTCCACCATCTGGAAAGAAATGGAAATAGAAAGTATTGGGGAGTTACTGTATGCCTGCAACGAAAACCGCCTGTTGCTGTATAAAGGGTTTGGAGAAAAAACACAAACCAACATCCGCGAATCGCTGGAGTTTTATTTAAAAAACCAGGGCAGTTATCTGTATGCAGAAATAATAGCGTATGCAACAGCCATAGCCGGCCAATTGCAGACCGGTTTTGCAAACGAACAGGTTTCACTAACCGGTGCCATACGCCGGCAATTAGAAATTATTAATGAAATAGAATTGGTAACAACCGCTGCGCCTGCTGCAATCAGTCAGTTTTTTACCAATAATAACTTTACTGCCACCGGCGCAAAAGAGAATACACTTGGGTTTAAAGGACCGGAAAATATTACCATTATCATTCATTGCTGCACCGGGGCTGCTTATGCAACGGTTTTATTTACCACCAGTGCAGGTACAGCGTTTTTAGACCACTGTAAAAGCAATGCAAAGTGGTCTGCCGCAGCAACTGCAACCAGCGAAACCGGTATTTTTAATGT
>JANRMC010000210.1:0-10314 GCA_033761915.1 Flavihumibacter sp.
AAGTAGCCTCTTTGTTTACCAACTGCTGGGGCGGATACATGCGCTGCAGGGTTTTGCCATTCTTAAAAAACTCAATTTTTAAAAACGGAAACGCCGCATTAAACTCCTGTTGTAATGCCGCAATGGTTTTATCAGGTTCAATTTTCAAAATCATGCCCGTAGTTTTAATATACATACACCCGCATTGGTTTGGTAACTTTTATTTTACGGCCCCGGGGTATATGTATTTTCAGTTCATCGTGGTTCATATGTGCGCAGGTAAAAGCACCGTCTCCATCTACCGGCAGTGTAAAACTGCGTTTCCATTTATTGTATTTAAAATGGTAGTGGCCCGGTTCTGTTACAAAATAACTGGCTTTGCGCTGGCCGGTTACGGCTAATTCATTTTCGGTTACTTCAATTAAAAAATCTTCTTTGGCATAACCGGGCGCCGGTATGGTTATTATGTATTCAAACTCCGCCTCGCAAAGGTTTGCCGCCGGCACACCACCCATTGTACCCACGTTAATGCACTCTTTAACGGCCAATGCGGCTCTTTCTTTTTTTATTGCTACAGTTGCCATTGGTAAAATTTTGGGTTATTGAATTTGTATTCAAAACTATCTTTTTGGGCAGGGCGTGGGCATGACTTGTTGCAGCGGCACATATGATTTTTATCACCTGCCGCGGATAGTTTTTGGTGTTACCAGCCCTGGTGCAAAGCCCGGCAGCCGTTGCGTCGCACACTTCAGCCGCATATTTCTAATTTGAGATTTGAAATTTCAAATCAGAAACTTCAAATTTCAAAAGCTGAAGTGTCCGCCTCTTAAGGCGGAACGATGCCGCCATGAAAAACCGCTGCTGGCTACCCCATTATAAACACCCAGCTAAAGCGCTGCCAAAAAATATATCTTTGCCGCCATTAACTGTTGTGTATGATTATTGATATTATTTCTGTGCTGCCCGAGTTGCTGGAAAGTCCGCTGCAACATTCTATTATGAAACGTGCGCAGGAAAAAGGGCATCTTACCGTGCGGGTGCATGCTTTACGCCAATGGGCCGTTAATGAATACGGGCAAATTGATGATTACCAGTACGGCGGTGGCGCCGGCATGGTAATGATGTGCGAACCGCTGGCAAAAGCTATTGAAACATTGCAGCAGCATACCCGCTACGATGAAATTATTTATGTAACCCCCGATGGGGAACGTTACAATCAATCTGTAGCTAACCAGCTTTCATTAAAAGGCAACCTGTTGATTATTTGCGGGCATTATAAAGGCATTGACGACCGCATACGGCAGCAATATGTAACCAAAGAAATTTCTATTGGAGATTATGTATTAAGTGGCGGAGAGCTGGCCGCGGCTGTGCTGGTAGATTCTATTGGCCGTTTGTTACCCGGTGTGCTGAATGATGAAACATCGGCGCTGTTTGATTCTTTTCAGGATAATTTACTGGCACCACCGGTGTATACCCGCCCCGTAGATTTCAATGGCATGAAAGTACCTGATGTTTTAATGAGCGGCGATCATAAAAAAATTGAAGAGTGGCGTTACGAGCAATCGCTGCAACGCACCCGGCAACGAAGACCTGATTTGCTGGATGAATAAAAAAGCAATGCCGGTAAGAAGATAAGATTGGAAATATTGATTTATTTTTTCCTTATCTGCTTACCGGCATTTTTATAATCGAATGCATTAACTTTTACGAAACGCCCATTTCCACATTTCTTTCCAGGTAACTTTTTTGCCGTACATTAAAATAGCAGTGCGATAAATTTTGGCACTCAGCCAGGTGGTAAATAAAAAGCCTCCAATTAAACTAAGCATGCTTAATGCCAGTTGCCAGTAAGGTACGGTACCCGGCACCCCAAAAGGAATGCGTGCCATCATTACAATGGGCGAGAAGAAAGGCACTATACTGCTCCAGGTAGCCAATGCACTTTCGGGGTGGGTAATGGCATTAATCATTATTACAATGGCCAGCACAATGGGCATGGTTATCGGAAACATCAGGCTTTGTGCATCCTGCGGGTCTTCATTAACCGCACTGCCCACCGCAGCAAACAAAGCAGCATAAAACAGGTAACCAAAAAGGAAGTAGAAAAGAAAGCATCCTACTATCAACCAAATATTTGCGGCTGTTAATTCGCCACCAACTTTGGCTAAGGCAATAGCAAAATCATTTGAGGGAGCATTCATCTGGGCCATAGGTACTCCTTTATTTACTTCATTCACCTGTTGTAAAACCTCAGGTGTCACTACTAAGCCAATAAGTGAAGAAAGAACAGTGACTAATATTATCCACATTAAAAATTGAGTGAGGCCAACCGCTCCAATACCTATTATTTTACCCATCATTAATTGGAATGGCTTTACTGAAGACACCACCACTTCTGCAATGCGATTGGTTTTTTCTTCCATTACGCCACGCATTACCATAGAGCCATAAATAAATAGGGTAATATAAATTAAAAATGAAGCAGCATAACCAATTGCATATGCGGTAGAAGAGTTACCTTTCGCTAACTTGTCATCCTCTCCAATTATATTAGTTTTACCAAATTTTATATCAGTAGATTCCTTTTTAATAGAATCTACCGTTGCAGAAACAATATTAAACCGCTTCTTTAGTAAATCGTTTTCTATTTCCTTGCTTATTTTATCATGTATGGCTGCCTCCGTCATTACACCAAAGTTCTTACGGGCATACAGTTGAAAACTATCGGTTTTATTACTACCTGAATTAGGTCCAAACAAAATACCTGTATAGCCCTTCTTATCAAAATCTTCAACGGATGCATCCGTGTTAAGTATAAAAACTACTGACTTTGCAGAGTCTCTGGGCAATTTAAACACCCCGCTGTTATCAATCACAGCTATCTTTTCTTTATCGCTGTTTTTTACGGTTATAAAAACCACAATGGCAATAATACCGGCAAACAGCAGCGGCGTTAAAAAGGTTGACAGAATAAAAGTTTTATTCCGCACCCGGGTTAAGTACTCTCTTTTTATAATCAGCCAAATCTTGTTCATGTGTTGGGTTTGTTAGTTGGTAACTGGTTATTATTACTGTACGGCTTCAAACTGGCGGGCCAGCGGGGTATTGCCCACCACTTTAATAAATATATCGTTCAGTGTAGGCAGTATTTCATGAAACTCTGTAACCCCCACGCCTTCCTGTATAAAATGCTGCAACACCTGATTGGTGGTGGCTCCTTCTCTAATCTTTACTTCCAGCCCATCTGCTTCCTGCTTCACCACTTCAAAATAATTGCTTTGTATGCTTGCAGGCACCTGTTGCAAACCAATATGAAACAGGTTGTCTTTGTATTGCTGCTTTACACCATTCACCGTGCCATCTAAAATCTTCTGCCCTTTATTTACCAAAATAATCTGGTCGCATATTTCTTCCACCTGCTCCATGCGGTGGGTGCTGAAGATGATGGTGCAGCCTCTTTTAGCCAGCTGGTAAATTTCTTCTTTAATAAGGTTAGAGTTTACGGGGTCTAAACCACTAAAAGGTTCATCCAGTATTATTAATTTCGGCTCGTGCAGCACGGTGGTTACAAACTGTAATTTTTGTCCCATACCCTTGCTCAGGTCTTCTACTTTTTTATTCCACCAGCTCTGCATTTCAAACTTCACAAACCATTGCTTAATTTTTTCCAGCGCTTCTTCTTTACCCAAACCTTTTAAGCGGGCCAGGTACAAAGCCTGTTCTCCAATTTTCATTTTTTTATACAGCCCCCTTTCTTCAGGCATGTAACCAATATGCACCACATCTTTTTCGGGGTCAAACTTTTTTCCATCAAATAAAATCTGTCCTTCATCGGGGTAAAAAATGCCGGTAATCATACGCAGCAGCGTGGTTTTGCCGGCACCGTTAGGACCCAGCAAACCAAATATAGTACCCGGCTCAATAGAAAAACTAATATCATCAACCGCCTTTTGGGTGGCGTAATATTTTTTAAGATTGTTTACTTGCAGCAGACTCATGGTGGGGTTTTGAAGTTGTTAGAACGGGCATGAAATTAAGCTTCGTTATTCATATGCCAGCCATAGGACGTTAAAAATGGTTTATTATTACAGGAAGAAACCAATTTTGTTTACCAGCGGCAGTTTCTTTGTGCAGCATACTTGCGTCGCACACTTGTACCGCATACCTTTACGCAACAAATACAACACATGCAACGCTTCTTTCAATGGCTTACGGCTCTTTGCTTCTTTTTTGTACTAACCCTGCAGGCGCAATCACAAGCCACCACCACTGCTATAAAAACACAGGCGTTAGAAATGGCCCGGGCCATTAGTAAAAAAGATGCCGCCGCCGTACAAAAATTTATATACCCAGCCTTATTAGAATCGGCCAAAGAGCAGGTAAACATGACGGCCATGATGGATACCATCAGTAAAAAAATGGAACAGTTTAAACCAGAAATTAAACGCATTACCATTGGCAACCCTGGTAAAATTGTTACTCACAAAAAAGTACTGCAGGCACTGGTGCCGCAGGAAATGGAAATAAAAACCACCCTCTTTACAGTAGTATTAAACACCACATTAGTGGCCCTTTCAGACGATAAAGGCAAGCATTGGTATTTTGCAGATGGTTTATTTTATCAGTCAAAAGATGCCAAAATAATCAAAGGCCTGCCGCCTTTAAGTCCTGAACTGGTATTGCCGCCGCAGCAACAACCCCAACTAATACCAGCCGCCGCACCCAAAGCCAATTAAAGTTCTGTATGAAACTACTTTTTTATATTACCTGCTGCTTATTGTTTTTTGCCTGCAACAATAACAGCGCTCCTGTTACAGAATTAACAGTAGCCGCTATTGACAGTGCCAGCCAGCAAGCCACTGCAGATATTTCTAATAAAGATGCTGCGGCAATAAGCGGCAGCAGCAACCATTTTAAATACATAGTTAATGGTGATACGGTACAATCAAGCACAGAAACCTTTACCCAGAATAATAACACAACCGCCGGCTTTATTGCAGAAAGCAAAAAAATAAATAACCAATCCATTCAGCTGGTGGTTAACACCAGCACCACAGGCCGCTACAGCTTTAATGATAGTGACACCGCAACGGTACGGGGTTTCTTTTGGCCATCGCCTAAAAACAAAAAAGATGTGTACCGGTTTTTAACGGGTACGGTAACCTTGGTTCAATACAATAACAAAGGCATGTATTACCTGCGCTTTGAAGGTGTGGCTGCCAATACCCGTAAAAACAAAGTAATGATTACTGATGGCAGTATGTTGTATACCATCCGGTAAAAATATTAGCTGCGTGGCAGTAACTTGTTCAGCGCTGCCTCAATAGTGGGGTAGGCAAACTTAAAACCGGTTTGCTGTATTTTTTGCACATTCAGTGTTACACTTTTTAATACTTCAATACTCATTTCGCCCAGCATTAACTTTAATAACCATGCCGGCACATGTATGGGTATGTAAAAACGGCCTCTTAAATGTTTGGCCAATGTCAGCATCAATGTTTTGTTAGTAACCGGGTTGGGGGCTGCCGCATTGTAAGCGCCGTTCATAGCCGTGTTTTCTATGGCCTGTAAAAACATACGGCTTAAATCATCCACAGCAATCCAACTGATAACCTGTTGCCCGCTGCTTAATATAGCCGCCACACCCATTTGCACCGGTTTTTTAAAAGCTGGCAAGGCGCCGCCTGCTACACCCAATACAATACCAATGCGCAATTTTACCAACCTTATGCCTAATGCTGTTACCGGCTCCACACTGGCTTCCCATTGCTGGCAGGTGGTGCCTAAAAAATCTGTGGCAGCCGGCATGGTTTCTGTAAAACCGGTATTATTGTTTGCCATGTCTGGGCCATACCAACCCTGTGCTGCAGCACTTATAAAGGCTTTTACTTGGTGGGGCGTTTGCTGCAATGTTTTTATTAATAATGCGCTGCTTTGTGTGCGGCTTTCAACAATTTCTTTTTTTCTTTTTTCCGTCCAGCGTTTATCTGCCACACCTTCTCCGGCTAAATGAATAATATAATCTGCCTGCTGCACAGCTGTGGTATCTATAGTTTGTGCGGCCACATTCCACAATGCATACTGAATGCCGGGTGTGGCAAGTGCCGGTATTTTGCGGGTAAGAACAATTACTTTGTAACCCTGCTGCAACAGCAGTTGTGTGGTTGCCCGGCCTACCATACCCGTGCCGCCGGTTATTAAAACAGTTGCCATTTATACTTTTTGGTAATAACAAAGATGCCGGCATAAAGTTGCCCCGGCATGTACTGCCGTTGAACCGAGCGTGGCAACGATGTTGCTACCTGTACATCTGCCGGTACCCCACTATTCTTTTAATTTTAATTTTTGGTTAATGTAGTTACCAATGGCCGTACCGTTTTTATTACCGGCATTGCAACCCGTGGTAAAATGTATGCCACCATACACACGACTGATGGAAGCTTCTTGTGCGGCCTGCTCAAACGAAGTAAAGTCACGCTCCATTCCAATGTATTCTTTATCGCTATCGTCATGAAAAGAAAAGTTAGTGCCGTATAAATGGGTTAACACCGTTGCAGCCGCCGCAGAAATAGTGCTGTGGCCGCTGGTATGCTCCGGAAAAGGAGGTGTTTGTAAAAAAGGTTGCCAGTTTTTATCAATAAACTCATTGATGTAGCTAACAGGGCGTATTAATTGGCTTTTATATTTTTCGTACCAGCAAGAAATAAACCCATCAAACACCGCAACCGCTGTTATAGCATAAGCCCGGGCTGTTTCCACATCATTACTATTGGCTTTTTTAGCGGCAATACCGGCTATACCAATCCAGTGGCCAACGGGTGTAATTTTTTTATTTAAAAACATCATATGGCCAGCATGTTCCATTACGGCCGGGTTATCATCCCAATAACGGGCAATCAGCTTTTGTTCATCGGTTAAATTTTTGCTGATGTTGTACACTTCATCGGCCACTTTATATAAAGCGCTTGTTTTGGCCGTGCCAAAAGCGGGTGGGGCTTCTGCAGGTATTTGCGAAGCGGTATCTAATGCAAGCGGTACTATCAGTTTCCAGTTGGGCTCGGCACCATCTACATAATCGGGTGGTGTGGGGCGCCATTTGCCGGGTGTGTTACTGCCCAGGAAGCGATCCATTCCTCTTGTCTTTTTGTAGTTATCAATAGTACTACGCACCAGCACGGTTTTGCCGATAGTATCTCCAAACGCAATAGAGCGTTCATATTCATCTTGTGGTAAAGCGCTTTTAAAAACAGCATATACACTATCCTGGTATTGCTTTAATGAGTCTACAGAAAAAGTAATTTTTTCTGCCACTGTAAAATAAGCTTTGGTAGCGGCCAGCAGGTAATTGTATTTTTTACCACTCTCGGGTTGTGGCATGGGTTTAAACCCGTGCAGTTGTGCTGTTAATGATGCATTGCCGGGGTTGCTGTGGCGGATGGCTTCATACGCTGCCAATGAAGTATAAGCATAAATACGGCTGGCTACCGGCGGGGCAAAAACATCGTAAATAATTACTTGTGTAAGCTGGTATTGGTTGGCGTGCAAAATGGCGGTACCGGGTAAGGTTGCAGGTTCATTATTATCTTTTGCACCGGCTTTATCATTGCCAGCACACCCCCAACCCATCATTGCTATGGTTAATAGCAGCAAAGCATACTTCATGTTGTTGTTTTTTTACAATCGTTATAAGGTTATAAGTGGCGCTGAATTTAGGAACTTATCAATAATAATCAGCCAACATCCGTCAAATTCAAAAAAAATAAAGTAAACACATATACAGTAGCGATAATGTGGTGAAGGGCCATTGTCAATTTGGCTTAGTTTGGCCTTTGGCAATATAATTGACAAATGTACCTTTGCGACAATTTTTGAACTATGAGTGAAAAAGAAACAAATCATCAGGAAACAACAGCTGAAAATATTGCTGAAAATCAACCCGGCATTGACATTAATGCAGATAGCGATGTACCCGGCACCGGCCATTTAAGCAACCCGGAACAGGGTACTGAATTAGACAGCCTGCATGCTGAAATTGCAGAATGGAAAGATAAATACCTGCGCCAGGTTGCAGAGTTTGATAATTTCAGAAAAAGAAGTGCCCGCGAACGGCTGGAACTTTTACAAACCGCCGGTAAAGATGTTATTATTCCTTTGCTGGAAGTATTGGATGATTGCGACCGTGCCCAGACACAGATAGAAAAAAGCGAAGACGTGGCAGCCCTTAAAGAAGGCGTGCAACTGGTTTTTGCCAAACTGCGCAATACCCTGCAGGCAAGAGGCCTGAAAGCCATGGAAACAAAAGGCCAGGATTTTAATGCAGACCTGCACGAGGCTATTACACAGATACCGGCACCGTCTGAAGCATTAAAAGATAAAATAATGGACGAAGTGGAGAAAGGTTATTTGCTAAACGATAAAATCATACGCTTTGCCAAAGTAGTGGTGGGCAAATAATTAATACCAACATTTTTATATCACATTAAACAATACCCTCCTGCCGGAGGCAAGGCATGAAAAGAGATTATTACGAAATACTGGGTGTTACAAAATCGGCTGCTGCAGATGAAATAAAGAAGGCCTATCGTAAAGTGGCTATGCAATACCACCCCGATAGAAACCCCGGCGATAAAGCTGCCGAAGAAAAATTTAAAGAAGCCGCAGAAGCCTATGAAGTATTGAGCGATGCTGATAAAAAAGCACAGTACGATCGTTTTGGCCATGCCGGCATTAGCGGCAATGGCCGTGGTGGTTTTGGCGGCGGCAGTGGTAATATGGAAGATATCTTCAGCCAGTTTGGAGATATTTTTGGCGATGATATTTTTGGCAGCTTCTTTGGCGGCGGACAACGTTCTTCCCGTGGCGGTGGCGGCGGCAGCCGTGCCCGTGGCATACGCGGCAGCAACCTGCGCATTAAACTAAAACTTACTTACGAAGAAATAGCTAAGGGGGTAACCAAAAATGTAAAGGTTAAAAAATATGTTACCTGCACCACCTGCAATGGCAGCGGTGCAAAAGATAAAGGCAGTGTGCAAACCTGCGGTACCTGTGGTGGCAACGGGCAGGTAAGAAAAGTTACCAATACCTTTCTGGGCCAGATGCAAACCGTAACTACCTGCCCCACCTGCAACGGAGAAGGCACCACTGTTACCGCCAAATGCGGCAATTGTAAAGGAGAAGGAAGAGTATATGGAGAAGAAACGGTAACTATTGATATACCCGCCGGCGTGCAGGAAGGCATGCAGTTAAGCGTAAACGGCAAAGGCAATGCTGGCGAACGTGGCGGCATGGCCGGAGACCTGATTATTTTAATTGAAGAAGAAGCCCACAAAGAACTGCACCGCGATGGTTTGAATGTGGCCTACGATTTATACATATCCATACCCGATGCGGTGTTTGGTACCAATGTAGAAGTACCGACCATAGATGGCCGCGCAAAAATTAAAATACCCGCCGGCACCCAAAGCGGTAAAATATTCCGGCTTAAAGGCAAGGGCTTTCCGGCAGTAAACTCTTATGAAAAAGGAGACCAGCTGATTCATGTAAACGTATGGACACCCCAACACCTGAATGCAGAAGAAAAAACAATGATGGAAAAGCTGAGCCAATCGGCCAACTTTAAACCACAGCCCGAAAAAAGCGATAAAAGCTTTTTTGATAAAATGAGAGAGCTGTTTAGTTAATTTTTTGTGTAACCGGCATGGGTACCACCAATGAAACATGGTTGCGTCGCACTCTTGTACGTTTTGTACGCTTATCAGCAAACGGTTAATTTATTTTCAGGCACAGATACGCAATGCTGCATATCTACACAGAAGGCACAAGCGAGACGCTTGGCCAGTGGGAGGAAATAATCTTCATCAAATTCATGAACACTTAACGGTTGTCTTACTTAATGATATTTCTTATTTGTTGAGGCAAATTTATTTCAAAAAATAGTTTCCTTTTATGGGCATAATCAGAAATATTGGGAAATGCACTCACTATAACATTAATTTCATTATCCATTTTTAAAAATTCAATAAAATATATTTCAGATTGTGAAGCCTTATGAAGGCGCTCATTGTCTAGCAAAAGATCAACGGGACCAGTATTCCCATTCTGGAGTGAAATTTTTTTTGTAGCCGTAGAATAAATCGCTATAGAATCATTCATATATTCTTTAGTGTAATTATCCCCATCAAGATTAAGTATCACTTTATCAAAACTCGAAACACTATCTATCAATTTATAGGCTTTATTAAACATATTTGTTGGTAGTGATAAATATATCTTCCTTTCTGTTTTGTAAGAATTGAAATTTCGTACAATAAGGTTTTCTTCAAATAAAAAACC
>JANRMC010000211.1:0-3734 GCA_033761915.1 Flavihumibacter sp.
GGTTAAAGCCACGCATGTTTACAGCCAATGTTTGAAAAGCATATGTTGGGTCTTGCGGTTGTGCGGCCAAATTGGCTTTTGGAAATAACCAACCATCTTGCCCACCCAGATAATACAATATTTTCTGATCGCCCCAGCTAAAGTCTGCAGAGGCGCGGCCAGCCCAAATAAAGTTTCTGTAAATGGGGTAGTAATACCTTCCATCAAAACCAACGTTCAGATTATTACGGCCGGCCTGCTGCGGGTTTTTGGTTATTTGTGAATTGTAATCTGCATACACTTTATAACGCACCCCTTTGTAAATGTTCATAGCAGGGTTTAATGAGTTATCGTGCACGTACTCTAAGCGGGTTAATAAATAGCTTTGCTTATAGTCTTCTGTATTTAAAGAAATACGATCTGAACTGCGGGTTACAAACTTATCTTTTCTTACACCGGCAGATACTCTGAAACTTCTTACTCTGTCAAATGGGTATTTAACTATTGCCTGGTACAAATTGGTGTACAGCTTAGCGCCATAATTACCAATAGAACCAATTTGTGTTTGACGGTAGTAGAGTGCAGAATAATCAATACGCTTTTTAAGATAATCGGCCCTTGCATACCATTCGCCCCCGGCATCAAATAAAGAGTTGTTACTTGAAATAAAAGGATCTCCCGGCAAACCGATAAAAGGAGAGCCTGCTCCAACAGTATTTATAATTGGTAAACGGATGGCACCGGTAAATCGCAGGTCTTCCATAACATCCATTACTGTAGCTTTCATCAGTCCATTAAAACCACCATTGGCATTTAGCACAACGGGTAAAGAACCCGTGTATGGCTGCATGCGGTTTATAAGCACATCATTGTTAAATACAGCAGAAACATTGTCTATAAAAAACTTCAGCTTATAGTCGTAATGCTTTGCCTTAGAAATCATGGATGGCTCTGGCGCTTCAGGCACTGCTATACTATTTAAAGCCGTACTGTCTTTTTTCTCATTATCAAACTCGGTTTCAAAAACCTCTCCTTTTTTGGGTGGTTCTTCTGTTGTTTTAGTGGGCGCATACATGCTGCTGGTAACATTGGCCAGGCGGGCAGCTTCAACTGTTTTCCTTCTGTACTCGGTGGGGCGTTGGTTTACGTTGCGGCGCTGCAATGTGCGTTCATCCACTTTCAGTTTATATAAAAACAGCAAATCGCCTTCCTGCCGCACTTCACTTACCAGGCCTGCGTCTCCGGCAATTTTTGTTTCTTTTAACGTACTCTGGTAATTGGTTAACGGAAATACATATGCAGAATCATTGGTAATGGATATTGTAAATACAGAATCGGGCTCGCTTACTTTATTGGCTTTTAAAGTTGAATCCAGTTCTTTTATATCAGGGTTACGCAAGATGTCTTCTCCAATTCTGAAAATAGTATCCAGCCCGGCACGCTCTGTTTGAAAGAAACCGGCCCAGCGGTTGCCAATACCATTTTCATCGCTCACAAATGTAAAATGGGCACTGTTATACTGCGTAGGAAAACGGGCATTGCCAAAGCGCAGATAGCTTAACTGAGATATTTGTTTAAACTCGCTTTTGTTCCAGTTATCCACCAGAAAAATATTATACCGGTTGTTGGATGGCAGCACCGTATCGCCCGTTGCAGCCATTGCAGAGGGGCGGTTGGAAGAATAAATAATACCACTCTTATTGGGGAAAGCTACAAAGGAGGCATCCCTATCGTCATACACATCATTGGTAATTTGCTCAACCGTTTGCTTATCTATTTTATAAACAAAAATATCTGTTTGTCCTTTTTTTACGGCGCTTAATACAAGCGTGTTTTTATCCAGCATAAATTTCATATCCTGCACCTGATCAAAAGGCAGTTCCTGCACAATACGTTTATACCGGGCTATCAAATCATAAACAAATAAATGCACTTTACCTTCTTTGGCGTAAACCACGGCAAGGTTGGTGCCTTTACCATCCCATGCCAGCATGGGGTAATTTGGATTCAGTTCGTTTTCGTAATTACGAACGCCGCTTTTTAATAATACTTTTCGGTTAATGAAATTTTCATTCAGCACCACGCAATACTGGCCTTTTTCAAACTCAACAATGGCATAGGTTTGGCTGCGGGGCGCCGGGTTAGGTGCGTAATGAAAGAATTTTTTATACTTATTAATTTCTTCTACTGTTTGAACGGTACCGCGGGGCGCATTTCGTCTGCCACGAATATCTTTATCATATTTTTCCTGCTGGTAGTTCATAAAATCTTTCAGCAATTCTTTAAACTTCTTTTTGGCAATGCGGTTGCTGGCACTGTTTACATTTCTATACACTCTTGATAGATACAGGAAATAAGTAACATTCTCTTTTTTATAGGCCTCAGCTAAAAAATGCCAGAAAGAATGACCGGCTAAATCAGGTTCTTCAAAAGCAAACTGGTAAAAGTTTTTGTAGTTGCCGGAAAGGATGGCTGACTTTAACTGGTCGTCCAGTTCTGTACTCCAGTTTTCGGCAGCATAGTTTACATAGCCATCGGTCAACCATTTGGGCAAATCTAATAATGCCTGGTTGGCAGCAAACTCACCCAAATCATCTCCAAACAATAAATTGTCTACTAAAATACGGGCAATGCCACGGCGTACCTGACGGCGTAAATCTGCATGGTCGGCCGTGTAATACAACATAACCTTATTATTTACCAGTTTGGTAACGCCTCCGGTAATTTGCAAATCCATGCCCAGCCCAATATTAGACTGCTGCATATCTTCAAAGCTGTTGTAAACAATCAAATTGGCGCGGCGCTGCAAACCATATTCCACAAAATTTTCAACACTGGCCAGTTCTTTTTCTGCTACCTGTGCCACAATTTTAGCAAGGGTTTCGCCATCTTCGTAATGATATGAATTGAAATTTTCGGTTTGAAAATAAGACCATTTCATTTTTTTGTACTGCACCCGGTTTTTTCCATATGTAACCGATGCCACCTGCGCCACCGAGGCAGAAAACATACCTAAAACAAGTATTGCTGCAATAAAAATCTTCTTTGTAAAAAATTGCTGCGTCAAAACATTCTTCTGAAATTGCATAGCCGGTATTTAGTAAATAAAATTATGTTATTTGGGTGATATGAATGCACCCTAAAATAGTAACCATGTTCACCATCCACTCTTTTGTTTTCAGCCCTATTGCAGAAAATACCTACCTGTTGTATAACCAGCAAAAAGACTGCATTATTATAGACCCTGGTTGCTACTTTGATTATGAACGTAGCCAGCTTGAAAATTATATAGCCCAGCACCAATTAACCCCAAAATATTTGTTAAATACCCATTGCCACCTCGATCATGTTTTTGGCAACCAGTTTGTGTACGATACCTGGGCATTAAAACCCTACATTCATCCCAATGAACAAATAATGCTGGATAACGCTGCACTGGCCGGTGAAAGATGGGGGCTGCCTTTTTCAAACTATAGCGGCACGGTTCACTATATACGTGGCGGAGAAGAAATAAAGTTGGGTGACGATGTGTTAACAATTATTGAAGCACCGGGTCATAGCCCCGGCCATATCTGTTTTTATTGCCCTACACAAAATTTTATAATGGGTGGAGATGTTTTGTTCAGGGGCAGTATTGGCCGCTACGATTTACCAGGCAGCAATGGCCCGCAGCTTTTAAACAGTATACAAACGCAGTTTATGGTTTTGCCAGAAGAAACAACGGTATACCCCGGCCACAACAAGCCCACTACCAT
>JANRMC010000212.1:0-3175 GCA_033761915.1 Flavihumibacter sp.
CTGCTAATGTTCCTCCATTACCTGTTGGGTCAGTACCAACAGTTAGCAAGCCACCCATATTATAAAATAGTTTTTCCATTTTGGCAGCTTTTGCAAAGGCTTTATCATAATCAGTAGGACCGGCGGCTGATTTAACAGATAACAATCTTTGCAAATAAAAATCTCTTGTGTCTGGTGACATGGCGTTGACTGCTTCAGCATTGGGCCTTGGCTGCGTGGTAGTAGCTCCCTCAAACACAGCTAATGATGATGTGATGCTTATTTTTTTATCAATTAAAAACTGAATGAATTGTTTTACACTATCAGCTTGAATATCCAGCTTGCCCAATGATTGAATAGCAGCACCAGCTGCAGGTGGCTCATTTTCTTTTTTACCAGTAGCAAAATCTGTACTGGCCATAAATCCATGTTCTAAATTATCCATACCTAAAGAAGCTGCTTCTTTATAGGTAACAATATCCAAATGGCCTGTAATTTTCAAATGTCTTTTATGTGCTGCATCAATGGCTGCTTTCAGAGTAGGTTTATCTACACCCATATATGCTTTAAAAGAAGTGAAGCCCTGGTCGGCCCAATAGTTTACAAAAGCTGCTGCTTCCTCCGGCGTTTTATTTTCTTTCATTTGCGGAAACCGGCTTGACTTTCCTTCAATATAAGGAGCCGTGAGTTCCATGTTCGGGCCGGGTAATAAACCAAGGTCAATATCTTTTTTTATGCGGATATCTGAGTAGGGTTCAATACTGCCACAGGTTCTGATAGTGGTAGCACCTGAAGCAAGATAAAGCCTAGGAAAGCTAAATGGTAATTGTCTTAAATTAAGGTAGCGGGTGCTGATCTCATGTGCCGATATATACATGTGCTCATGCAGCATTACCAAACCCGGCATAATAGCTTTTCCATTCAGCTCAATGATATTGGCATCTTTGGGAATAGGAGCTTTTGTATCATCACCCACCCAGTCAATTTTGCCATTACTGATGATGACTGTCTGATGGAGTTTGGCAACATTGCCTTTACCATCAATCAATAAACCATTTTTGAATACCGTAACCGGGTCGTTGTACTCAATATATTTTTTAGTTTCATCGCCGAATTTTATTTGAGAAAAAACAGGAGCTGCTAAAAGGTAAGCAAGGATAAAAAGGATAAATGTTTTCTTCATGCTTTTATATTGATTGTATTATTGAAATCCATTGCGGTTGATTTTAAGTTCGTTTGATAAGCGTTGAATGCAGGTGTTTTACCTTCCACTGTTTTTTCTCATTAACTAAAACCACAGTTTCCAGCCATTGTAAAGTTGCCTGTTTACCATCTTTTATTATTACTGACTGAAGACGATAAGTAACCCATGCCGTGATTTTATCTATTGTTGTATTGATAAATTCAAAACTATTGGTACGTTTAAAATCAGTTGACTGGTTTTGAGTTATGGCTTTGAGGATAAGTGTATCTATATTCCACACCTGCCCATATTCATACAATGTAATATCAGACGTGCAATATTTTTTCAAGCTTGCCGAATCACGGTTGGATAAAGCATCAAACATTTTAACTATCGCTTGCTGAACAGCTTGCTGGTTATTGGCTGTTGATTGTTGTGCCTGTAATAATGTTATGCATAAAATTGGAAGGAGAAGGAGTGTTATTTTTTTCATGAATTATTTTTTAAACTTTCCATACACCGCCTGTCCCGGAAAGACATTGCTTACTGTTTGACCATTCTTTAAAACAAAAGCGCCATTCACCATTACATATTCAATACCTGCTGAAAACTCCAGGCCTTTTTCAAATGTTGCTTTATCAATAATGGTGTTGGGATTAAAAATGGTAATGTCTGCATCGGCACCAATTTGAATTCTTCCTTTGAAACGCATCATGGGGGCAATATCTTCCAAACGTTTTGCAGGCAGCAAAGTCATTTTTTCTATTGCCGTATTCAAATCAATGACTTTATCTTCTCTTACATATTTGCCAAGCACTCTTGAAAAGGTTCCGGCAGTACGGGGGTGTGCCAGTTTTGCATAGGTCATTCCATCTGATGCAATCATAACACCGGGTGCGGCTATGCCTGTTTTAATCCACTCCGGTTTCATTACATGAAGAATAACAACGCCGCCGGTTTTGCGATTGGTTTCAAAACTTTCTTTGGTAAGTCGTTCGCCAGTGGCAACCCATTGCAAGTCGCCATAGCTAATGCCCAGCCGTTGCTGCCAGCCATCATCAAACATAGCGCTTTGCAGTGATGTAGAACCAGCCGTGTAGGGATATAATTCGGTGCTGATGTCAAAACCTTTGTTGCTTGCTGCATTTACCATGTCAAGCGAAAGCTCAATGTTGCCTAACGACATGCTGTTGATATGAACAATATGCAGCGGTGCTCCGGTAAGCATGGCATCGGCAATTACTTCCTGTATTGAAATAATATCGGGTTGCCGTACATGCGAAAACACCAACGCCTGCAGCTCACCAGCCAGTTTGTAAACCCGGAACATTTCATTGGGATTTGTTTTGGGTAAATAACCAATGGGTGCACCAATACCAATACCGCCATCGGCAAGCGATGCTTTGATGTTTACCAAAGTTTGATTCATTTCAGCAGGAGAAATAGCTTCATTGGCGGCACGTAAAATGGTGTTGGTCATTGTTCCAATGCTTGCTTCTCCTTTTAATGTGGTTTGAAGTAAACTATCTACAGCCTTTTGGTACTTACCTATTGCTTTAAACCGCTCAAACGGCAGCAAACACTTGCACCGTAATTAATCAATGCTTTGCCCTTTCTTGATTCATACCATTTTCCAATATGTTCAATACCCCATTCCAATTCTAAAGCTGTTGTTACACCATCATGCAATTGATATTCCTGTTCCACATTGCTGCGGCCATGTATATGCATATCTATAAAACCAGGGGCAACAACCAGTCCGCTTACATTAATTGTTTCTTTTCCTTTTAATGGTTCAGAAGAGATCTGTTCAATGCGGTTGTTGAGGATGCCAACATTTCGTATTGCATCCAATTTTGTTTCGGGATCAATAACACGGCCACCGGATAATACAATATCATATTCCATAGTTGACTGTGCTTTTGCTGATATGTAAAAACAGATCGTTGCTGTAAGAAGACCAACTACAGATTTTAAAAATTTATGTATCATTATTTATTTTTTAAATAATTC
>JANRMC010000213.1:0-9533 GCA_033761915.1 Flavihumibacter sp.
ATCATTAACATGAGAAAACATTAAACTGCCGGCCCCAATGGATAATACCATTAAACTGGGGTTTACTGTAAAACTACTCATTAAGGGGGCAATAATGCCGGCTGCTGTTAAACCCGCAATGGTGGCAGAGCCCATACACACCCGGATGGTGGCAGCAATAAGCCAACCTAAAATAAGTGGATGCAGGTTCCATGTTTGCAATTGGGCGCCAATTTCTGTACTCACGCCACTATCTACCAGTATTTGTTTTAAAGCCCCTGCGCCGGCCACCACTAATAGTATTAATGAAACATCTTTTATTGCATCGCTGCAATAACCCATTATCTGGGTTATTGTTTTGCCTGTTTGAATGCCTAATGTATAAATTGCCATCAATAAAGAAAGCAGCATTACTATTACCGGGTCTCCTATAAATATAAACAGCTTGTTGAGCGCTGCACTCTGTGTTTGCAGCAGTGGCAGCAAAGTAGATAAAGCCAGCAGTAATACCGGTAGTAACGCTGTAGCAAAGCTGTTAAAAGTGCCGGGCAGTTGTTCTTCTTTAACGGTGGTAGCTGTAAAACTTTGCAGGGGCACCGCGTTTATTTTTTTTAATGTGGCAGAAAATAAGGGCCCCGCTATAATAACAGCCGGAATGGCAATAATAAAACCATATAGTAAAGTGTGCCCAAGGTTTGCATGAAACTGCGCCACCAATGCTGTTGGTGATGGATGCGGCGGTAAAAAACCATGTGTTACTGAAAGGGATGCTATTAATGGCAAGCCCACATATACTGCTGGCAATTTAGTTTGATTTACTACTGAAAACACCAGTGGTACTAATAATACAAAGCCTACATTGTAAAACAACGGTATGCCAACAATAAACCCTGTTACCATCATGGCCCAACGGATGTATTTTTGCCCAAACCAATTAACCAACGCCTGAGAAATGCGTTGTGCCGCCCCGGTTTCTGCCACCAGCTTACCCAGCATGGCGCCAACACCAATTATAATAAAAAGTTCGCCCAGCATATCGCCAATGCCTTTTTTTACAGACTTTGTAAGTGCATCTAAAGGAATGCCCAGCCACCAGCCGGCCAGCAGGGATACTATTAAAAAAGCTAAGAATGGATTGAATTTTGCCCAGGTAATTAGCAGTATAAGCAAAGCGATGCAAGCAAGAATAACGAGTAGCGACATTGTTTTGGTTGTATGAAAAAGTAAGTTACCCCTTTTTATAAAAACAGGAGGCAGGTTTTAGTTTGGGCATTGCCCTTGTTTGCGGTATTTTTGCCCACTGATTAAAAGGGCTGCCTGCTGCGATGCTGCTGAAGTGTGCCCCGACAGCATAGTGCAAGCTTGCTCGGGGTTTGCAACGAGCAACCGGAGTTGATTATTGACCCACGGCCTGTTACAAAAAAATAATATGACTACACCGAAACGATATTTAATTACCAGTGCGCTGCCTTACGCCAATGGATTGAAGCATGTGGGGCATCTGGCAGGTGTATATATTCCGGCAGATATTTATGTACGCTACCTGCGTGCACAAAAAAGAGATGTGGTATTTGTGTGCGGAAGCGATGAGCATGGAACCGCAATTCCTATACAGGCCATGAAAGAAGGTACCACACCACAAGCAATTATTGATAAGTACCATGAGGCGATGAAGCAGGATTTTGATGACCTCAGCATCAGCTTTGATATTTATCACCGCACCAGCTCGCCCCTGCACCATGAAACAGCCCAAGAATTTTTTACGTACCTGAACGAGAGAAATGAATTAGAAATAAAAGAAAGCGAACAGTATTTTGATGATGCGGCAAAAACATTTTTGGCCGACCGGTTTATAAAAGGTACCTGCCCTAATTGTGGCAGCGACCGTGCTTATGGCGACCAATGTGAAAACTGTGGCAGGACTTTGAGCCCCGATGAATTGATTAACCCGGTAAGTACATTAAGCGGGCAGGCACCGGTTAAGAAAAAAACAAGCCATTGGTATTTGCCTTTGGGTAAGCATGAAGCCTTCTTGAGAGAATGGATTTTAAAAGAGCATAAAGATGATTGGCGGGCAACAGTAGTGGGCCAATGTAAGAGCTGGATAGAGGGTGGCTTACAATCAAGAGCCGTAACAAGAGATTTGGATTGGGGTATTAAAGTACCGGTTGCCAATGCTGAGGGTAAAGTATTGTATGTTTGGTTTGACGCACCCATTGGTTATATAAGTGCCACCAAACAGTGGGCACTAAATAACAATAAAGACTGGAAACCCTATTGGTATGATGCCGATACACAACTGGTGCATTTTATTGGTAAGGATAATATTGTTTTTCACTGCATCATATTTCCGGTAATGCTGCAACTGCATGGTAATATATTACCGGTAAATGTGCCCGCCAATGAGTTTTTGAATTTGGAAGGAGACAAAATGAGTACCAGCCGTAACTGGAAACTGGAGATGCGTGATTATATAAATGATTTTGTAAAACCAGAAAATGGCGGCGGACAGTGTGTGGATATGCTGCGCTATTATTTAACGCAGATAGCGCCAGAAACAAAAGACAGTGAGTTTACCTGGAAAGGATACCAGGATGCTGTTAACAGTGAACTGGTAAGCATTTTTGGCAATTTTGTAAACCGCACCTGGGTACTGATGCATAAGTTGTGTGGAGGCAAAGTACCCAAGCTGCATGAAGCCGTGCTGGAAGACGATGATAAAAAAATAATAGAAGAAATAGCGGCTGCCAAAAGCAAAGTAGAGAAATTACTAGAAGCCTATCAATTCAGAGATGCGTTGTTTGAGGTAATTGATCTGTCAAGAAAAGGCAATCAATACATGCAAAAGAAAGAGCCATGGATTGTGGCAAAGCAGTTGGCAGAAAATCCGGCGGCACAGCAAAGCATTGATAATACCATGCACCTGTGTTTGCAACTAACCGCCAACCTGGCTATTTTAATCAATCCTTTTTTGCCCAATACCGCCAAAAAAATGCTGCACCTGATGAAGGTGGTAGATAAAATGCTGGACTGGCAAAACGCCGGTTCATTAAAACTGCTGAGCGTGGGGTATAGCTTGCGGGCACCAGAATTATTGTTTCGTAAAATTGAAGATGAAGAAATAAAACAACAGATAGATAAATTAAAAGCCGGTTTGGTAAAAGCAACCAGCGAAACTGTAAAAGAAACTAAAGTGGAAGAAAAACAACCAGCGGCTGTAAAGCCAGAAATTGTATTTGATGATTTTGCTAAAATAGATTTGAAAGTGGGCACCATTGTGGCGGCAGAAAAAGTAGAGAAGGCAGATAAACTTTTAAAACTGAGTATAGATTTAGGTTTTGAAACCCGCACTATTGTAAGTGGTATTGCGCTGCATTATGCACCAGAAGAAATTGTTGGCAAACAGGTAACGGTGGTAACCAATCTGGCTCCGCGTAAAATGCGTGGCATAGAAAGCAACGGAATGATTTTAATGGCAGAAGATGCTAATGGTAAATTGCATTTTGTAAAACCAGAAAATGCCATCAATCCCGGCGCAGGGGTGTCTTAATTTTTTGTAAACCGGCATTATAGCTTTGTGCAACCCCGGTTGCGTCGCACCCTTTTACGGTTGGTAATTCTATTCAACGGCTGTATAAAAAGCCGCTAATTTTTTGTGTAAATCTTCCGGCCTGAAGGGTTTTTGTATATAGTCTGTAAAGCCTTTATTTATTAAATGTGCCTGCATATTTTCAAACAGGGCAGCAGTAAAAGTAATAATTGGTATTTCTGTGTTGTGCTGCCGGATGCTGTGCAACAGTTCATAACCATCCATAATGGGCATTTCAAGATCGGCCAGTACCAGGTCAAACGTTTTTTCTCCGGAGAGGTACATATCCAAAGCCTCTTTACCATTTACGGCCTCAGTAACTTCAATATTCCATTTTTCTAAAACGGCTTTGGCAATAAGCATGTTAATGGGGTTATCTTCTGCCACCAGCACTTTCATGCCTTTTAAACTCTTCAGTTCTCTTACTACTTCTTCGTTCAGGTAAGAAGTACGTTTATAATCAAAATCTAACTGAATGGTAAAGTAGAAGGTGCTGCCCTGGCCATGTACGCTTTCTACTTGTAACTGGCCACCATGCAATTCAATAATTTTTGCACTGATAGAAAGTCCTAAACCGGTACCCCCAAACTTACGGGTAGTGGCGGTATCTGCTTGCGCAAAACTTTCAAAAATGTGTTTTTGTTTATCTTCTGGTATGCCAATGCCGGTATCTTTTACCATAAATTTTAATGAGCAGGCATTGCTGTTGCGTGTTATTTGTTTTACTATTAAACTAACCCCGCCACTGGTGGTAAACTTAAGTGCATTGGAAATAAGGTTGGTTAATACCTGGTTCAAACGGGTGGGGTCTCCGTAAAAGCTAAGGTCTTTCAACCGCTCGTCGGCATTTACAGTAAGGGTAAGTCCTTTCTTTTCAAATTGCGATGCAAACAGGGTGTGCAATTTGGTCATTAAAGAATTAAGGCTGAAACCGGTTTTTTCTAACTCCATTTTTCCGGCTTCTATTTTACTGAAGTCTAATATGTCATTAATTAATCCCAGCATGTGTTCAGAAGAATACTTCAATACATCAAAGTATTGTTTCTGCTCTGGCAGCCAGGTGTTTTGTAATAATAAGTTGGTGCTGCCTATAATACCATTAAGCGGTGTGCGCAGCTCGTGGCTCATATTAGATACAAACTTAGTGCGGGCCAGCACTGCGTTTTCTGCTCTTTCTTTGGCTTTTTCCAAATCAGCACGGGCTTGTTTAGTGGCAGTAATGTCTAATATGTTTATTTTTTTCAGTTGTTTCTTTTCATGCGTCATGGGTATTACGCTTACAAAACCGGTAAAGTTCTTACTGTTACTGGTTCTGCAGGTCAGTTCGCCCTGCCACCAGGTATTGGTTTCCTGCAGTTGCTGGTGCAGCAGCGATTCGTCGTCGGCATCCAACTCTTCAAAAAGGTTGTAAATGTATTTGCCCAGCAGTTTATTCTTGCTGGGGTAGCCAAACAGGTTCAGACTTTCTGTATTGCAGTCGGTAATAATGCCTTTATCGCTTACAATTAAAATGGCATCCAATGAGGTGTTATAAACAGAATCGAGGAAACGTTCTTTACTTACTAATGCCTTTTCTTTATGAAAGCTATCTTTCATCATATGATACGATAGCATTCCGCCTATGATAAATGATATAATAGCATTCAGCAGCAGGTTCAGTTGTTCCATCTCCTGGTCAATTATCTGTAATAAGCTTTTTTGCGGACAAACAAAAAATGTTATCACCAGCATTATAAAAGTAAGAGAGTATATAGCCCTTAACTCTCCGTAATTTTCTTTTTCGCTGATGAAGTTGGCAATAACCACAATTAAAAAGTAAAAGAAAAAAGCACCACTGGAAATGCCTTCTACATAACACAGACTCATGGCTGCAGCATTTAGTAAAACCGAGAACAGGATGCGGGCCAGCTTGTGTTTTTTCTGGGCATTCAGGTAGCCCAGTATCAGGCAAACCACAGACCCCGCAAGTGTGATAATAAAACTGTATTTCTGTTCAGAGAAGTAATTGGTAAAAACAGTAACAAAAAAAACTATGAAAATAGTAACAAGGGCAAATTTGAAACGATTGAGGTAGCGTTTGCCATCTATATATACAAACGTATCAAACCAATGCGTTAAAAAACGGATGCCGCTTAAGCTGTTGTTGGTTCTAGGTAATGCTTGTTCCATAGTTAATGCCTGGCTGTTTTGGCGGGTTTGGTAAATAAGACGGTTCAGGCAACTTGTCTCTGATCAAAAACTTAATTACAATCTCAATATTTTAGTGTAGGTATTTTAAAAAAGGCGGCTAAGAAGAAATGTAATTTTATTATAAGTGTTTGCACTTAAAAGAATTTTTAGTTTTAAATGCCGGTTTCAGCGAGGCGCGGGTAAATTTTTTTATGCTTAGTGTTGCAGCAAATGGCAATTTCCCCTACCTTCGATATAAATAGTTGTTTAGCTAACTATTTTTTTAAAACCCTTTTTTACAATGTTTGCAGCATGAAAATGCTGTATAAAAGGGGATTAAAGTGATGCTGCTGAAGGGTGCGACGCAAGAATGTTGCCTCATGTGAAAATGGCGGTACCATTAAAAACGCATTGAACTAAACGAAGTAATAATTACGCAAATGAAACGCACTATTAAAAAAGTTGCCGTATTAGGTAGCGGTGTTATGGGTAGCCGCATTGCTTGCCATTTTGCTGGCATTGGCCTGCAGGTTTTGTTATTAGATATTGTGCCAAAAGAAGCGGTGGCCAGCACCAAACCCGCTGAAAGAAATAAAATAGTAAACGATGCTTTGGCGGCGGCCATTAAATCAAACCCATCGCCGGTGTTTACTAAAGACGTAGTTAAAAAAATTACCACCGGTAATTTTGATGATAACATGAAAGATATTGCCGCTTGCGATTGGGTAATAGAAGTGGTGGTAGAGCGGCTGGACATAAAGCAACAGGTTTTTGAAAAAGTAGAACAATACCGCAAGCCCGGCACATTAATTACTTCTAATACTTCGGGCATACCCATTCATATGATGGCAGAAGGAAGGAGTGAAGATTTTAAAAAGCACTTCTGTGGCACACACTTTTTTAACCCGCCCCGTTATTTGCGCCTGCTTGAAATTATTCCCACCCCATATACAGACCCCGCTATTGTAGAATTTTTAATGAGCTACGGCGATTTGTATTTAGGTAAAACCACTGTGTTGTGTAAAGACACGCCGGCATTTATTGCCAACCGAATTGGTGTGTTTGGTATTATGGCCATTTTTAACAGCATGGAAAAGCTGGGCCTTACTATTGATGAAGTGGATGCATTAACAGGCCCCATTATTGGCCGGCCAAAATCAGCCACTTTTCGTACGGCAGATGTGGTGGGTATAGATACATTGGTTAAAGTTGCCAAAGGGGTTGCAGACAATTGCCCAAATGATGAAGCAAAAGCTATTTTTAATATACCCGCATGGTTAGATAAAATGGTTGCCAGCAACTGGCTGGGCGATAAAACCGGCCAGGGCTTTTTTAAGAAAACAAAAGGTGCTGGTGGCGAAAAAGAAATTTTAACCCTCAACCTGCAAACATTAGAATATGGCCCGCGTAATAAACCCAAGTTTGCTACTGTTGAAGCCGCAAAACCCATTGATGATTTAAAAACCCGTTTAAAAGCATTGTGTACGGGCATGGATAAAGCAGGCGACTTCTATCGCCAGTTTCATTATGCCTTATTCTCTTATATATCTCACCGCATACCAGAAATAAGCGATGAGCTATACCGTGTGGATGATGCCATGATGGCCGGCTTTGGATGGGAGATAGGTGCCTTTGAAAGTTGGGACGTGCTGGGGGTTGCAAAAGTAACCGAGCAAATGAAGAAAGCAGGTTATGCCGTGGCTCCATGGATAGATGAAATGATTGCTAAAGGGCATACTTCTTTTTATAAAGTTGAAAACGGTAAGAAGCTTTGTTATGCACCTGCCAGCGGCACTTATGTTTCAGCTATTGCCGGTGGTAAAGAGAATGCCTTTATAGTAATGCGCAATTTTGAAAACAGTACCGTTTGGAAAAACAGTGCCTGTCGCACCTACCATTTGGGCGATGATGTGCTGGGCCTGGAATGGTACACTAAAATGGGCAGTATTGGAGGAGAAGTTTTAGAAGGCGTACAAAAATCAATTGCACTGGCAGAAGAAAAATACAAAGGGCTGGTAATTGCAAACGAAGGACAGAATTTTTCTGCCGGCGCCAATGTGGGTATGATATTTATGCTGGCTATTGAACAGGATTATGATGAAATAGATATGGCCATCCGCATGTTTCAGCAAAGCATCATGCGCATCCGCTATTCTTCAATACCCGTAGTGGTGGCACCGCATGGCCTTGCATTGGGCGGCGCCTGTGAAATGAGTTTACATGCTGATAAAGTAATTGCTGCCGCAGAAACCTATACCGGCCTGGTAGAAGTGGGTATAGGCGTTATACCCGGCGGTGCAGGCACTAAAGAGTTTGTATTGCGTGCCGCCGATGAAATGCATGAAGGCGAGCCCGATACCATTACGCTGCAAAACCGTTTTTTAAGTATAGCCACCGCAAAAGTGGCCACTTCTGCACAAGAAGCATTTAGCCTGGGTATTTACCGTAAAGGAACCGATGATGTAAGTATGAACCTGAGCCGCCGTATAGCCAGCGGTAAACAGGCTGTTATAGATTTGTTTGATGCAGGTTATACCATGCCGGTGCCCCGTAAAGACATCAAAGTGCTGGGCCGTTCTGCACTGGGTGCTATGCATGCTGGCATTAACGGTATGTGGCGTGCCGGTTTTGCTACCGACCATGATGTAACCGTAGCTAAAAAATTAGCCTTTGTTATGTGTGGCGGAGATTTAAGCGAACCCACACTGGTATCAGAGCAATACCTGTTAGATTTAGAAAGAGAAGCATTTCTTTCTTTATGTGCCGAAAAGAAAACATTAGAGCGCATACAAAGCGTTTTAAAAAGTGGCCGCCCGGTAAGAAACTAAGCAACCAATATAATTTTAAAGCCTCGCTTGCAGCGGGGCTTTTTTATGGCTTGTTATACCAGCAGTGGTATTGCTATTAAGCATTGTTGCGTCGCACACTTGTGCAGTAAGCAACAACTATCTGCTATCTTTGAAAGAAAAATAACAATGGCAAGTGCAGCCTTAGGTCAGGTATATTTAATTCCCTGTTTCATTAGCGAGGAAGCAACAGAAACACTGCCTGCATACATTACCGATGCAGTAAAAGAATGCCAGGTATTTTTTGTAGAAAATGAACGCAGTGCCCGACGGTTTTTAAAACAGCTATGGAAAGAAATGGTGATAGACAATTACAGCTGGCATACCATACATAAAGCAGAAGAAGCCGTACAGGAAGATTTTAAAAGAGCCTTGCAACGTGGCCATACCATTGGTATTATTAGCGAGGCGGGCTGCCCCGGCGTAGCCGACCCCGGACAGGTGTTGGTGGCAGTGGCGCAACAAATGCAGGCCACCGTAAAACCATTGGTAGGCCCCAGCTCAATATTACTGGCCTTAATGGCCAGTGGCATGAACGGGCAGCAATTTGCATTTGCCGGCTACCTGCCCATTGATGCGGCAGAACGGGTTAAGCGTATAAAAGAATTAGAACAGGAAAGCCGTAAAAAAAACTGCACACAAATTTTTATTGAAACACCTTACCGCAATAACCAGCTTATTGAAACCATTTGTAAAACCTGCCAGCCACAAACCCGTTTGTGTATTGCGGCAGACATAACAGCCCCAACAGAAAAAATACAAACCAATACTATTGCGGCCTGGCAAAAAAAATTGCCGGACATACATAAACGTCCGGCAATTTTTTTATTACATGCTTAACTTACTTTAAACCCTTTTCTATTTTTACATTATTAATGGCAATTACACTATCTACCACATACTTGCTCATGCCGCGCCAGGGCAGGGTGCCCAGGTATTCTTTATAATGC
>JANRMC010000214.1:0-9943 GCA_033761915.1 Flavihumibacter sp.
CTATCAACTCATGAAATAACGTAGCGTTTACACTGTAAAAAATTGCCTTGATGCCGCGTACTGGATAATTGAGTATAATTCTTTCTCAAACACCCTTAATTTGCTCTCCCTCCGTAATTAATGAAATAATGGTTTACCCCGCTACGGCATAAGTACTAGTAGTATTACGTGGAAAAGTCTGGTAATTCTCATCTTGACAGAAAGCGCTGCCGGTTGTATTTTTAAGTATCCTATTTAAAAAACCCGTATTAAAATCATCCCTATGAATTCAAAGTTGCTCTCTACCCGTTCTGTTGCAGATTACAATGTGTGGCAATTATCTGCCCGCTTAGTTTTATTAGCTGGTGTTTTAGTTGCTTACAGTTATTGTTTCCTGCTTACTATTAAAAGCATTGCAAACGCATTTTAAAAAACCACTGCTTCAAAAAAAAATCCGCGGCTACCTGGTAACCGCGGATTTTTTTTATGTTGCTTTATTAACTAACTGTTGAAGTGATTGCGACGCAACGGCTGCTGCCATGTAATACCCATGCTGGTATTATTTTTTAGCATACATCACATCTTTTACCAGGGTTACCGTTCTGGGTACATCCGGTAAAGCGGCCGCCACTAAATTAGGGGCATAATGCAAGGGAGCATCGGCAGCAGTAATACGGCGTACGGGTGCATCTAAATAATCAAACCCTTCTTTTTGTATACGATAAGCCAACTCTGCACTTACACCACACATGGGCCATTGCTCTTCTACTATTACCAGTCGGTTGGTTTTCTTTACACTTTCTAAAACGGTCATCCAGTCCAGGGGACGAATGGTTCTTAAGTCTATTACTTCTGCGCTGATGCCTTCTTTCTCTAACTCACTGGCAGCACCTAAAGCCACTTTCATCATCTTGTTCCATGAAGCAATAGTTACATCGCGCCCCTGCTTTTTTACATCGGCCACACCCAGTGGTATATAATATTCCTCATCTGGTACTTCAGATTTATCGCCATACATTACTTCGCTTTCCATAAACATCACAGGGTCTTCTTCAAAACGAATAGCTTGCTTCATTAAACCATTTGCATCGTAACCATTGCTGGGCGATACTACTTTAAGACCGGGTATATTGGCATAATAGCTTTCAAATGCAGTTGAGTGCTGTGCCCCTAACTGGCCGGCACTGCCGTTAGGCCCGCGAAATACAATGGGGCAACTTACCTGACCGCCACTCATGGCCAGCATTTTACTGGCAGTGTTTAAAATCTGATCCATGGCCAAAACGGCAAAGTTCCAGGTCATAAACTCAACAATAGGGCGCAATCCTTTTTGTGCAGCACCTACGCCAACCGCAGCAAAGCCTAATTCAGAAATGGGGGTATCAATAACCCGTTTGGCACCAAACTCATCCAGCATGCCCTGGCTTACTTTGTAAGCGCCATTGTATTCAGCCACTTCTTCACCCATTAAAAAAACGCGGTCATCACGTCTCATTTCTTCACTCATTGCTTCACGCAATGCTTCTCTGAATGCTATTATTCTTGCCATTTGGTTGATTTGATTTTAAGAGCAGCAAAAATATTAGAAGACAAGCAGATAAGCAAAACTTTTGCCCGCCAAAGCCAGTATCGGCAAAAACTAACCATTGTAGCCCAAACTTTAGATTCTTTTTATCAATAAAGCGCCTATTTTAGCCCCATAAACAGACCTGAAACAGATGAAAGAAAAAATTTTGCTGGCACCTTTTTTACTTTTCGTACTCTTTAGCTATGCACAAACAGAACCCGTTGCCGCCACCCTGCCTCCTTTAAAAGAATCCACTATCAATATTCCGGTTAAAGTGGTTATGAAGCCGTTGTTAGATAAAGCCACCCAATTAATGCCCAAAGAAGTTACCAGTGAAGGCTGGCCCAACTTTATGAAATCGGGCTGCGATTACCAATACAAATACCGCTTTATACCAGGAGCACTCAGCTTTAATTGCGTTAACAACAATATACAGGTAAAACTAAACGGCACTTACCAGGTGGCCGGAGAAAAATGTATTTGTGCCTTTGGCAAACAAAGTACCCCATGGGTGGGTGGCAGTTGCGGCTTTGGCAAAGAACCTATGCGCAAGACAGAAATTTATATTGGCTCAGCCTTAAACCTGTTGCCCAATTACAGTGCCCGCACCACCACCGCCGTGCAAAAAGTGGTGGCTCCAGAAAAATGTATGGTTACTGTTTTTAACATGGACATTACCCAGCAAATAAGCGATAGTATTAAAGCCTCTACCAATGCTTTTTGTTATGCTATAGACAGTGCCATCAGCAGTTACGATTTTAGCAAGGCCACCCAGCAACTGGCCGAACGCATCAATAAAAAAATTGCATTGGCAGACTATGGCTATCTTAAAATAAACCCATCGGCTGTTAAAATGGGGTATATGAATTATATAAAAGATACCCTGGTTTCTGCCATGAGTATATCCTGCTTTCCGGAGCTGGGCAGCGACAGTACCAATAACTACGCCGCCACTTTTTTACCCCCCCTGCAAACCGGGCCAGTTAATGGCGGCATTACACTTTATACTAATGCCCGGTACGATTATCCTTTTATTTCTTCCTTCTTAAATAAAATGGTAAAAGACAGTTCTTTTGAATTGGAAGGCACCACTATTATTATTAAAAATGTAACCATCAACGGCGCCGGCAATGGCAAAGTAGAAATGAACCTGGATTTTGAAGGAGATAAAAGCGGCACCCTTTATTTAATAGGCACACCGGTGTTAGATACTGCCAAACAAATTATTTACCTGCCCGATCTGGATTATTCACTCAAATCGAGAGACCTTGTTTTAACGCTGGGTAAAACACTTTTTAATAAAAAAATTGTACGCAAATTAAGAGAGCAGACCACCGTAAACATAAAAGAAATGGTAGAAGCCAACCGTGCCGATATTGATGCGCAGCTAAACAAAGCCATTACGCCCAACGTAGAATCTAAAGGCGCACTGGTAGATTTTAATATACTGGCCCTGGTAACCGGCAAAGACCAGATACAGGCACAAACAAGGCTGCGGGTAAATGCCGCTGTTATTATAAAAAGCCTTTAAATCAATTTTTTTATTAGGTAACCAGCAGTGGCTTTTCATGGCGGCAGCCGTTGCGTCGCACACTTCAACATTTGAAATTAGAAACCTCAAATCAGAAATACCGCAGTTGAAGTGTCCGCCTTTTTGGTGGAACAATGCTCAGCAATGCTTTGCTGCTGGTTACCAAAAAATAAGCTGCGCAAAAACGCAGCTTATAAAATATTCAATATGCTTTCTTTTAATTGCCTTATTTCAGTTTAGCCAAAGCTGCGGTAATACGTTTGTATCCTTCTTCAATTTTGGGTAAGCTGTTGGCAAAAGAAACACGTATACAATCGGGCTCTCCAAAAGCAGCGCCGCTTACCGTGCTTACATGTGCGGTGTTTAATAAATACATGGCCATATCATCGCTGTTGTTTACCACGGTGGTGCCATCTGTTTTACCATAATATGCTTTTATTACAGGAAACATATAGAAAGCCCCATCTGGCTCTGCATATGTAACACCGGGCAATGCATTCAGCAATTCTTTTACTCTTGCTTTACGGCGGGTAAATTCTTTCACCATTTCATCGGTGGGGCGCATATCGCCGGTTAGGGCAACAATGGCTGCACGCTGTGTAACAGAATTAGCACCGCTGGTAAACTGGCCTTGTATTTTCTCGCAGCCTTTTACAATAGCCGTATTGGTGGTGGCAATATAACCCAGGCGGTAACCGGTCATTGCATAGCCCTTACTTAAACCATTAATAATTACCACGCGGTCTTTTAAGAAATCAAACTGAGCAATGCTTTCGTGCTTACCAACAAAATTGATGTATTCATAAATTTCATCGCTCATAATAACCACATCGGTGTGTTTTGCAAATACCGCTGCCAGCTCTGTCAACTCTTGTTTGCTGTATACACAACCGGTTGGGTTGTTGGGAGAAGAGAACATGAACAGTTTTGTTTTAGGCGTAATAGCCGCTTCTAACTCTGCTGCTGTAATCTTGTATTTGTTGTTGATAGAAGTATGTACTAAAACAGGTATGCCTTCGCACAGTTTTACAATTTCTGAATAGGTTACCCAGTAAGGTGTAGGTATCACCACTTCATCGCCGGGGCCTACCACCGTCATTACCAGGTTGGCAATACTTTGCTTGGCACCGGTAGATACCAGAATGTGTTCTGGTTTATAGTCTAAATTATTATCGCGTTTTAATTTGGTGCAAACAGCTTCGCGTAAATCTAAATAACCGGCAACAGGTGTATAGTGAGAGAAGTTATCATCAACGGCCTTCTTTGCTGCTTCTTTAATATGATCCGGAGTATCAAAATCTGGTTCGCCCAAACTAAGATCAATTACATCAATGCCCTGGGCACGTAGCTCTCTGCCCAATTTGGCCATTTTCAATGTTTCTGGTTCATTAAAGCGATTTAACAAAGGAGATAATTGCATTGTAGTGTTGTTTTAATTTTCGTGCGCAAAGGTAATGATTGAAGCAAGTTTTTACCCTTGCTACAACTATTTTGTTGAAAATATTTACAGCACAAATGTTAGTTTACAGCAATTGCTATTAAGGTATTTTGTGGGTAACCAGTTTTAGTGCTGGTATTGCAGCACCGGTACCTGCCGGCTTGCCAGAATAAATGATACTGTAAGCCGTATTACCTGCATATTGCTGCACTGGCAATGCCAGTACTTGCTGGTAATTACTGGCTTTAACCAAACGTATGGTGGCACTATCAGCTTTGCTGTTATTAGCAAATACTTCAACAGCACTGGCCACTGCTTCGCGGCCAATAAATAAGCGATTGGTGATGGTATCGCTTTTACCATTGCTGCGACTGATAATGAGATTTAAAGGTGTTGTATCTGGCATGCAATATAAAAACCGGAATTTAAACAGGGAGTCTGCAATCGTAGTCAGGTCATCTTTCAACTGCAATACTTTAGTGGTGTTACTGGCAGCACCGGTATCATACACCAATATAGTATATCCATTGCCTGCGGCAGTATATACATTTTTATTAAGCAGGCTGGTACTATTGTTTTGTATAAGCAGATTATTGGTGCCTGCCGGCAGGCTTATATAATTAGCGTTGTTTACACCGCTAGCCTGTGCCGTACTTAAAGCCGTGGTGGTAAAGTTGCTGCCATTCCAACTGGCAGTAATAGCGGTTGCAGAATGGGTGGCATTGTAAATAACTACAGGTGCCGTTTTTACAGCCTCTTTTTTACAGCCAGCCACAAGAATGCAAAACAACAGCAATATTATACCTGCTCTTCTATTATTTATCATACCCCATTTTAAAGTTTGAAAGATCGGGCACTTCTTTACGCTGGCGTTTTAACTCGTAATTATAAATAACCTGCCCCAGATTTTTCATAAAAGGAAATCCCGTTTTTTCATAATCATAGTTATCATCGTTTAAAGTTCCATCGCTGTTACAGTAAATAACAGCACTCAGCATGAACTCAATATTATTTTCAAAATCGGCCACATAGGCAACATCTAATAAAAACCCATAGGCATCGCCTACTTTATTAAAAATGCGCAGGCCTTTTTGCATGGGTTGTTTTTGTGCGCCGTAGTATAAAAACTTAACATAGCTATCCCAGTAATTGCTGCTGTCATACGCCGGGTAAATAGTTTCTGATGGATACTGAGACAGGTATTGGTGCAAAAAACGGTAATCTTCCGGCGTAAGATTGAAGCGTTGCTTTGCGGGCATTGCTTCCGGAAATAATACAGCCTTTAATACCTGTGTAAGTTCTTCTAAAGAAATTTTGTTCTTTTTTGAAAAATCCATGGGCTGGTTTACCAGTTTGCCACCACTGTAATATGCGTTACCTATAAATGCTTCGTGTTTTTTATAGGGCAGTTGGTTAAACTGTAAACCCTGTTCGAATATTTTTTTGCCGGAAGCATCTAAAAAATACAGCGGATTGGTGTGCCGGTTTTCATCTTCATTCATGGGGCTTTCTAAGCGGTGGGTAATTTGTGCATGGGTATAACCCATTTTCTGAAACTGCTCATTAATATATTGCTGTCCCAAAAATTCGTAGAGCCGGTTGTAGGCATCATTATCGCTTACCAGTAATATTTTTTTTATATAGTGTGCAATGGTGGGCTTACCATCAGCCGTGGTGGGATCGTTATAAACCGGGGTTTGTTTACTGTAATTGGCTTCTGTTATAAAGGTGCTGTATTTGCTTAAGCCCGGTATTTTAATTTCGTTTAATTTTTGCAGGGCCATAATGGCAATGGGCAGCTTTACTGTGGAGGCAGGGTAAAAATAATTATCGGGATGGTAGTTGTAATAATAAGGTTTAAAAACCGGATGGTTTTTAACCTGCCTGTCTATTTGGGTGTATATAATTTGCAGTTTATATCCTTCTTTATTACTTAGAATGCTATCGAACATCTGTGGATGGGCTTGTAATATTTCATCAAGCAGCCGGTCGGTGCGGGTTACTATGGCGGCTTTAACCGGGGTTGGGGTTACCGGCGTATCTGCCACCGGCACTGCAGGGATGGGGTTGTTTTTGGCCATTTTTTGAGCAGGCTTACAGGAAAAATAGAGGATGCTGGTAAATATTATGGTGCTAATGGTAAGAAACGACTTCATGTTTCAAAAATACGGAGGGTTGCATAATATCAATAAGATTTAACAAAGGGCTCCGGCTGCCATTGTTGTTGCTGCTGAACGGAGCGTCGCAACGCGGTTCCATAGATTTGCCAAAGCCTGCCAACCACCCCAAAAAAGCCTTTAAAATTAGGTTTGGGGGCTATTTCAGGTTCAATCTCAAACCCCTATCTTTGCCCTCCTTAAAATTTTTTAACTGAAATAGTACATCCAATGAGAAGTTTGGTGGCGATTTTTGCCGGTTTCCTGATTCTGTATTCTATCTACCAGTTATCGTTTACGTGGTTTGTATTTGGCCATGAGAAAGCACAACTGGATAAAGCTAAAAGCTGGGTGAGCAAAAACTATCCTGCGCCAGGTGTTAAATACGCCGGCGACCAGGAAAAGCAGGCCTTGTATAAAGACAGTCTTGCTGATTTTGAAAAATTGCGTCACAAAAAATTATTGGACAGCACCCGCGACGCTAAAGTTACCTGGTGGGGACATACATACCAGGAAGCATTAGAAAAAGAAATGAGATTGGGTCTTGACCTGCAAGGTGGTATTAACGTTACCATGGATATTGAACTGACCGGTCTTATAAAAGCGGTTAGTAATAACCCCAATGATCCTGCTTTGAAAAAAGCGCTGGATGATGCTATTGCAACGAAAGTAAACAGCGATGCTGATTTTATTTCTTTGTTTCAGCAGAGTTTTGAAAAGGTAAATCCGGGTCAGAAATTAGCGCCTTTATTCAGCAATAACTCCCGCAACAAATTAAAGGCTGATGCTTCTAACAGCACTACCATTGCTTACATAAGAGAGCAGGCGGTTGCTGCCATGAACCAAACCTACCAGGTTTTACAAAAACGTATTGATAAGTTTGGGGTATCTCAACCTACTATTGACCTGGATGAGAACCGTGGAATTATTACCGTGGAATTAGCTGGTGCTAATGAGCCGGAGCGCATTCGTAAATATTTACAAAGCACCGCTAACCTGCAGTTTTGGGAAGTATATAATATTGGAGAGATTGCACAATCTGCACAGAATGCTGATAAGGCTCTGGAAGATTACCTGAACGGAAAAACCAGCGCAGATACCGTAAAGGCTGCTGTAGATACCACCAAAGGAAAAGTAAATGACATTAGTGCATTGGCAGGTGGTGCCGGTAAAACCGATACTTCAAAAAATGCTACTGTTAATAAGAATAAATTATTAATGGCATTTGCACCTGCTTTTCAGGCAGCACAGCAGAATAAAAACTACATGCCATCTTATGTAGGTGCTGCACCTATTACTGATACTTCCAGCATTAATGAATATTTAGCCAACCCGGTTGTAGCTGCTAACTTTCCTGCAAACTGTAAGTTTTTGTGGGGTAAGCGTGAAAGAGATGATAAAGGCAAGCTGGCTGATTATTTATACTTCTATGCTATAAGAACCATTCCTGGCCAGGAGAAAGCCCGTATTGAAGGCGATGCTATTACTGATGCTAACCAGGATTTTGACCCTACTACCAGCCAGGTAAATGTTACCATGGCTATGAATAAAGCAGGAGAAAGAGAATGGGAGAAAATGACCGGCGAAAACATTAACCGTCCTATTGCCATTGTATTGGATGACATCGTTTACTCAGCACCCAATGTAGAAACAAAAATTTCAGGTGGTAACTCACGTATTACCATGGGTGGTAAAAAGAACGATCAGACTGTAAAAGAAGCACAAGACCTTGCCTCTATTTTAAAATCGGGTAAGTTAAACGCCCCTGCTAAAATTGTACAGTTTCAGGAAGTGGGACCCACTTTAGGTTTTGAAGCCATTGCAGGCGGTGCCAAGTCTTTCCTTATTTCATTTGTAGTAATCTTTTTATTAATGCTGGTGTATTATAACACCGCAGGTTGGGTGGCCAATATTGCTTTAATATTAAACCTGCTGTTTACGGTGGGTGTATTAAGCTCTTTAGGCGCCACATTAACCGCACCAGGTATTGCCGGTTTGGTATTAACCATTGGTATGGCGGTAGACACCAACGTAATTATTTTTGAGCGTATAAAAGAAGAACTGACCCGTGGCAAAAGCTACCAGCAGGCTGTTTCAGATGGTTACAAACGCTCTCTGGCACCAGTGTTAGATGCCCACGTAACCACTTTATTAACCGCTATTATTCTATTCTATTTTGGTTTAGGACCGGTATTGGGTTTTGCCACCACGCAAATTCTGGGTATCCTGTTATCGCTGTTTTGCGGCATCATGGTATCTCGTTTAATAACCGATTTCTATACCAATAAGCAACGTCACTTTAACTACTTTACCAACTTAAGCCGCCGCATTTTTAAACATGCCAGCTTTAAGTTTATTGAATACCGTAAAGTAGCTTATGCTATTTCTGTGGTGGTATTGTTATTGGGTGTGGGTGCTATTTTTAATGGTTTTAAATATGGTGTTGAATTCAGCGGTGGCCGTAGCTATGTTATTAAATTTGACCGCCCCGTTGCCAATGAAACCAACAATATTGCACAAAGCCTGAACAAAACATTAGAGCGCAACCCTATTGTTAAAGTATACGGTACTTCTAACCAGTTAGAAATTACTACCGATTATATGATTGACAAGCAAGGCGAGGAAATAGACCTGCAGGTACAAAATAAACTATACGAAGGATTGAAACCTTATCTGGCTGCCAATACCACGCCAGAAGAATTTGCCACTAAATACAAGCAAGGTTCTAAGCGGGTAGACCCCACCATTTCTGACGACTTAAAAAGCGGTGCAAAATGGGCCACCTTCTGGAGCTTGTTAATTATTACCGTTTATATCTTCATCCGCTTCCGCGACTGGAGATATTCACTGGGTACCATTGTGGCATTGCTGCACGACGTATTGGTTACCCTTGCGGTATTCTCATTCTTCAAAAACATTGTACCCTTCCCATTAGAAATTGACCAGCACTTTATTGCTGCCGTGTTAACGGTAATTGGTTTCTCAATGAACGATACGGTAATTGTATTTGACCGCGTACGTGAATACAGCAATCAAATGAAAGGCGTAAGTAAAGATGTTGTTATTAACAGAGCCATCAACGATACGCTGAGCCGTACCATTATGACTTCATTAACCGTGTTCTTAACCATCCTTATCCTCTTTTTGGTGGGTAGCGAGGTTACCAAAGGTTTTGCCTTTGCCATGTTAATTGGTGTTATTACCGGTACCTACTCTTCTATTTTTGTGGCCGCCCCAATATTGGTTGACTTTGCAAAAAGCAAACCATTAGG
>JANRMC010000215.1:0-2381 GCA_033761915.1 Flavihumibacter sp.
TGTTGCTTCCACGCACCATACCATGTTGTTCTTTACAGAAAAAGGACGTTGTTACTGGCTGAATGTTTATGAAATACCTGAAGGCGAAAAAACCAGCAAGGGAAGAGCTATACAAAACCTCATTCAGATTCCGCCGGATGATAAGGTGAGAGCAATTGTTGATGTGAAGGATTTAAAAGACGAAGAATTTGTAAACAGCCATAATATTGTTTTGTGTACCCGGCAGGGAATTATTAAAAAAACAGCGCTGGAAGATTTTAGCCGTCCACGCCAAACCGGGGTAAATGCCATTACTATTGTTGAAGGCGACCAATTACTGGAAGCCAAATTAACCGATGGCAATTCCGAAATCATGCTGGCGGTTAAAAGTGGTCGTGCCATCCGTTTTCCCGAAGAAAAAGTAAGACCTACCGGTCGTGGCGCTATTGGTGTGGCCGGTATTGAAGTAGACGATAAAGACGACGCTGTAATTGGTATGATATGTGTGAACAAGGACGACAAGACCAAGACGGTGTTGGTGGTAAGCGAAAATGGTTACGGCAAAAAAACCGCTGTGGAAGAATACCGTATTACCAACCGCGGAGGCAAGGGAGTAAAAACCATCAGCGTTACCGATAAGACGGGAGCCCTGGTGGGAATGCTGGATGTAAGTGAGAAAGAGGACTTAATGATAACCTGTAAGAGCGGTGTTACCATACGCATGCCGGTAAATGGCATCAGCGAGCAGGGGCGTGCCACGCAGGGGGTTCGCTTAATTCGCATTGATGACGGGGATGCGATTGCGGCTATTACTAATTTAGATGAAACAGCCACCGCAGGAGATGAAAATGGAGTAGAAACAGCGGCCACAAGTACTGATGAAATGTTAAATAACAATCCGGACACAACGGGCTCTGATGAAAATTCATCTGAAACCGGTACGGAGAACCAGCAATAATATAGATTACCTTTAATTAAAATTACAGTAATGAAAAAGTTCACTCTGATTGTATTGCTTGCAACTGTAACGGTAGCATCGTTTGCTCAAAAAGTAGATAAGGCAAAGGACTATGTTACCAAAAACAAATTTGCAGAAGCAAAAACTGAAATTGAAGCGGTTTTAGCAGACCCCAAAAATCAAAAAAATGCGGAAGCCTGGTACATTAAGTGTAAGGCATACAATGGCATTGCAGCCGATGCCAACCTGAGTGCTCAAACACCCGATGCCCGCTGGACTGCTTTTGAAGCTTTAAAAAAATATATTGAGCTGGATGATAAATCTGGCATTTTATTACAGTTTGACAAGTATCAGCCTGTAATGGATATTTACCAGGGTTATTACCGCATTGGCGCCACACAGTTTAACGAGCAAAAAAACGAAGAAGCTTTAGGCAATTTTAAAAGTTGTTTAACGGTGGGTGAGTTTATGGCCAAACAGGGATGGACCAATGTAAAATTAGATACCACCGTGGTACTGTATGCAGGTATTGTTGCCGAAAGAGCCAAGAAAAAAGATGAAGCGGCTATCTACTATGGTAAACTGGCAGAAGCAAAGGTGAGCAGCAAAGAATATATTGACATTTACAAATGGCTGACTGATTACTATTTTCAGGACAAAAAAGATATGGCAACGGCACAAAAATTTTTAGGCCTTGGTAAAGAAGTATTTCCACAAGATACTTTCTGGGGCACCTATGAATTAGAAATGCTGAGAGATGCTGGTGACAAAAAAGCCTTATTTGCCAAATACGAAGAAGTAATTGCACAAAACCCCAATAACCATGAAAACATCTTTAACTATGGGGTTGAAATGTACCAGGAAGCTTACAAACCAGAGATAAAAGAACGCCCGGCCAATTCTGTTGAAACCATTGCAAAAGTAGAAGAGCAAATGAAAAAAGTAATTGCTCTGAAACCAGAATACGTAAGTGCCTACCTTGTACTGGGTCAGATTTCATACAACCGTGGTATTGATGTTAATAATATCAACAAAGCTATTCGTCCACCTGCTGGCGGTAAATTAAAACCTGAAGAGTTAAAAAAGAAAGAAGATTTGAGAAACGAAGCTGGCAAACACTTTGATGCAGCTATTCCTTATTTTGAAAAGATTGATGCATTGTTAGGTAGCAAAGGCAAACTGACAGGTTCTGAAAAACAAAATCTGAAAGAAGCCTACGATCTCTTAACTACAATCTACGACGTACGTGGCAACAAAGAGAAAATGAAGATTTATGAAGAGAAGTTCATTAATGTAGATAAAACGCATTAATAGAAAATATACAGATTAATAAAGAAGGCCGCTCTTAGCAGAGCGGCCTTCTTTATTACTTACTATAGAATAAACTGATTTGATACAGTTATAAAACAAAAAAACAATAACACTCCCAATTCTTTAAGTAATG
>JANRMC010000216.1:0-5021 GCA_033761915.1 Flavihumibacter sp.
GTGCTGCTAACGAAACCAATACTGTTATAGCAAAAGGATATATCATTGCAGATGCCACTATTAACTACACACAAAAAAAATATGAACTGGGTGTGGTGGCAGAAAATATTTTTAACACTAAATGGAATGAAGCACAGTTTAATACCGAGTCGCGATTAAAAAATGAGCCAGCGCCGGTTGAAGAAATTCATTTTACACCCGGTAACCCATTTAACATACGTTTTAAGCTGAGTGTATTTTTTTAGTAGCCAGCATTGGTAACTTTAGGCATCATCCTTGCGTCGCACTCTTCAGCAGCAGTACAATCCTCGTTCAGCTTTAAATTTTTATATCTTTAACAGGTATGAAAATAGCATTGGCGCAAATACAAACACAGGCAGGGGCCATTGAACAAAACCTGCAACTGCACATTAATTGTTGTAAACAAGCCGCAACCTTAGGTGCCGATTTAATTGTGTTTCCAGAATTGTCTATTACCAATTATGAGCCGTTGCTGGCAAAAGAATTGGCTTTTACACTTACAGATAAAAGGCTGCAGCTCTTACAGCAAATAAGTAATACACATCATTTAATAATTGCTGCGGGCCTGCCACTATTAACAGAAGACGGTATTGCCATTGCAACTGTTTTTTTAAAACCCAATAGTTTGCCGGGTATTTATTATAAAACCTATCTGCATGCAGATGAGTTGCCATTTTTTGTCTCGGTAGATAATGCTACGGTTACGCCGCTGCCTGACGTAGCATTTGCCATTTGTTATGAGCTGTCGGTGCCGCAGCATGCAGCTTCAGTTGCTTTGCAACAGCCACAACTTTATATTGCCAGTGTGGCTAAAACCAGCAAAGGGGTGCTTGAATCTGAAACAAGGCTTGCGCAGCTGGCAAAAGAAAATTGCTGCCCGGTATTGTTTGTAAACGCAGTGGGCCCTGCTGATAACTTTGTGAATGATGGTCACTCTTTTGTAATAAATAAAGAAGGTTTGCTGCTGCATCAATTAGATGGCAACACACCCGCTTTGTTATTTTTTGATACTTCAACCAAGGTCTGTACCACGCATTTGCTGGAGCATGATAAGTAATAATGATTTCTGCCGAAGCCTGCACTGCCGCTGAAGAGTGCGACGCAAGGATGCTGCCCAGATATCATTTGCCGGGTTTAAAAAAAATACTACTGCGCCTTTGTCAATTTAAGGTCATCTTCCCTATTGCGCAAATAGTTTTCCGCTTTTGGCAGCTATGAATAAATGCAATACAGCAAGTTTGCAAAAACAAATTCCTATGGGTTGCGAGTTTACACCACTTTATACCGGAGAAAATGGCTATGTGGTCCGCTGCAGACAATGTGGGCATTATCAGGTGGCATTTATCAGTACGGCACTATCCCTCAACAAGCAAGAGTTTCATTTCTTCCGGCAGTTGGTAGCCCAAAAAAGTACTGAATTCTCATATGCATTTGCAGAACACAGTAAATGCGTAATACTTGAAACCGCCTGCACTGGTATTTGCCTCATATTAACATGGAAGGAACTGAACCAATTGCACCAGGTTTTAGAAACTGCCGATGCTGAAGCTCAGGCTCTGGATTTAATAATACTTTTTAATAAATAAATAAGTCCGGGCAAACGGTTGAGTCTTTTATAAAAATCCACAGCAGTTAGTTACAATATAATAGCCGCTGTTTGTTCCGGCACCAATTTATGGTATAGTGATAAATACAGTATTGTGTCTGTAAACTGTATGGTGCAGTTAAAAAAATAACCGGTGTATAAAATTTATAACACCGGTTACTTTTATTTAAAGATATTCCATCAGTTCTTTTACAGAAGGACGCTTTGTATAATCAGCATCAAAAAATTTATATACCAACTTGCCCTCTTTATTGATGATGTAAACTGCCGGCACCGGTAAAATAGCAACATTACTGCCATTAGCCTCATTAAAATCTATTCCAAATTTTTTATAGCGTTGAATAGTAGCCGTATCAACATTATAGGCTACTTCATACATTTTCATAATTTTTAAACCTTCATCGTATAATATAGGATAACTGGCCTTTGTCTTAACAATAGTCTTTTTTATGTTCTCGGGTTTTTCTGGTGTAACTGCCACCAGCATGGCACCCTTGTCTTTAAGCAGGTTTAAAGAATCTTCCAGTCTTTTCAACTGTCTGTTGCAGTAGGGGCACCATTGCCCTCTGTAAAAAACTACTACTACCGGTCCTTTTTTAATAAGTTCACTCAATTGTACGCTGTTACCCGCCTGGTCTTTAGCCATAAAATTGGGGGCAACCCCGGGCACATTTAACCCTTTACTGCTTTCCTGAGCCACTACCGACAGGCATAAAATGCCAATAAGCACTGAGCTTAATAATTTCTTCATAAACTAATTTTTTTCAAAAATAAAAAGACAGGTGTTAGTAAAAAGTCGTATAAAAGACATTGAATTACACAGTATTTGTAATAAATACCCCCATTTTCCGTTATTGCAAATATGGCGGGCATATAGTACTTTAGCCGCCGTTTAAAACACATTAACCCATGGAATGGATTTCTATTCTTAAATGCCCCATAACCGGAAAAGACCTAAGGGCTTTGCAGGCTGATGAAATCAGCATCATTAATCAAAAATCTGCTAATAACCAGTTATGGCAGGCAGGCGGCAATCCTTTTACTGAAAAAATAGAAAAAGGCCTTTGCTCTGTAGATGGTGCTTTCATTTACCCTATTATTAAAGAAATTGTAATACTGTTAAAAGATCTGGCATTGGTAGATAGCCAGGACAAAATAATTAAAGACACCATTGATGAGGATAAGCAACTGGTGCAAAATTTTTATAACCAAAAAGGTTGGTTTACCGATGAAGAAGGCAATTATGAAGATGCCGTTATTTTTGAAGACCTGCGTCCTTTTGCGCAAGATTACTTAACCAAATGCCATAACCGCGTAAGCCGTTATCTTAACCCAAGCGGCACCTATATGGTAGACGCTGCTTCAGGGGCCTTACAATTTAAAGATTACCTGCAGTATTCTGCCAATTATAAGTACCGTGTTTGCGTAGACTTTTCTTTTCAGGCCTTAAGCGAGTGTAAAAGAAAACTGGGCGATAAAGCTTTGTGTGTGTTGGCAGATATGACCAATATGCCATTTAAAGATGGAGCCGTAGATGGGTTTGTTTCTTTAAACACCATTTATCATATACCTAAAGATCAGCAGGCAACTGCTATTAAAGAATTATACCGCATGTTAAAAACAGGTGGCAAAGGTGTGGTGGTGTATGAGTGGTTCAAACACTCTCCGTGGATGAATTTCTGGATGTTCCCCTTCCGTGCATTTGTATATACCAAAAACCGCATTTTTGATGGAGTGGCTAAACTGGCCGGCAAAAAAGACAGTGGCCGCCGTCTTTATTACTACGCTCACAGCCAGGAGTATTTTCAAAAAAATCTCCCTCCATACAAACTACGTGTTTGGAGAAGTTTAAGCGTACACTTTATGCGCTACTACCTGCACAGCTGGTTAGGTGGCAAACAAATTTTAGATTGGGTGTATAATAAAGAAGAAAAAGACCCGGAAACCTGCGGGTATAAAGGCGAGTATCCAGCCCTTGTATTTGAAAAGTAATAACTATCCTTCTTATAATAAGAGAGTCGCTTTTGGCGGCTCTTTTTTACTTTATGTTACCGGCTGCAGTAACTCCGGTTAAACATCGTTGCGTCGCACCAGTTAGCGGCAACGCTCCGGGTATCTGGCAGCGCCTCGTTCTAGAACAATTCAATGCACCATGCAACAAATAGCCTGTTAATGCATCCTTAAAAAAGAACAGACTTTTAAAAAATATTACAGGCAGCATTGCTTATACGAAATATATCGTAATTTCGGCATCAAAGCATATCTTATGGCTAAATATATAAAACCAACCGACGGAGAACTGGAAATATTGGCCGTGCTTTGGGAAAAAGGCACAGCCAGTGTGAGAGATGTACATGAAGTATTGGCTAAAACAAAAGATGTGGGTTACACCACCACCCTGAAGCTGATGCAGATTATGAATGAAAAAGGATTGGTGCGTCGCGACCAGAGTTCAAAAACACATTTTTACCAGGCCGCTATTACCAAAGAAAAAACCCAGAAGCAATTAGTAGGTAAAATGATTGATAGCTTATTTGGCGGCTCTCCGGCACAATTGGTATTACAGGCGCTGGGTAATTACAAAGCCAATGATGAAGAACTAAAAGAAATTGAGCAATTGCTGGAGAACCTAAAGAAACAGTAATATGTTTTTAGCCACCATCACTAATTTGTTTACTGCTATTGGCTGGGCCCTGCTAAACAGTATATGGCAAATGGGTTTGCTATACCTGCTGGCCGGCTTTACCACAAAATTTATTTTTAAATCGGCAGCGGCACGGCATACAGCCTTTACTGCTGCTTTAATTACGGGTTTTAGCTGGTTTGTATTCAATCTTTTTACCACTCCCCGGCTTATTCTCAACCTCTCTGCCTCTAATTATCAGTTCGTCTCCGGTTGGAAGGTGGTGGTTGCATTAATTAATAACGCACTGCCTTATATTACTATACTATACATAAGCTGGGTAAGTATTAGTCTTTTAAGATTGGCGTATACCTACACAGCTAATTTAAACCAGCAAAAAGCCAACTGGCAAAAGTTACCCGCACAATGGCGTTTGTTTATACAACAACAGGCGCAGCGGTTGGGCATTAAAAAATCTATTACTGCTTTTGTAAGCAATTATATAGACACACCACAGGTAATTGGTATTTTAAAACCGGTAATACTCATTCCTGCCAGTTGTATTACATATCTTAGTCCGCAGCAATTAGAAGCCGTATTGCTGCATGAAATAGCACATATAAAAAGAAACGATTTTGCACTGAACGTTTTTATAATAGTAGTTGAAATTCTGTTCTTTTTTAATCCTTTTGCCCATAAGCTTACCAATGGTATCAGAAAAGAAAGAGAATACAGTTGCGATGATTGGGTATTACAATTTCAGTACCAGCC
>JANRMC010000217.1:0-5995 GCA_033761915.1 Flavihumibacter sp.
ATGGGTGTTTTTGAAATGGAGAAGTTTCAGGCAGGCACTAAAGCCATTGCTGTTGCCGTGGCAGAAGCTACCCAAAACGGGGCGTTTTCATTGGTAGGTGGCGGAGATTCTGTATCGGCCGTAAACCAGTTTGGTTTTGCAGATAAGGTAAGTTATATCTCTACCGGTGGTGGTGCCATGCTGGAATATTTTGAAGGTAAAGTATTGCCCGGCATTGCGGCGGTTAAAGATTGATTTTTTTTAAAGCCTACAATACAAACAAACGGGGCCTTGAAAGGCCCCGTTTTAACATGAGAAAACTTGCATTAGCGCTGCTAAGCGCCTTAAACAAAACAGTTATTGCTTTTTGTTGTCTTCCTCGTTTTCAAACTGGTAGTGATAGGCATCTTCTTTTTGCAGCCTTATTTTGTCTTTTTTAAAATAAGTTTTGTATTTGTTGCTGGTGGCTTCAGGTTGTTTTTTACCGTTAATGGTTAGTATTCCATTATCATATTCCACCACATAATTTTCACCCGCTTTTAGAAGTCCGTCTTTTTCCAGTGCCTGAATGAGATTTTTATAATTTGTGAGTTCTTCTTTGGCGGCGTTAATTTCTGCACGGGCCTTACTCATTTCTTCTTTAAAATTATGATTGCTTAATTCCTTTTTCAATTCGGCTCTGGCTTTTTCCATATCCTGTTTTAAGTGTTCTTTTTGCTGCAGCATTTCTGCACGGGCTTTTTCCAGTTGCAGTTCTATTTCTTTAGTATCTATTTTTTTTATCTCAGACATGGCTTTTTTAAGTTCTGTTTCCAGTTGTTTGCTTTCAATGGCTGTACGGGCTTCTTTTAAGGCTTTCTCAATATCCTGCTGCATTTTCTCTTTATTAATACTGTTCAGGGCTTCTTGTGTTTTTAATAAAACTTTTTGATCCTCCAGTTCTTTTAATGCCCGGCCAATTTCTTTCTCCATCTGTTCTTCATTTAAGGCCGCCAGACTGCGCTCCATTTCTGCCCGCATCCGGTCCATTTTTTCTTCAGAAAATTCAAGTTGTAAATGCTCCAGCGTTTTGTCGAGATTTTTGAGCGTTTCATCAAGGTCTCCGGTAATTACAGTGGGATGCTGTTTCTTTTTTTGTTTTTGTGGTACCGTGTCTTGCAAGGTTTTAGTTAGGTTAGGCGTTTGATTATTGCCCCAGGCAATGGCACTGCAAACAATGGCAAGGGCTGCTGCTGATAGCAGGATGGGTTTCCAATGGTTAAACTGCATGGTAAATGGTTTTATGGTTTAAATTACGAATGTGTTCGTATAAAAATACGATGGTTTTCGTAATATGTTGCACATACTGGTTGTTATTTATGTATTTAACAAAAATTTGAAGGAGCAATGGTATTGCTGTGTTGCCGGGCTTTGTGCTGCCGTGGAAGGGTGCGACGCAACGGCTGTTGATTTTGTTGTTACTGCTGGTTCTATAACCCAAAAACTTTTCTTATTGCCACTTATAAAGTTATACGGTCGCTGCTCTTTTTTAACGAGGCTGGTAAAAGGCCGCAGACAATCTTTGCAGGCTTGTACAAAGGCAACCAACTACTATGCGCATTACTTACCGGCTACCTGCTTTACTGTTATTTTTATTTTGGGGTTTAATTACTGCTGCGCAGGGAATTGATGTGTCTGATTATCAGAAAGACTATCTGCTGCACATAAAAAAATCGGATGCTGCATTAAAAATTGATGGCGTGCTGGATGAAGCCGCCTGGCAACTGGCAGATACTGCCGGTAACTTCTGGTTAAAATTTCCTACTGATGATGCAAGGGCAAAAACAAGAACCATTGCAAAAATTACCTACGATAATAATTTTATTTACGTAGGCTTTATTGCATACGATTGTAAAAAGCCGATTGGCCAATCGCTTAAAAGAGATTCCAGAATAAGAGATAATGATGGTGTGGGTGTTATGATTGACCCGATGAATAAAAAAACAAATGGATTTTATTTTACAGTTACTGCATTTAATGTGCAGGGAGATGACTTGTTATCGGGCGGTGGTGATTTGAGTTTTAGCTGGGATCAGAAGTGGTATAGCGCCACCAAACAATATGATGATTATTACACGGTGGAAATGGCCATCCCTTTTAAATCGCTGCGCTATAACACGGCTATTAATACCTGGGGTATTAATTTCATAAGGAGTAATTTAAAAGATAACGAATTTCATACATGGACAAGAGTGCCGGTTAATTTTCCCAGTGTAGATCTTGGCTATACCGGCGCTGCCACCTGGGATGCCCCACCACCAGCACCCGGTAAAAACATTGCATTTGTACCCTATATTACCGGCGGTTTAAATCAATCAAAGCAAAACAGCAGTCCGGTTAAAGGAACGTTTAATGCTGGCTTTGATAGCAAACTGGCCTTATCGCCCAAATTGAATTTGGATGTTACGGTGAACCCCGATTTTTCGCAGATAGAAGTAGACCGGCAGGTAACTAATTTAACCCGGTTTAATATTTTCTTTCCAGAACGGCGTACGTTCTTTTTAGAGAATGATGATTTGTTTTCAAATTATTTATATCCGGAGTTACGCCCTTTTTATTCCCGCAGTATTGGCTTAGATAAAAACGGTAATACCATACCCATTTATTTTGGGGCCCGCTTAACCGGTAACCTGGATGAGAAAACACGTATCGGTATTATGAGTATGCAAACCGGCGCTAAAGACGGGTTTGCGGCGCAAAACTACACCGCCATTTCTACCCACCGCCGGGTGCTGAAACGCTCTCTTATTAAAACCTATTTTTTAAACAGGCAGGGCTTTTTAACTGCGGCACAAAAACAACAAAACCCACTGGATGCTTATGGCAGAAATGCCGGTACAGAATGGGTGTATTCTGATAATAACGGAAGGTTGAATGGCTGGCTGGGCTATCATCATTCTTTTAAAGAAGGAATTAGTAAAGACGCCGGTTTATTAAATTTTGGAGGCGCTTATAATGGCCGTAAGTTTAATACCGTTTTAGATGTAAATAATGTAGGCGTTAATTATTATGCCGATATGGGCTTTATATCCCGTATAGAAAATTATGATGCTATCAGAGACACGGTAATAAGAGTAGGATGGAAGCAGTTGTTTAATGAAATTAATTTTATTGTGTTTCCTAAAAAAGGGGCCATTAATCAACACCAATATGGCTTTGAAACTTTTTTGGTATACAACCCCAATAACAGTTTAAACGAACGCTTCAATAGGCTGCGCTATTTTATAAATTTTAAAAATACCAGCAGCATACAACTGCGGTTAGATAATCAGCAAACCAATTTATTATTTCCTATATCATTTACCGGCGCCACCCCTTTGCCTGCCATGCAGTATCGCTACACGCAGTTTAATGCCGGATACACATCTGATGTGCGCAAACAATTTGCATTTAGTGGCAATGCCAGGGTGGGAGAGTTTTATAACGGTCGCATACAACGTTACAGCGGCAGCATTACCTATCGCAACCGCCCCTGGTTAACTGTTGAAATGAATGTGGAGTACAACCGCATTGAATTGCCACAACCCTATGGTAGTACCGATCTTTTTTTAATAGCGCCGCGCATAGAGGTAAACTTTAACACCAGTATTTTCTGGACTACTTTTTTACAATACAACACACAGCGCAACCTGTTTAATATTAACAGTCGCCTGCAATGGCGCTATAAACCCATGAGCGATTTGTTTGTAGTATACACCGATAATTATTTTACCGATCCGCTGTTTAAAAGCCGCAGCCGTGCCCTTGTATTTAAATTAAATTATTGGCTTAATATTTAATGGGTCACCAGCCTCTGTAATACTAGGCAGCATCGTTGCTAGTTGAAAACCCCGAATGGATTTGAGACTGGCTTTCGGGGCACACTTGTACCACACAATAAAATGGAACATTTTTTTGTGTCACTTTGCTGCAAGCAGTGCTAAGGCAGCACAGTTAATAGATTAAGAATAATTTTTTTCAATCGAGGAATCTTTCTTTCAGCGCTGGCGTAGGCAGCCAGCACTCATTCTTTTTGCCAAACCATTTATACCGGTTATTAGCAATTATATTATACACCCAATTACGTATAAAGGGAGGAACAATAATAAATGCATACAAAAGCTTCCACCCACCACCCAGATGCTTAAGCATACGCAGGGCACCGGTAGATTTGGTATATAAAACATCGCCTTCCAACAGCATAAAAGAATTAAAAACGTCTTTTGGCAAATGATGCCTGCTTAAAATTGCCTGTCCATACTCACCTTGAAGCGATCCAAACAGGAATTGTTTTTTACTATCGTGTTTAATAATAAACTGAACACTGCTGCTGCACAAATTGCAAACGCCATCAAACAAAACAATTTTTTGAGCGGGGTGATTCATACTGCAAAGGTAGGAAGTACTTAATCAATCATACTAACAGGTTCTGCCTAACAGAAATTAGTTTTTTGGCGGGAAGGCCTTATTTTTGCGATATGCTACCAATAAGTAATCGCGGTCTGCAAATGCCCGCTTCGCCAATCAGAAAATTAGTGCCATATGCAGAGGCTGCTAAAAAGAAAGGTACAAAAGTGTACCATTTAAATATTGGGCAACCCGATATTGAAACTCCTGCACAAGCAATGGATGCAGTTAGGAAGGCAGACTTTAAAATATTAGAGTATAGCCATAGTGCCGGTAACGAAAGTTATCGCCGCAAGCTGGCAGGCTATTATAAATCTGTTGGGGTTGATGTCAGTCATCAGCAAATAATTATTACTACAGGTGGCAGCGAGGCAATTTTATTTGGCTTCATGTCTTGTTTAGATCCGGGGGATGAGGTTATTATTCCAGAACCTTTTTATGCTAACTATAATGGTTTTGCAGTGGCTGCCGGAGTGGTGGTAAAACCTATTACATCATACATCCAAAACGGCTTTGCTCTGCCTGCCATTAGTTCTTTTGAAGCCGCCATCACCCCTAAAACAAAGGCCATTGTTATTTGCAATCCTAATAACCCAACCGGTTATCTATACAGCAAAGAAGAAATGGAAACCCTGAAGCAAATAATTATTAAACACAATCTTTATCTGTTTTCTGATGAGGCTTACAGAGAGTTTTGTTACACCGGTGACCATTTTAGTGCAATGCAATTAACCGGAGTAGATGACCATGTTGTTTTGATGGATACAATCAGTAAAAGATACAGTGCTTGTGGCGGACGTATTGGTGCATTTATTACACGCAACCAGCAATTATTAGATACGGCTATGAAATTTGCACAGGCCCGCTTAAGCCCTCCTGGTTTTGCCCAGATATTGGGGGAAGCTGCTATTGATTTACCGGCTGATTATTTTGATGGTACCAAGGCTGAATATTTAAAAAGAAGAGATACACTTGTTAGCCGGCTTAATAAAATGCCCGGTGTTTTTTGCCCGAACCCCGGTGGGGCATTTTATGCGATAGCCCAACTGCCTATTGATGATGCAGATGTATTTTGTCAGTGGCTGTTGGAGTCTTTTACTTATAATCAGCAAACTGTTATGCTGGCTCCGGCCACTGGTTTTTACGGTACCCCCGGTTTGGGTAAGAATGAGGTAAGGTTTGCCTATGTATTGAATACCACAGCTATTAATGCCGCAATGGATTGTCTGGAAAAAGCATTGGAAGCCTACCCCGGCCGTGTAGAAACAGCTACAGCAGCTCAGGCTGTTGCTGCCGTATAAAAAGTATAAAATACATTTCAGATATTGGCGGGCAATCTTTATTTTTGCCGCCCATTTGCCGGGGTAGCTCAGCTGGTTAGAGCATCGGATTCATAACCCGAAGGTCGGCAGTTCAAGTCTGCTCTCCGGTACAATGTTAAAGGCTCCTGATTCAGGGGCCTTTATTTATGCTATATACTGTTTACATACTTTATTCACCATCGCGACAAAAAATTTACATTGGTTATACCTCTAACCTGCTTAATCGCATGTTAAGTCATAACGAATTGGGTAAAGGCTGGACAAGCAAT
>JANRMC010000218.1:0-18928 GCA_033761915.1 Flavihumibacter sp.
GTCGTCAATACCGGTAAACGCAGCCTGGTCGCTTTTTTTATGAAATAACAGCACTTTATCAACCCCATCCGCTCTCAGGCGGTGAGTAACCACAGCCGGGTCGTCGCTAAAAAACTCTTCTCCATCCACTAAAACCTTTTCTACTTTTTCACCCTGTGCGGTAATTTCTCCTTTACTGTTTACCTGCAGGCCGGGTAGTTTTTTTAATAATTCCTGGGCATTGGCATTGGGGTTCACTCTAAAACTATCCGCTTTAAATTCCAGCGTATCGCCTTTAAACCGAATGGCTGCAATTTTCTGCCGCACCACCACTTCTTCCAGCAGTTTAGCTTTTAAAATAACCGGTATAGTACCTGCATTAAAAGGCAGGCCGGCTTCTACCGTAATTTCATCTGCATAATCTGCATACTTCGGATAGCTTACCACCAGCAGATACTTACCTGCCGGCACGTTGCTAATTTCAAAGCCGCCACCAGCCAGTGTACGGGTAAACTTTACCAGCACAGAATCTTTAGGTTGCAGCAATGAAACCACCGCGTTTTGCAAACTTGTTTTAGAAGAAGTGTCGGAAATAATTCCTTTAACGGAGCTTGATTGGGATAAGGCTGCACTGCAAGACATTATGCCTATAAGCAATGCAAATAGTGTTTTTCTCATTTTGGCTATACTTGGTTTGTTGTTATTAAGAATACTGGTAAAATCTTTATATAGTAAAATAGGTTGGTGAACCAGCGGCAGCAAGTACTTCAGCATCGTTGCGTCGCATTCCGTTCATCTTTTGTAATACTATATAGCTACTAAATGTAACAGCCCTTAATAACCGTGGCGAATATCTTTATTAAAATACCATTATCTGGCTACCAGTTCTTAATTTTAGGTTAAAGGTATTTTCGGCCCCGCTAACTGCAAAACCGCTCATATAATGGCTAAAGCAAAAAAGGCAACAACAAAAACGATTGCAAACAAAGAATCTACGGCTAAGAAAACAGTTTCAAAAACCAAGAAAGCCAACACTACTATGCAACGTTATGAAGACATAAATTTTGTAGACACAACACATAAAGTATGGAATTACTCTTTACTAAGTGATGAAGACATACACAACTTTCAGCAGGGCACACATTACCGGCTGTATGAAAAATTCGGTTCCCATTCCATACAGGTAAACAATACATGGGGTATGTATTTTGCCGTATGGGCGCCCAATGCAACCAGTGTTTCTGTAAAAGGCAATTTCAATGATTGGAAAGATTTTGATTATGAGTTGCATCCCCGTTGGGATAAAAGCGGTGTTTGGGAAGGCTTTATCCCTAACCTTGGTTTAGGCGAAGTGTATAAATACCATATTAAAGGATTTAAAGGAGTTGAAACAGATAAAGGCGATCCCTTTGCAAATTTTTGGGAGAAACGTCCGCTTACGGCGTCTATTACGTGGGATATGTACCATGAGTGGAATGATGCAGATTGGATGAAGAAAAGAAAAAAGCACAACGCATTAGAAGCGCCATGGAGTGTTTATGAAGTACACCTTGCCAGTTGGATGCGGCCCGATAAGGACGACGAAGAATCGTACAACAGCTATGCACAAATAACAGAACGGCTGGTGCCCTATGTAAAAGAGATGGGTTTTACGCATATAGAGTTAATGCCAGTTATGGAACATCCTTTTGATGGCAGCTGGGGTTATCAGGGTACTGGTTATTTTGCACCCACTTCCCGTTTCGGTTCTCCGCAAGAGTTTATGAAAATGGTGGAAGCATTCCATAACCAGGGTATTGGTGTAATATTAGATTGGGTGCCTTCTCATTTTCCATACGATAGTCATGGCCTGTTTATGTTTGACGGCACACATACTTATGAATACGCTGATATGCGCAAGGGCTACCACCCCGATTGGAACAGTTATATATTTAATTATAAAAGGGGAGAAGTAAAATCATTTCTTATCAGCGGTGCCCGTTTCTGGCTCGATAAATTTCATGTAGATGGATTGCGGGTAGATGCAGTATCATCAATGCTGAAATTGAATTACAGTCGCACAGCCGGACAATGGGAGCCCAATGAATTTGGGGGTGATGGTAACCTGGAAGCGATTGCTTTTATCAAAGACCTGAACGAAACCATTTACCGCGATTTTCCGGATGTGCAAACCATCGCCGAAGAAGCAACCGATTGGCCAGGTGTATCTAAACCCACTTTTGCAGATGGACTTGGTTTTGGTATGAAGTGGATGATGGGCTGGATGCACGATACCCTGAAATATTTTAAGCAAGATCCTTTTTACCGGCAGTTTCAGCAAAACCAATTTTCGTTTAGTATGATGTATTACTACGATGAAAATTTTATGCTGCCGCTAAGCCACGATGAAGTGGTACATGGCAAAAGCCCTATGATCTATAAAATGCCCGGAGATGAATGGCAAAAATTTGCCAACCTGCGGCTTTTATATACTTATATGTTTACCCACCCGGGTGCCAAACTGTTGTTTATGGGTAACGAGTTTGGCAGCACACAAGAGTGGAATTATAAAAGCGAATTACCCTGGAACCTGCTGCAATTTGATTGCCATGAAAAAATGCGCAACTGTGTAAAAGCATTGTGCCATCTGTTAAAAAATGAACCGGCTTTGTATGAAAACCAGTTTAATGAATATGGTTTTGAGTGGGTTGACTTGAACCACCGGGAAGAAAGTGTGATTACCTTTCGGCGCAAAGGCAAAAAACCGGCAGACGATGTGCTGGTAATTTTAAATATGACACCCGTGGTAAGAAGAGATTGGAAAGTGTATACGCATACAAAAAAAGCATGGAAAGAAATATTTAACAGTGATGCTAAAGAGTTTTGGGGCAGCGGAGATGTATTTAACCCTGAAATCAGCACCACACTGGTGGATAAAAAGACCAAACAGTTTGAAATAAATATTCATTTGCCTCCGTTAGGTGGGGTAGTGTTGAAATAGTTGGAATAATGTAAGCAATAAACTTGCTGAAAAGCAATATAAAAGCTTAAGGGTGCCCCGAAAGCCCGGCACAATTTCCTCCGGATTTTCAACACCAACACTGTTAAATAGTACCCAAAAGGCCGGCCTAATACAATAAATTTAATTTATGTGTATGCCGGTTGATTGGTAACTTAGGGATGCTAAAATTGATATACAACATGAAAAACCTGCTTATCCTTATTTTGGTAACCGTTTCTTTTACCGCTGTGGCACAAACAGACAGTGCTGACTATTTTTTACAGGAAGGTATTAAAGCAAAAAATGAACGGCGCTGGCAGGTGGCGCAAAATAATTTGCAGAAAGCTGTGCAGTTAAATGCTTCTAATGCTGCAGCACATAAAGAATTAGGTTTGGTGTATGCAGAACAGCGCAAATACGATTTAGCCAAACAATCTTTTGCGGAGGTTTTAAAGAAAAATGCCAACGATGCAGATGTAAATGCACAGATGGCCAATCTTTATTTTTGGACACGCAAGTGGAATGAAGCCATTCAATACGCAAAAAAGGCACAGGAATTAAAAGCCCCGCTAAAAACCAATTATATTATTGGCAAAAGCTATTATGAAATGGAAGATTATGGGCAGGCTTTTCCGTATCTGCAAAATGCGTTGAAGGAAGAACCAACCAATGCAGAAATACCCTATATCATTGGCAGAAGCTTTGTTGATATGAGTAATTACCGAAGTGCTGCTGGTTATTTTGTGCAAGCCATACAAACAGATACCACAAAACCCCGCTGGGTATATGAAACAGCTTTAAACTTTGCAGCCATACCCGATGATGTGAATGCAATTAAATATTATGAGCTGGCGGCTGCACGTGGTTATAAAACTGATAATGATTATTACGAAAACCTTTCTATCTCATATCTTGGAATAGGGCAGGCAGATAAATGCATTGAAGCCATGAAAAAAGTGCTGGAAAAAAAACCAGCAGACATTACATTACTTTACGGGGTGGCTGATGTGTATTATAAAATTGGCAAATACCAGGATGCTATTGATTACTGGGATAAAATTTTACTTTACGATAAAAAGAATGCCCGTGCCCTTTATATGATTGGCATGGCCTACCAGAAAAAAGGCGATACCCAAAAAGGCCAGCAGCTTTGCGATCAGGCCATTGCCATGGACCCCTCTTTAAAAAATATGCGCACCCAAAAAATGCAGGTGGGTTTGTAAGCAAAAATTATTCTAAAATAATTAGCAAAAAATTGTAGCGTAGCGTCTATTTTACGAAATTGCATTTCGTTTTAGCGCTCATGAAATTTGCTATTGTAGACATAGAAACCACAGGCTCTTATGCAGCAGCAGGCGGCATAACAGAAATTGCTATCGTGCTGCACAATGGGGTAGAAGAAGAAGGGCGTTTTCATACACTTATTAACCCGCACCAAAACATTCCTAAATACATTACGGCTTTAACCGGCATTACCAATGAAATGGTAGCAGCTGCACCGGGCTTTGAAGAAGTGGCTGCCAATATTTTTAACCTTTTGGGCGATAGAATTTTTGTGGCCCACAATGTAAATTTTGACTATTCATTTATTAAACATCACCTGCAGGAAGCCGGTTATGTTTTAAATGTACGTAAGTTATGTACAGTACGCCTGGCCCGTAAAGTGTTTCCGGGGTTGGCCAGTTACAGTTTGGGTAATTTATGCCGGCAACTGGAAATTGTAATTAATAACCGCCACAGAGCTATTGGAGATGTAATTGCCACCGTAGCTTTATTTGAAAAAATACAGGCCAACGATGTAAACGGTGAACTGGTAAAAATGCTGCGGGGTAAAAATAAAGAACAATACCTGCCTCCTAATTTAGATGCCGGTTTTGTAAACCAGTTACCGGGCAGCCCCGGGGTTTATTATTTTCATGATGAGAAAGGCAAGATACTATATGTGGGCAAAGCTGTAAACCTGCGCCAACGGGTATGCAGTCATTTTAGTAATAACGATAGCAGCAAACGCAAGCAGGAGTTTCTTAGAAAAATATTTTCAATAAGCTTTAAAACCTGCGGCAGTGAACTGAGTGCACTGATACTGGAAAGTGTGGAAATAAGAAGGCTGTGGCCACCGTATAACAGAAGCCAGAAGCGGTTTCATTACGAGTATGGTTTGTATACCTACGAAGACCAGAATGGCTACCTGCGGCTGTTTATAGAACGAAAGAAAAAAAACCTGCCTGCTGTATATACATTTAATCTTTTACACGAAGGACAGGTATTGCTGCGAAAGCTGGTGGAGGAGTATGAACTGCATGAAGCTTTTTGTTTTGCTTCCAAAGCAAGAGTTACAGAAAAACCGGCATTAAATTATTATCACTATAATAAACGGGTACAAAAAGCCGTAGGCAGTTTAAAACAGCAATTACCCACTTTTGTGTTGCAGGATGAAGGCGATAATTATATATTAATGGAAGAGGGGCGTTTTATGGGCATGGGCACAGTTAAAGAGCAAGAAGCATTACAATCTGTAAAAGCCCTCAAAGAAACAATAACGCCTTACCCTGATAATGATTATATACGTGGCCTTGTATATCAATACGCCGATAAATTTCCGGAGCGGAAACTGTCAATAGCTGTGCAGGATTAGGAAGTTGCTGTTATCGCTTTTTCTAAAATTTCAAACTCTAATGTTTGTGTAGGCCGGCCAAATTTTTCATTTACAGGAAAAGCTTCTTTTGTGCCGGTAAGCCGGTAGCCATGGCGCAGGTACCACGCTATTAATTCTCTTCTTACGCTTATTACACGCATAACTATGCTGCTGCACTGGCAGGTAACGGCATATGCTTCTGCAGCCCCCAGTAATATTTTGCCAATACCCGCACCTTGTAATAGCGGGTTAACGGTTAGCATGCCAAGATATAGTTGCTTATCTCTTTGTTGTAGGTATACGCAGCCTTCAATTACGGCGGCGTTATGGGTGAATTTTAAAATAGTGGCTGTGGGGTCTTCTAACATGGCTTCAATGCCGGTGGCATCAATTCTTAAATCACCTTCCAGCAAATCCGCTTCGGTGGTCCAGCCTTGTTTAGAAGCTTGTCCACGAAACGCACTGTTTACCAATTGCAGTAATTCAGGTATATCGGCAAAAGTAGCTTTTAAGACAGGCATGCTATATTGTAGTAAGGCATTAAATTAAAGTAATTAATAAGTATGCTATCATCAATATGGTTATAAGCACCATCTGAACAATATAAGAACATATATAAACCAGTATGGCAAATAAAATCGCTTTACCCCAGGATATTTTATAAAACTGCCGGTAGCAAAGAGCAAAAGAATAAATCATTATACAAAATGAGATTGCAGTAAGTACCAAAAAGTATGATTTGTTACTGCTGATGAAAAAAAGCAATGTGGTTACAACAGCAATGGTATTGGTTTGTGCACTGCCGGCAGTATGCAGTACAATATTTTCTGCATAATTATATTTACGCCTGCCTAAAAAAAGCCAGGAGAAAAGTGCAAATACCGGTATTAAAATCATTTGCAGAACATTATTATATTTTTGCAATACCACGGCAGATTGTTGTTGCAAATGGGCCAGTTGTGCACTTATTTTAGTGTTATTATTCTGTGTAAGACCGTTTATATTCTGCATGGTCATTTCTAAAAAATGTGTCTTTGTAATTAAAAAGGTGGTAATACCCACAATAATTAAAAGATATTGAAAGAGGTTGAAATACCTTTTGCGTTTACCTTCTACCAGGTCTAAAGCCACTGTGCCCGGGTTAATTACAATATGCTTTACAAAAGAAAAAATACTTTTATCTGCATGGGTAAATAAATGCACCAGTTCATGTATTACATGTTTAATGGTGTAGCGGTGTGCATGTTTTTGTCCGCAGTTGTTACAAAAATTTCCGTAATAAACCTGAGTGCAGTTGGTGCAGTTTTGTTGGTGCATGAAAAGATTTGTTGCAAAATAAAACTTTTTACTGCTTGGTGTGGAGTTCTTTAAAAAGTGTTTGGGTATTTTGTATGTCAGCATTGGTACGGCTATTCAACATCGTTGCGTCGCACACTTGTGCTTTTGTATGTCTGATTTACGATTTTTTATTGCAAATCAGAAATATCAAATTTCAAATGCCGAAGTGTGCGACGCAACGGCCGCTGCCATGAAAACCCACTGCTGGCCAAACAAAAAACCACCAATAAAAAACAACGAATTAAAAGGGGGCGTCAGCCTGTATCAAATTTTCAAATCAGCACATTATACCATTAATTCCCCCGCTTTTCCTTAGTTTTGCCCCCGCATTTAACGGATAAAAAAGATACATGAAGCAGATCAGGAATTTTTGCATTATTGCCCATATTGACCACGGAAAAAGCACCCTGGCCGACCGCCTTTTACAAACCACCGGCACCATTAGCGACCGCGACATGATGGACCAGGTGCTGGATGATATGGACCTTGAACGGGAGAAGGGTATTACCATTAAAAGCCACGCCATTCAGATTAACTATAAACACACTGATAAGCAGGAGTATATTTTAAACCTGATTGACACGCCCGGCCACGTGGACTTTAGCTACGAGGTTAGCCGTGCCCTTGCCGCCTGCGAAGGTGCCCTGCTGCTGGTGGATGCCACCCAGGGTATACAGGCGCAAACCATCAGTAACCTGTACCTGGCCATTGATAATGACCTGGAGATAATTCCGGTTATTAATAAAATTGATATGGATGGCGCAATGATTGAAGAAGTGGAAGACCAGATTGTGGAACTGATAGGCTGCAAAAGAGAAGAAATATTACACGCCAGCGGCCGCACCGGTTTGGGGGTTGATAAAGTTTTGGAAGCAATTGTAGAACGCATACCTGCCCCGCAAGGCAACCCCGATGCGCCTTTACAGGCATTAATTTTTGACAGTGTATTCAATAGCTTTAGAGGTATTATTGTTTATTACCGTGTTTTAAACGGCCGCATTAATAAAGGCGATAAAGTAAAATTTGTAAGCACCGACCAAAGCTATGATGCAGATGAAGTTGGCATCTTAAAATTAAAGATGACGGAAAAACAATCTGTAACCTGCGGAGATGTGGGCTATATTATTACCGGTATTAAAAATGCCAAAGAAGTAAAAGTGGGCGATACACTTACCCTTGCCAATAACCCCACACAAGAACCCATCACCGGTTTTCAGGAAGTAAAGCCAATGGTATTTGCCGGTATCTTTCCGGTGGTAACCGATGATTTTGAAGAGCTGCGTGAGTGTATGGATAAACTGCAGTTAAACGATGCCTCGCTTACGTATGAATTAGAAACATCACAGGCGCTGGGCTTTGGTTTCCGTTGCGGCTTTTTAGGCATGCTGCACATGGAAATTATACAAGAGCGATTGGAACGTGAGTTTGACCAAACTGTTATTACCACCGTACCCAACGTTAGCTTTATTGCCTACACCAGCAAGGGCGAAAAAATTGTGGTAAACAACCCTACAGAAATGCCCGACCCCACAAAAATTGACCGCATAGAAGAACCCTATATTAAAGCCCAAATAATTACCAAGCCAGAATACATTGGTAATATTATGACGCTTTGCCTGGGCAAACGCGGCATCTTAATTAACCAAAGCTATTTAACACAAACCCGCGTTGAGTTAATTTTTGAAATGCCTTTAACAGAAATTGTATTTGATTTTTATGATAAGCTGAAGAGCCAGACCCGTGGCTATGCATCGTTCGATTATCACCCCATTGGTTACCGCGACAGCGATATTATTAAGATGGATATTTTGTTGAACGGCGATAAAGTGGATGCATTAAGTGCATTGATACACCGTGGCCGTGCACAAGATTTTGGTCGCAAGCTATGCGAGAAGCTGAAAGAACTGGTGCCCCGCCAGCAGTTTCAGATAGCCATACAAGCCGCGGTGGGTGCTAAAGTAATTGCCCGCGAAACCATCAGTGCCATGCGTAAAGATGTTACCGCCAAATGTTATGGTGGAGACATTAGCCGTAAACGCAAGCTGTTAGAAAAACAAAAAGAAGGTAAGAAACGCATGCGCCAGATAGGAACGGTAGAAGTGCCGCAGGAAGCTTTTTTAGCAGTATTAAAGTTGGATGAATAATTTGATAATGGCTGACGCCGCTTTTTAATTCGTTGTTATTCATTTATAATTTTTTGTTTGGCCAGCAGTCGTTTTTCATAGCAGCAACCGTTGCGTCGCACTCTTATACTGTAAATTATTAATTATACATTTTTAATTTTTAATCAATCATGGCTTATTGGTTAATAAAGTCGGAGCCTTTTAAATACAGCTGGGATCAGCTGGTAAAAGACAAGCAAACGTTTTGGGATGGGGTGCGTAATTATGCCGCCCGTAATAATTTAAAAGCAATGAAAAAAGGCGATCTCGCTTTTTTCTATCATAGCAACGAAGGGTTAGAAATTGTGGGTATTGCCAAAGTGGTTAAAGAACATTATCAGGATCCTACCACCGATGAAGATGCATGGGTGGTGGTAGATTTTACACCGCATAAAAAATTAAAAAAGCCGGTAGGCCTGGCCGAATTAAAAAAAGACAAACGCCTGGCCAATATGGCGCTCATTCGCCTGGGCCGTTTAAGTGTACAACCCGTAACAGATGAAGAGTGGAAGATTGTAATGGAAATGGCAGGAGAGGGGAAATAAGTTACAGGTTACATTCCTGAATTATTAAAGCCGGTTAATACTAACCGGCTTTTTCATTTATAGCATTGGCTTTTTGTTAAGGGTTACTTTTTTTGCGTGGCCGGTATCAACAAAAAATTACTATAGCCATGATAAATGATTGCTTTTGTAATAGCAGCTAAATCGGCTGTTTTATTTTTCTCCCTTTATGTAAACTTCAATTTGCTGCATCTAAAAGCAGCGCCATTTAAAAAAGTATAGCCATGAAATTTTTTAATGCCCTTGCTGCTATGGCAGCAAGTACCTTTCTTTTTGCCTGTAACCAAAGTGCCGTAAATAATAAACCCACGGCCGATATGACGGTGGCGGATATTGCTGCAGAGCCGCCTCAAATAGCAGTAGCAGACACTGCCTTAATGCCTGCCGGCAATGGTATTTATAAGGACCATAAGCAGAAAGCCGCCAATGAACCCGCCGCACAGCCCGATTGGGATAAGCAGATTATTAAAAATGCCACCCTCAGTGTAAGCGTTGAAGATTATAAAAAATTCAGCACACTGGTGCAGCAACAGGTAAAAGCTAATGGCGGGTATATTGCTAATGAAGAACAAAGTCAGTCTGAATACAAAATAGAAAACAGTATCACCATAAAAGTACCAGTGGCGCAGTTTGAAACTTTAATAAATGCTATAACACCCGCAGCCATTGCTGTGGATGTGCGTAAAATAACCAGTGAAGATGTAAGTGCGGAAGTGGTAGATACCAAGGGCCGCATCCAAACCAAAAAAGCCATGCGGGAACGCTATCTGCAATTAATGAGCGAAGCCAAAAAGATGAGCGATGTATTGGAAGTACAGGCTGAGATAAACGAGCTGCAGGAACAAATGGAAACAGCGGCCGGCAGAGTGCAATACCTTACTCATTCTGCTGCGTACAGCACCATACAGTTAACCTATTACCAGGTTTTAAATGCCACTGCTTCAGTAGATGTGTCACCCTCTTTTGTTACAAAGCTGGGGCAGTCATTTAAAAGTGGCTGGCAGTGGTTGGGCGAGGTGTTAATTGCCGTTACTGCGTTTTGGCCTTTATGGCTGGCAATAATTGCGGTGGTATTTGGTATTAAAAAATTTAAAACCGGTATGGCAAAAGCTAAATAATTTATAACACCCATCTTTTTCTTTCTCTCATAAAGTGGTGATGGTTATAGCGCCGCCAGTGTCTACTGCGCAGCGCTTTTGTTTTACCCGATGCGGTGGTAAATAAAATTGGGTAACAAGGGCATCAGCTTACCAAAAATCCACCAGCGTTTGGTAATGTACACCCTGAACTTTTTCTTTTCAATAGCAGCAATTATCTCAGATGCGGCTTTTGTTACCGGGGCTTCCCAAAAGCGGCCGGCACCTTTGGCCATTTTGGTGGCCACAAAACCGGGCTGCACATCTGTAATATAAACTTGTGGCAAAGGTGTTTTTTTGGCTTTCATATAAAGACCTTCCATATAAGTGCTCATAAAGGCCTTGCTGGCACTATAGGCAGGTGCCATACTGTTGCCGCGTTTAGAGGCAATAGAAGAAGTGGCCACAATTTGCCCGTATCCTTGCCGGGCAAAATAGTTAAAGGCAAAACCAACAATTTCAATAAAGCCGTTTACATTGGTATGGGTGGTTTCTTTTTCAATAACGGGGTCCAGTATTTTACTTATTTCACCATAGCCGGCATTATAAATCAGCAAATCCATTCCGCCCATTCTTTCAATTAAAGCTTTCAGGTGATAAATATTATTATTACCCATCACATCAAAGCACTCCGTATGTATTTGTTGAGGAAACTGTTGCTGTAATTGCAGCAGTAATTCGTTGCGGCGGCCGCTGATGCCTACTATATGCTGTTGCTGTGCATACATAGCAGCCATGGCTGCACCAATGCCACTGCTGGCACCAATAATGATTATTTTTTTTATGGCCATGATAAAAACAGTTTCAAAATAAGTAGCAACAGGCACACAGATATTACAGCAACAGGCAGCCATATAAACGGCAATTATTTTGCTCAGCCATTTCTGCCTTCCAGCATGGGTACAAAAGAAAATTTTTCAAACAATTCTTCAGTGGTGCTGCCATCTGGTTGTTTGGTAAGGCGCATCATGCGTTGTATTTCGCCTTCTCCCACCGGTATTACCATTTTGCCGCCCGCCTTCATTTGTGCTACCAGTTTCTGTGGTATAAAAGGTGCGGCAGCGGTTACAATTACTTTATCAAAAGGGGCAAAAGTGGGTAAGCCTTCAAAACCATCTCCATAAAAAAATTTAATAGCCGGGTATTTTTTAAGCAGGGCAAACTGCTTGTTATTATCAAACAATTGTTTCTGTCTTTCAATAGTAAAAACCTGTGCACCCATTTCTGCCAGCACCACGGCCTGGTAAGCGCTGCCGGTACCAATTTCTAATACTTTATCAAAAGGTTTTATTTCCAGTAACTGGCTTTGATATGCCACTGTGTAGGGTTGAGAAATGGTTTGGTTATTAGCAATAGGGAAGGCCCGGTCTTCATACGCCACTTCATCAAAAGCACTGTCTAAAAAAAAGTGACGCGGAATATTGTTGATAGCATTCAATACGCTTTCATCAGTAATTCCTTTGCTGCGCAAAAGCTCAGTTAATTTTTTACGCAGTCCTTTGTGCCGGTAGCTGTCTTCAAATAGTCTCATTGGGCCGCAAAATAAATCTTTCAAGATAATTATTGACAAATTTTAATGCACTGCCACTCATAAGAATCTTTTTTTACTACTGCGTTCCCGTTGTATATTCATAGCTGTTTTTTACTGCTAAACAAAACTGCTGCAACATGAAATTACCTACCGGCCTTTCCCTGGCCTTTATGATGTTATTAGAATATTTTATATGGGGCGCCTGGTATGTTACTATGGGCACGTATATGGGAGAACACCTGCAATCATCGGGCCTGCAAATTGGGGCGGCCTACTCTGCATTGGCTATTGCCACCATGATCTCTCCTTTCTTTATCGGGCTGATTGCAGACCGTTATTTTGCTGCGCAAAAAATAATGGGGGTGCTGCATATAATTGGTGCCGGTCTGTTATTTCTGGCCACTACGGTAGATAGCAATGGCATTTTTTATTGGGTAATACTGGCCTACTCACTGGTGTATATGCCCACCATTGCATTATCTAACAGCATTGCGTTTGGACAAATGACCGATGCCGGCAAACAATTTCCATGGATACGGGTGTTTGGTACTGTGGGATGGATTTTAGCAGGCATTACCCTCAGTAAATTTGGTATAGAAAAAACAGCTGCCACTTTTCAATTGGCTGCTGCAGCCTCTGCTTTATTGGGTGTGTTTAGTTTTGCATTACCCAACACACCGCCCAAGGCACAGGTACAAACATCTGCATCGGCCGCAATGGGTACAGAAGCGTTTGTGTTGTTTAAAGATAAATCCTATCTCATCTTTTTTATAGCCGCAATTCTTGTTTGCATACCACTATCATTTTATTACGGGTTTGCCAATCCGTTTTTAAATGAAATGGGCGTAAAAGAAGCCGCCCAAAAAATGACACTGGGCCAGGTATCTGAAGCCGTATTTATATTAGCCATACCATTTTTGTTTTACAAAATTGGCGTAAAAAATATGTTGCTGATGGGTATGGTGGCGTGGATACTGCGCTATGTGTGCTTTGCCTATGGCAATGCCGATAATAATATGTGGATGCTGTACGGCGGTATTATATTACACGGCATTTGTTACGATTTCTTTTTTGTAACTGGCTATATGTACACTGAGAAAAAAGCCGGTGAAAAAATTAAGAATGCAGCACAGGGTCTGTTTACGTTTGCCACTTACGGATTGGGTATGTTTATTGGCACCTGGTTCAGTGGCATTATTGTAGATAAATACAAAACCGGCGAAACACATAACTGGTACAATATATGGCTGGTGCCTGCAGGTATTGCCGTGGCCGTATTATTATATTTTATTTTGTTCTTTAAAGAAAAGAAAGAAATTAAGGAAGCTTAATATTTTGTTACCAGCACCAGTTCTTTGTTCGGCATCCTTGCGTCGCACACTTGTACTGCAGATTTTCTAATTTGAGATTTTTAATTTCAAATTAGAAATATCAAATCTCAAATGCTGAAGTGTGCGACGCAACAAAAGCTCAATAGCCAATCCACCGCCGGTAACCAAAAAATAACTATTTATATTTTAAATACATTACGCAACAACAAACCAGAAATTTTATGAAACGTATTGCAATGCTTGGATCAGGATTTATAGGTCGTTTTTACGCAGATTCTTTACAAGGGTACAGAAGCAAGGACAAAATTGTAAGCATTTACAGCCGCCGGCAAGAGAGTGCACAAAAGTTTGCCGAGCGCTATAACGTACCGCATGTTACTACCGATATGGAAGCCAGTATTGCCCACCCCGATGTGGATGTGGTATGTATTTCGCTGCCCAATAATTTACATGAAGCGGCAGTAATGCTTTGCTGTAAGCATAAGAAAGCAGTAATAACCACCAAGCCTTTAGGCCGTAATGCAGAAGAAGCAAAACGCATGCTGGAAGCGGTTGAAAAAGCAGGCATCTTTAATGGCTATTTAGAAGATCTGGTATACACCCCCAAGTTTATAAAAGCCATGGAGAGTGTAAAGAATGGGGCGCTGGGCCGTATTCTTTGGGCCAAAAGCCGGGAAACACACCCGGGCCCCCACAGCGAATGGTTTTGGGATATAGAACAAGCGGGTGGTGGCTGTATATTAGATTTGGGTTGCCACTGTGTTGAAATTACCCGCAGTTATATTGGTAAAGACATTAAGCCGGTAGAAGTAATGTGCTGGGCCGATACACAGGTAAAACCAATTGATGCTGAAGACCATGCTATTGGTTTGGTAAAATATGAAAATGGCGCTATCGGTCAGTTTGAAGTAAGCTGGACCTTTAGAGGCGGACTGGATTTAAGAGACGAGGTAATGGGTTCTGAAGGCACCATTTGGATAAACAGTTTTTTACGTACCGGCTTTGATATGTTTACTACCGGTAAGGGGGCCGATTATGTGGCCGAGAAAGCAGAAAGCAATACAGGCTGGTTATTTCCGGTGGGAGATGAGCTGAATGAGTTAGGCTATAACCATATGTTTATGGATATGTTTAACAGCATGGAAAATGGGGTGCCTGCCAAAGAAACTTTTTATGATGGCTATGTGGTTAACTGCATACTGGATGCCGCCTACAAAAGTGTAAAAACAAAAAAATGGGAACCCGTGCAATTAGACATCTGGCGTGGTAAAGAAGGTGTAAGCAAAGACAGTCATTTAACTGAATACGATGCAGACCATTACCTGGTAAAAGAGGAGGTTACACACTATGGCGCCAAAAAACTGATATTGAAAAATAAGGCTACTGGTAAAATAAGTGAGCGGCTGATTAAATAAGATAACTGAAAGGGAGATTGATTTATAAATCCTGCTGCGGCAGGATTTATTTTTAATATACCCCGCGGTGTTAAAAAAATACTCAAAATTTATTTTATAGCCGGTGCAGCGGCAACCCTATCTTTTAAAGTCTCGTAAAGAATGGTGAGCAATCAGCAGCTGAAAAAGAGGTTTTATTAAACAGTTGTTATTGGTAAAAAAGGTTAATTTTAGTTTTGTAAAAATGAAGGTTTATCAGATAAATAACCAGCAAATATTTTTCAGAGAGACTACGGAGGAAGATGAAAAAGAACTGGCAGCATATGAAAAAATATGCCGCCAATTGCTGAGTGTTTCTTATTGTGCAGATGCCGGTTACTGCGAGGCTGCTGATGTACATAAAAACCGTATTTCTTCAAAAGCCCGCCACACTACACCGCTACTGCAAAAAACAGAACTGCCGGTTTTCCAGTTTCTACTCTTTAAAAATTAATTCCAGCTTACACGAAAGGTATCATGATCGGCTCCTTCGTTTCGGCTATTTAAAAGAATTACACTTACCGGTGTTTTAAACATTTTGCCCAAGCCCAGTAATAAGCCTCTTACAAATTCTGTTAAGCTTCTGCGGTTAGAATAATAATGTATAACAAGGCTGTTGGCTTCAACATCTGTAACCGTAAACTGCGGAGCAAACATTTCTACGTATATCAATATCACTTTGCTATGAAAGGTGGGCAGGTTTATTAAAAACTCCTTCAGCGATTCTCCTCCGGAAGCCATCAGGTTGGCATGTTTGCCTGTACCTACTTTTAATATCCACCATTCGCCAAACAGGTTCATTACTTTGTGTATGTTCATTTCTAATACCTCAGCCACACTGGCAACAAGCAGGTAGGTAACTTCATCATCATACAGTTTGTCTACTTCAAAATGAAAAACACCTGCGCCGCTCTTGTGCAGCGCTTCTTCCCATTTATCCTGCCCGTAATTAGAAATAACCATTTCTTCCAGGGCAACGTTTACAATTCCGTACATAGGGTTGATCTTTTCTTTTTTGTTTCTGTTTATACAGGCAATCCTGTATGTGTTGTCGCAAATAGTTGGCTATTGCTATGCCATTTATTTTTTCATGATAAAATATTCAAAGGCAAGGATTTATTTTTTATGGCATTTGTCATGCTCTCCAAATCATGGAAAAAATTCTCTCAAAAGGACAATATATCGACGAAATGACATCTCTGTCGGTTAAGTAGTATAAAATATTATAAGAAATTGACGGTACGCAGGAATTAATGATGTAAGTGTCTTAAAGGTTAGTTGCCTATGTGTTGCCGTTGAACCGAGTCCCGAAAAGTCGGGATAAACTGTGGCAACCGGGCTTGCACAAAGAATAAATGCTGGCTACCACATCTCCAAAATAAAAAAACAAACCAGAAGGTTTGTTTTTTGTGCCCAGAACAGGAATCGAACCTGCACATTGTTGCCAATACCAGATTTTGAGTCTGACGCGTCTACCAATTCCGCCATCTGGGCCTTTATGCGGGTTGCAATATTACAGCACTAATTGTTTATAGCCAAATATGCCAGCATATTTTAAGCTTACCGGCAGCAGTCTTTTTTACGCACAAAAACCTTGCGCAGTAACTGTAGTATTTTCCTTAAGTAATCCATTCAACTAATAAGTGTTAACTTGCGGCCCATCTGATTTTTTCGATTGCTAATAACCGCTCCGCATGATAAAGATAGGACTAATACGGGAGGGTAAAACCCCTTCAGACAACCGCGTGGCTTTAACCCCCGCCCAATGCAAATGGATACATAAGAACAGTACCAATGTTACCATTATTGCCCAGCAAAGCACCAGCCGCTGTTTTAGCAACCGAGAGTATGAAATGGCCGGCGTAACCGTGCAGGAAGATATGAGTGCATGCGATATTTTACTGGGCATTAAAGAAGTGCCGGTAAGTATGCTGTTGCCCGGCAAAACCTACCTGTTTTTTTCTCATACCAAAAAGAAGCAACCGCATAACCAGCAATTGCTGCAAACCATTTTGCAACAAAAAATTACCCTCATAGATTATGAGTGCCTGGAACATGAAGACGGTACCCGTATTATTGGCTTTGGTTTTTTTGCAGGTGTGGTGGGTGCCCACAATGGAATGATGGCTTATGGCCACCGCACGGGTTTATACAATTTGCAACGGGTATATAAGCAACGCAGCTTCAGAGAACTGATACATACTTATTTTGGATTGCGGCTGCCCAATGTTAAAATTGCCATTACTGGCAGCGGCCGGGTGGCACACGGTATTTTAGAAATTATGAACCTGATGGGCATACACGAGGTGGAGCCGGAAGATTATTTAAAACGCCGTTTCTCTTATCCGGTGTACACACAATTAAAGTCGCCCGATTTGTATGAACACCAAACAACCGGCAAGTACAATCGGGTAGATTTTCACGAAAACCCGCAGCATTATCGTTGTAAGTTTTTACCCTATGCCGCACAAACAGATATTTTAATGAATGGTGTTTATTGGGATAAAAACGTACCCCGCCTTTTTGAAAAAACAGATGTGCCGGCAGAAGATTTTATTTTACAAACCATAGCAGATATTACAGACGATGAAAACGGATCGGTGCCCATTAACCTCGGCGATCAAACCATTGAAGACCCCATTTATGGTGTAGATAAAAATACCCTGCAAAAAACAGCGCCTTATTTACCCGGCAGCATCGATATACTGGCTGTGGGCAACCTGCCCAACGAACTGCCACGGGATGCCAGCCGATATTTTGGTGAGCAATTAATTAAATACGTGCTGGAAGATTTGGTAAAAGGCGGTTCAGAAATTATCAATCGTGCCACCATGGTACAGCAAGGGCAGCTTACAGCTACATATCAATATCTGGCAAAGTATGCAGCCGGTAAGTAGTGTGTAGCGAAAATAATTTGATAATGTGCTGATCTCAAAATTTGAAAATGGCGGCCGCTGTTAAGCACACCACTCTCATTTGTCATCTCTTTTCATATATAATTTTGGGTGCAGCCAGCAGTAGTTTTTCATAGCAGCATCGTTGCCACGCTCGGTTCATCGGCATAGCTTTGGGCAGCATAGCGTACATTATTGGTATGTGTAAATGGGTTATGGTGTTGCAACCTGTAAGTGTTGCCGCATAATAAAATAACTGGTAACCAGCACCGCTATTTTAGGCAGCAACAACATAGTAAAGAATGCAGCGTATGATATGGTTACAACAGGTGGGTTAGCTGCTAAAACAAAAACGGCGTTGCTTCCCGTCATACCGGGGAAAATATAATTTTGTACCAGGTTCCAGCCAAAGTGAATAGCAAAAGGCAAAAAGAGCGAATAAGTTTTTGCATAAGCAAAAGCCAGCACAAGCCCCATAAAAAATGTAAACAAAAATACGGTTGCCATCTGGGTTATATTGCCCCATACACCGGCATTCATCCAATGCATTAATGCAAACGCCACCGATGAAATGACGATGGCTTTTTTAACACCCAGTTTTTTAATAAGTATATATAACAAAACACCTCTGAACAGCAGCTCCTCTGTCAAAACAGTTCTTATCTGGTATCCAATCTCTGTTACAACGGCCCTTACATTTAAAGAAGGAGACAGCATATAACTTTCCTTTACCAATAACATGCGTAGTAAAAAAGCAGCAGTTGAGCAGGTGGCCGCTGCCAAAAAAAGAATTACAAAATATTTTATCCGTTCTGTGTTGGGCCGTAATCCCAAAACAGAAAGGTGTTGCTTTTCAATAAGCCAAACCAGCAACCAGGAAGCGGCGAATAATACAATAAGTTGCGGCATGCTCTGTTTTAGATGAAAGTATGAATTTTGTTTGCTA
>JANRMC010000219.1:0-29278 GCA_033761915.1 Flavihumibacter sp.
GCTAAATAGGGTCCAAAATAATTTTTGAAAGTAACGCCCAAAATAGAAACCTGACATAACTGTAATAAAAATGCCCCTATCAATAACTTTTTAGCTCTAATTGACACCGGGTTAAGAAAAGCAACCAAGCCAGACAAGAAAAAGAATAAGATAATCAAAAAAGTAAATACGACAGGTAATAATGAAGTAAATGCTTGAAAAAAATTTACTTTAAAAACAAAACTCACAAACAGAAATAGCCCCGACAAACAAGTATATGCTGAAATTAGCTCAATTGCGATTTTTTTTCCTTTTCCCATAAAAGTAAAATTACCAATGCCAAGTATTAAGATTGTTGAAAAGCGGTACTGGATTTGGAGAAATCCCTCACTCAGCGTAGGCTTTGCCTACGCTGTTTTTGTTCGTAGCTTTTAGCTACACTACTCTGCTCGGTTGGATTGCTGCTAAAAAATTAAAACCTGAGTTGCCGGGTCTTTATTTTAGTTACAATAAAAATACATTCTTAGATGTACATAAATAATTACAATAAAGATTATTTCAAATATAACATATCCCCAATACTTTAACTTAAGTACCTGAAGAAAAAAGATTAACACCAATATCCCGCCGCCAAACATAAATACCAACTCGAACCACTTAAAAATGGTGTAACTAACATATCTGCTAAACATTTGTCTATAACAATCTTTCGCCCGGTCATAGGTCAAGACTGTAAGTATGGCCCAAATCGCCCAAAAAAAAATGTGAGCAATTTTAAATAATTTAAAGCGATTAATGGCTAGTGATTTCACCTATTAGTTTTTTTGTTGCTATATCGTAATACGATGTTGTTGAATAATAACCTCCGCCACCTGTCCCCTCACTCAGCGTAGGCTGAGCCTACGCTGTTTTTGTTCGTAGCTTTTAGCTACACTACCTCAACTGGCGCAAGTGTTCCGCCAAAGCGGATCACTTGTGACTTTCTGATTCAGCCCGATTGCATCTGGAATTAGCATTACAAACGCTCCATTTTTTCCACTGATACTTCAAAGCATTTGCAGCGGGTTGCGCTATCGCCAACTTTATATTTACCTGATATTGACTACACATTTTACCTCTGTAAATATAAATCATCTCTCTGCATAAAGCTCAATAAAAATAAGCAGTATTAACCAGCGCCGGTAGTACCAGTTTATTATATAAAAGTGTAATAACTGTTGCCCTGCATTACCATAGTACAAGTGTGCCCCGAATGCTTGGCACAAATCCTGTCGGGGTTTACAACGAGCAACGATGTTTGTATGAAATACTAAGACCAGTAACAATAAATTCTTTAACAGTATTTAACAACCAGCCTCTGTGTAATTTATTTTTTACAGGCATCCAATGGCAGAAAATAAAAAAATTACACATGAAAAAACTCACCATCACCCTCGGTTTGTTATTGGCCCTTGCCCACCTGTTTGCGCAAAACTATAACCCCTTTCCTAAAACCATTAATGTTACCGGCAGCGCAGAAATAGAACTGGTGCCCGATGAAATTTATGTAAACATTGACTTAAGAGAATACCAGAAAAAGGGAGAAGACAAAAAAGACCTGGAAACCATTAAAACCCAATTTCTGCAGGCCTGCAAAACCGTTGGCCTTACCGATTCTGCCATCAGCATTGTTTCGTACACCGGCTATAACAACTATTATTACTGGCGCAAAAAAAAGAAAGCCCCGGATATGATGGCCAGCATTACCTACCAGGTAAAATTTACCAATAGCAAACAAATGGATGCCCTGGTGGAAAAATTAGACGATGAAGCCACACAAAACTTTGTTATTGCCCGTACCTCACACAGCAAAATAACCGAGTACCGGAAGCAATTAAAAATAAAAGCCGTGCAGGCGGCTAAAGAAAAAGCACAGTACCTGGCAGAAGCTATTAATGAAAAAGTAACAGAGGCCATTACCATTACAGAGCCGCAGGAATTTATACAATCAGACATTCGTTCTAACATCGGCTACTCCAACGCATTTGCAAAAGATAGTGCCGGCGATAAAGCCATGGAGATAGATTTTAAAAAGATTAAAATACGCTACGAGGTAAATGCAATATTTGCTCTAAAATAATTACGCCGTTGTTACGGGCATGTTTATATTTGTTACATGCCTGTAACAACCGTAATTTTTGATATGGATGGCCTGCTGATAGACTCTGAACCCTATTGGGAAGAAGCAGGTAAAGAAACCTTAGCACAGTTTAATGTACGTCTTACGCCGGAGCAATACCATATTACCACCGGCCTGCGCACCAGCGAGTGGATCAATCACTGGTTTCATCATTTTAATATCAGCCAAACACATGCGGCCGCTGCAGAGGCAGTTATTGTAAAAAAAGCCATTGATAAAATTGCTTTAAAAGGAACCGTAATGCCGGGCGTGGATCATATTTTTAATTACTGTATTAAACGGCAATTTAAAATTGGACTGGCCTCGTCCTCGCCCATGGGTTTAATTGATGTGGTGGTAGATAAATTGCAGATCCGTCCTTACCTGCACACCATTACCTCGGCCGAGCAACTGCCCTTTGGTAAGCCACACCCGCAGGTATTTATTAATTGCGCCGCAGCACTGCAGGCCGATCCGCAAAGTTGTCTGGTATTTGAAGATTCTTTTAATGGCATGATTGCCGCCAAAGCTGCTAAAATGAAATGCGTGGTAGTGCCACATCCGGCTTCTTTCAATCATCCACGTTGGGGTGCGGCCGATTTAAAACTTTCTTCGCTGGCTAACTTTAACGATCTGCTCCTGAATTTTTAAAATAAAAAACCACCGTCCTCCCGGGGCAACCTTACGGGGCTGCTACCGGGAAAACTGGTGGTTATATTCTACGGATTAATTTTTTGGAAAGTTAGGGTCTGCTTTTATCTCTTCAATTTGTTTGGTATGTCTTGTGGTATGTGCACTCATAAACAAAACCAGTTGGTAAGCATCCATGGCGCCAATGGGCGTTTGAGGTGCCACATGGTTGCGCAAGTCTTCTGTAGTGGCTTTCATATAATCGGCATGCCCATCTCTTGCAGCCTTTAAAGCGGTTAGGGCTTCGCTCACATTGTTCCATTTAGCATTCTTGGGTTCAAAAGGCTCCATGGTTTTAACCTTTGTGGTTCTGTCGGCAAGCCCCGTCATTACCTGCGCATCGGTCATTTTTATTTCACTACGCTTTTCTGGGTTGGCGGGGGCTTTAATAACACCATCAATCCAGGCCCATAAATTATTTTCAGACAATGCCAGATGATACACGCATTCTTTAATACTCCATTTATCAGCAGCAGGTTTAAAATCTAATTGTGCCGCACTTAAACCAGATACAGCTTGTTCTAAAGCCTGGTGCGTTTCCTTTAAATATCTGGCGGCAAATTTTTTTTCTTTTTTTGAAAGCCCGGTATTGTTTACGGTAAAACTAAACAATAGTAAAACCGGTAATAAAAGCAATAACTTTTTCATGTGTGCAAGTTTTAATATTTGAAAGATAAATTGCTTTTACAGGGAGGATAGATAGAAAAGTTACCTCAATTTTTGGGTTTGCCAAAATATAAAATTGCAACAGCGTTCAGAAAACGGTTGGTTTTTGCATGGTTGCTGAAGTGTGCGACGCAACCACTGCTGCTATGAAAAACTTATGCCGATAACATAAAAAACAATAGCAATTTTAACAATTAAACAAGGGCATTGCCTGTAATTAGCATTAATCTTGCATCGTTAGCACAAAACCCGTTAATTTTATATAGCTAACACCATTGTAATGGATGCAAACTTTGAATATCAGAAAAATGTAAAGGCTGGTGGCATTACCGCAGCAGTGCTGGGCCTGTTATTATTATTACTTTTTTTAGTAGGCTGGCAACTACCCCCAATGCCGGTGCCACCACCAGAAGAAGGTATTGAAGTAAACCTGGGCAATAGTGATGCCGGCCTGGGCGATGACCAACCTTTTGAACCCAACCCACCTGCACCGCAAGACCAGCAGGTGTACACCCCTCCGCAAGCCAACACCAATAATGATGAAGATGTAAAAGATATAGCCACCAACGATAAAGATGAAGACGCCCCTGAAATAAAAAAACCACCGGTGGTTAAAAAAGAAGCCACCAAAATGCCAGAAAAAGAAATTGCAAAAGCCACCCCTAAAAAACCAACGCCGGTTGTTAACCCCAACCCGGCCCCACCCAAACCAAAGGCAGTATTTAAAGGCGTTAACGGCAACAGCACCGGCGGTAACGATGCTGACAGTTATCAAAAAGGCGGTAACCAGGGTATCGCCGGTGGCAAAGGCGATCAGGGCAAGCCCGGTGGCAACCCCAACAGTACTAATTATGAAGGCGGTGGCAGAGGCTCCGGCGGCGTAAGCATTTCCAGAGGGTTGGATGGCCGCAAAATTACCCGTACCCCCAGTTTTGAAGATGAGTTTAACGAAAACGCCAAGATAGCGGTAGATATAAAAGTAGACAGCGATGGTAAAGTGGTTGCTGCCACTTACCAACCCCGCGGCTCCACCACTTCTGATGCCAGTATGAAAAGCATTGCCCTGCGCAAAGCCTATCAGCTGCGCTTTAATGCAGGTGCTGATGAAAGTGCCGGTACCATAATTTTTAATTTTAAACTGCGTAATTAAGCGGGTGTTTTTGGGGTAACCAGCCACGGTAACTCCGGTTAAGCACTGTTGCCACGCTCGTTTCATCAGTTGTGCAATAATTATACAAAGGCAGTTTATTAAAAGCCTGCATCACTCCGCGGCAGTACTTAATAAAACATTAATTTTATAACTTACCATTCACACTTTTTTGGTGTGCATTTAGCAAGATGTTACCTTAGTTGTGGCAACAAGCCATAGCTGATCCAATACCCGGCAACCTCCAAACTCCAGCCCCCATAAAAACAACAGCCAGTAACAGCTTACCTGCTTACAATTAATTTGTATGAGCACTTACCGATTATTAAGAGACAACAAAGAAAGCGGACCTTATTCTTTTGATGAGCTTACAGCCAAAGGCTTTAAGGCTTATGATTTGGTATGGGTGGAAGGCAAAAGCGCCGGCTGGCGCTACCCCAGTGAATTGCCCGAGTTTAAAACCATGGCCCCCGTAGTAGAAGAACAACCTTTTGACCGGTTTTATAAAAAGCCTGCAGATGAACCAACCGCCCCTTCTGTTTTAGAACAAAAAAGACTGGCCCGCCTGCAAAAAGAAAAAGAAGCACAGCAGCAATACACAAAACCCCAGCCTGCAAAAACAGTAACGCCTACTCATACAGTTGCAGCAAACCCACCGGCAACCGCCAGTATTAAAGCAGTGGCTCCGCATATACATGTTACCTTACCCGTTTCTCAAACAACTGTGGCCAGCACTGCAACCGCCGCAACAAAAGAACCTGTAAAGCCGGTAACAAACACTACTGCACAAAGAACCGCGCAATTATCTGATAACACAACAACGGCTACAGCAGTACCCAATACAATATTGCAAACAACCGCCAAACCCGCCAATACTGTTACAGAAACTATCGCTTACAAACAAGCTGGTTTTAACTGGACGACCTATATGGGATTGGGAGTGGGCATTCTAACCTTGTTGGGTTTGGGTATAATGATTGGGATGTCTGTAGTAAAGCAACAGAACGAACTGGTAAAACAGCAATACATCGAACAGCAGTTAAAGCCAACTCAAAAGCAAGAACCTAAAGAAACAGAAACACCACCAGCAACTGTTGCGGTAGAGCCCATGCCGGTTGCCGGTGTAACAGAAGCATCGCATTTAAACAGCGGCAATGCCGGTAATAAACCAGCAGCGGGACTTCAAAACAAAAAAGAAACCGCTAATAAAGCGGCGCCGGCAGTTGTTGTTACAAATAATAATACCGATGCAGAAAAACCGATAGCCACTGTTGCCACAGAAAACACAAAAAACAAACCAGCCTTACCCCCTGCTATCAATTTAGAGAAGCAGGTGAGTGTTGCCAGCAATAATTATAAAGTGGGTGCTTTTGGTGGCATTACCGGTTTAGAGTGTACACTCAACAATCAATCTAAATACAGTATAGATGCCGTGCAGGTGGAAGTGCAATATTTGCTGGCCAACGACAAAGTATTTAAGTCTTCTATTATTGAATTTAAAGATATTGCCCCCGGCAACCGCCAAACCATTGCTTTACCTAAAAGCAACCGCGGTATTAAAGTAAATACAAGGGTTATTGCTGTTCATTCAAAAGAAATTAATACGGCTGGCACTACAGTAAAACTCTGATTGCATCAATCCTCTTTTAAAAGTCAGGTAGTTTGGAAACCAAAATGGCTATATTGCAAGCATAACAAATTCTATGACGCAACAGATTGTTTTATTTGGTGCAGGCAAATCGGCCACCTGTTTAATTGATTATTTATTAAAAGAAGCTGCCCAAAGTAACTGGATGATTGTGGTGGCAGATGCCAACGAAGCAGCAGCCCGCCAGAAAATTGGCAACCACCCCAACGCAACCGCTATTGCCGCAGATGTTACCCAGCCTGAACAACGAAAAGCCCTGATTGAAAATGCCAGCATTGTAATTTCATTACTACCTCCTGCTCTGCATTTACTGGTGGCAAAAGATTGTATTGCACATGGCAAAAATTTATTAACCGCATCGTATGTAGATGACAATATGCGTGCCCTTGAAAAAGATATTCAGCAAAAAGGATTATTGTTTTTATGCGAGATGGGGCTTGACCCCGGCATTGACCATATGAGTGCTATGGAACTGTTGCACCGCATTTATGAAGATGGCGGCATCGTCACTTCTTTTAAATCGCACTGCGGCGGACTGGTGGCGCCGGAAAGTGATGATAACCCCTGGCATTATAAAATAAGCTGGAACCCACGCAACGTGGTAATGGCCGGAAAAGCAGGCGCTGTTTATAAAGAAAATGGCCACACCATTCAATTAGACTATGAAAACTTATTTGATGCCGGCAGAACGGTAGCCATTCCGGGTTTAGGTAACCTTGCCTGGTACCCCAACCGCGATTCTTTAAGTTATACCGCTTTGTACGGTATAGAAAACGCGGCTACATTTATAAGAACCACTTTGCGCTATCCGGCTTTTTGTTTTGGCTGGAAAAATATTATTGACCTGAAACTGACAGACGAAGAAAAAAAATATGAAACCGATGGATTGAGCCTGCAACAGTTTTTTAAACAACATTTAGAAGCCAATGGTTTTGGAGATTGGTTGCACCAGCAGTTGATGAGCCGCTTTGACCGCACCAAAGAACTTTTAAAAAACCTGCAGCAATTATTAGATGCAGAGGCTACCGCCACACCTGCAGAAAAAGAAGCGATGCAGGAATTTTTAACGGTAGATGAAACCGGGGCTTTGGAAACACTCAACCTGGAGTCTATAAAAAACAATACAGCCGCTACCGTTTCTGGCCAGATGCATGAAGCTAATTTATCATTATCTCAACTGTTCTTTCTGGGGCTGGATGATGACAAAACCCAAATTAACAAAGGCCTTTGCAGCGCTGCTGATGTTTTACAGTTTGCGTTAGAAAAAAAATTATTACTGCAGGCAGAGGATAAAGACATGATAGTAATGCTGCACGAAATTGAATACACCATTAACCAGCGCAACTACCAGGCCCGCAGCAGTCTTATAGTAAAAGGAGAAGACAGTAACCGCACTGGCATGGCAAAAACCGTGGGTTTACCATTGGGCATTGCAGCCAAACTTATTTTAAACGGAACCATTACCACCAAAGGTTTACACATACCCATTTTGCCAGAAATATACCAACCGGTACTGGCTGCATTAAAAGAGCAACAAATAATATTTAATGAAATAACACAGGTGGCTTAATCTTAAAAACTATTGAACCTGCCAGTCTTTAACAGCTAGTATTTTATAGCTCACATCCCGCAGCACCAGTTTGTAATTGCCCTTTTTAAGATAAAGGCTGTAATAGCCATTGTCGGCCGTAATATAGGTTTGGTCGGCGGGTATTTTCTGGTTCAGCGTGGTATCATTATACTCATGGGCGTAATAAGCTTGCACAAAAAACAATAACCGCTCGGTGGGTTGCACCACCACTTCTTTCCGCTCTCCGTTTAAAGAAAGCCAGTTGGGCCGCTGGTTGATATATTGCGTGGGCGGATGTATAACCGTAAGATCATAGCCCTCTCCTTCCAATAAATTCAGAGGCTTGTTTTTTTGCATGGCAATGGCCGGGTAATTGATGGGAAATTGCCGAACCAGTTCATTATAATATAAACGGCCATACTCAAAGCTGCTGCCTTCAGTTAAATCTGTTTGGTCAATAGTAAGCGGGTCTATGCCACTTAGTTTTTTAAATGCCGCCCCCATGGGTATGTAGCCGGTAGAAAAAGCAGTTTCTGCAATATGGGCATAGCCGGCGTGCACCAGTATTTTTGCAGCAGGGTCTTTTTGTAAAATGCTGTAAATAGTTGCTGCTTGTATCGCATCTCTTTGCGATCCGCTGTGCCGGTAGGCTGCAGTATCTTCATAACGCACCAAAGTAAAACCTAATTCAACGGCTTTACGCACCATTTCTGCAGCAACAGGCTCTGCTATAAAATGGCCGGTGCTGATATCGGGTTGTTTAATTTTAAAAGTATCATAATTACTAAACGCTTCCATGGCAAGGTAGCGATAGCCTGCCTGGTATAAACCTTCTAATAAGCAATAACTAAAAGCACGGTGCTGTGGTTTTTGATGCGCTTCGTTAATCATTACCACTTTTGTTTGCGCAGCCATGCCTAAAATATATTGGCGGGCATCTGCATACTGCAATGTTTTTAACCCCTTCACTTCTTCTTTTATCTGTTGCTGGGTGTTTGCCGGCAACGTATCGTAATTATAAAGACTGTATTGCAGGGCAGCTTTGTAATCGCCGGCAAAACATAAATAATGACTCAGGTTTTCATTAAACACACGTTCCTTACCTGCTGCATTAAATTTATCACCCCAACCTAATGATTGGTACAGGGGGTAGAGATAATGCAACTCATACCCCAGCTTATTGGTTAAAAAATTAATTGAAGAATCTACCCGGCTTTTAGGCTGTGCTGCGGTATATTTTTTTATTTGCTCAAAATACTGCGCGGGTGCAGTGCAAAAAATAAAACAACTTATTACAATTAAAACAATGCGCATAAGCCGCAATAATACAACCCGCCTTGTTAGTAAAATTATAAAGTATGGTAACCAGCAGCAGTTCGCTGCTCAGCATTCTTGCGTCGCACACTTCAGCAATGGTAAAAGTTTTAGGGCATAAGGCTTACGGTCTTATACCCTACGCCTTATTGCTCATACCTTTTCTTTGGCACAAGTGTGCGACGCAACGATGATGCCCAAAGAGCTTATGCTGGTTACAAAACAGATAACACCCAGCCGTGGCCGCAAGCCGCTTTTTGTAAACTTTTTTTTACATGAATGCCTTGCTAACAGGCTTTTAGCCCTCTTGTTTTAGATTAGGCTAAAGCCTTGCTTTGCCTTACCTTTGCGCCAAATTTTAAATTTAATTATGATGACATTTGAAGAGATTGGTATTGAAGAAAGATTGGTGAAAGCGGTTACAGACCTGGGTTTTGTGAATCCCACTCCCATACAGGAAAAGTCAATTCCTGTTCTTTTAAGCGGTACCAAAGATTTTATTGGACTGGCGCAAACCGGCACTGGCAAAACAGCGGCTTTTGGTTTGCCTTTATTAGACCTGATAGATGCTGCGGCACGCCATCCTCAGGCATTGGTGGTTTGTCCCACCCGTGAGCTTTGTTTGCAAATTGTTAGCGAACTGGAATTATTTAAAAAATACATGACCGGCATGAGTGTGGTGGCCGTGTATGGCGGTACTTCTATTGGCTTACAGATACGCGACCTGAAACGAGGCGTGCAAATAGTGGTGGCCACACCCGGACGTTTGATTGACCTGATAGAACGTAAGGCCATTAACCTGGAACAAATTAAGTACGTGGTGCTGGATGAGGCCGATGAAATGCTGAACATGGGTTTTCAGGATGACATTGAGTTTATATTACAAAACACCCCTAAGAGAGACAGTACCTGGTTGTTTAGTGCTACCATGCCACCAGAAATTAAAAGGGTTAGCAAAAAATACATGACCCAACCTGTTGAAGTAACGGTTGGTAAAATGAATACCGGTAATAAAAACATCGATCACCAGTTTTTTGTTACCAGTGCACAGCACCGCTACGAATCGTTAAAGCGTTTGATTGATTTTAACCCCGGCATTTACGGTATTATTTTTACCCGCACCAAGGCAGATGCACAGCAGATTGCTGATAAGCTGACCCGTGAAGGTTATGATATTGATGCCTTGCACGGAGACCTTACCCAATCTCAACGCGATAAGGTGATGGGCGATTTCAGAGACAGAACCCTTCAATTATTAATTGCTACAGATGTGGCAGCCCGTGGTATTGATGTAAAAGATATTACGCACGTAATAAATTACGAGCTGCCCGATGATATTGAAGTATATACCCACCGCAGTGGCCGTACAGGCCGTGCCGGCAACACCGGTATTTGTATGAGTATTGTGCATAGCCGCGAAATTGGCCGCCTGCGCCAGATAGAGCGTATTGTACAGGCTCCGTTTCATAAATTAGAAATACCTACCGGCAAGGATGTTTGCCGCAAGCAATTCTTCCATTTTATGGATAAGCTGCTGCAAACCGACATCAGCCACGGCGATTATGAAACCTACGTGCCCATGCTGAGCGAAAAATTTGCCGATGTAAGCAAAGAAGAAGTATTGAAAAGAGTGGCCGCTTTAGAGTTTGACCGCTTTTTGAAATATTACGAAAATGCAGAAGACCTGAATGTGCGTGAAAGACCTACCCAAAGAGATCGTGATGGTGGCAACCGCAGCCGCAATACCGGCGCACAGGGCAATCGCTTTCAGCAGGAAGGTGATACCCGCAGAGATACCCGGGGCCGCACTTTTGGTGGTGGCAATAACGGCGAGTATCAGCGCCTGTTTGTAAACCTGGGCACCAAGGATGGTTTTTATAAAGCCAGCTTTCTGCAGTTTATATTAGATATGAGCGACCTGAACAAAGAAGTGCTGGGCCGTATAGATATGAAAGAAATGAACAGCTGGGTAGAGGTAGACCGCCGTGCAGCAGGGCAAATGATTCAATCAATTGACGGTAAAAAATACAAAGGCAGAAGAATACGAATGAATGATGCCAACAGCAGGTAGTTAAACCATGCCGCACTTGGCATTTAGCAACCTATCATTTACCTTCGTAACCCAATAAATTTTCAATTATCCATTAATAAATTATCAATTTAATAGTATGGCATACGATGTAATTGTAATTGGTAGCGGCCCCGGTGGTTATGTGGCAGCTATCCGTGCTTCTCAATTAGGTTTTAAAACCGCCGTGGTAGAAAAAGAAAGCCTGGGTGGTGTTTGTTTAAACTGGGGTTGTATACCTACCAAGGCCTTATTAAAAAGTGCCCAGGTTATGGAATACATTAAGCATGCAAAAGATTACGGTATTGAAGCAACGGGTACGCACAATTTTGAAGCCGTTATTAAACGCAGCCGCGGTGTAGCCGATAAAATGAGCAAGGGCGTGCAGTTTTTAATGAAGAAGAATAAGATTGATGTGATAATGGGTTTTGGTAAGGTAAAAGGTAAAGGACAGGTTGAAGTAACCAAGGCCGATGGCAGCAAAGAAGTAGTAGCCGCGAAGCATGTTATTATTGCAACCGGTGGCCGCAGCCGCGAGTTACCTGCTTTAAAACAAGACGGTAAAAAAGTAATTGGCTACCGCGAAGCAATGGTATTACCTACGCAGCCCAAGAGCATGATTATTGTAGGCAGCGGCGCCATTGGCGTTGAGTTTGCTTATGTGTACAATGCCATGGGTACTAAAGTAACCATTGTAGAATTTATGCCACGCATTGTGCCGGTAGAAGATGAAGACATCAGCAAAGAATTAGAAAAGCAATACAAAAAGAACGGTATTGATATTATGACCAATGCAGAAGTTACCAGTGTAGATACTGCTGGCAGCGGCGTAAAAGCAAAAATTAAAACCGCCGCCGGCGAGCAGGTGCTGGAAGCCGATGTGCTGTTAAGCGCCGTAGGCGTGGCCGCAAATATTGAAGGCATTGGTTTAGAAGAAAGCGGTATTAAAACAGAAAAAGGAAAAGTGGTGGTAGACAAATACTATCAAACCAATGTTAATGGTGTATATGCCATTGGCGATTGTGCCCCCGGCCAGGCCCTTGCACACGTGGCCAGCAAAGAAGCCATTATTTGTGTAGAAAACATTGCTTATAACGAAAAGAAATACCACCACCAGCCCGAAGCATTGGATTACGGCAACGTACCAGGCTGCACCTATTGCATACCAGAAATTGCTTCTGTAGGCTTTACAGAAAAGCAGGCAAAAGAGGCTGGGTACGAAATTAAAGTAGGTAAGTTTCCGTTAAGCGCATCGGGTAAAGCCTCTGCAGCCGGTGCCACCGAAGGTTTTGTAAAAGTAATTTTTGATGCCAAATACGGCGAGTGGTTAGGCACGCATATGATTGGTTATAACGTAACCGAAATAATTGCCCAAACCGTAACAGCCCGTAAATTAGAAACTACTTATCATGAAGTACTCAACAGCATACACCCCCACCCCACCATTAGTGAGAGTGTGAAAGATGCTATTGAAGTAGCATACGGAGAAGCCATCCACCTGTAATAGTCAACAAACCATTATAAAGTCCTGCCCCAAAAAAGGCAGGACTTTTTTTATTGGGTTAACCGGCAGCAACACATTGGGCAGCATCGTTGCGTCGCACACTGCAACGGCAAGGCTATGTTAAACGGAAAGAGTGGGTGGTTTGTAATTGCTACGCTGTTGATGCTGTCGTCCAGAGCCTGTAGAAGGATGATAAACGATATATTCCTGTCACCCTGAGTATATCGAAGGGTGATGAACGTAACTAAACTCCCGCCTTCGACAGGCTCAGGCTGACAGCGATTCTGTGTTACGGAAAAGAGGCAGCGTTAAAACTTCGTGTAGCGCTGTGTCTTCTTTGTGCAGCGCTGTGATACCAAAAAAGCTATTACACAAAGTTTCACAAAGAAGGCACAAAGGGCCACCAAGAAATTAGCAGCAGGTGCTGTTTTATAAACTACATTCCTTATCTTCAAATCTCACACCGGTTAAGCAGCTCTCCAATTAGTAGATTGTACTAACAACAATACAAAAAGTTGAACAATAAAGTATTGATTTTCAAAAATGATTTTTAATTTACAGTACGTATAATATCATAAATACAAGAATTACCTGCAAGTGTAGGACGTATCCGTAATCAATGACAAAACGAGACGACAAACATAAAGACGCTGAAATATTCGCCAAGTTACTTCGAGAGACAAAGCTCTCGGACAAAATAACTATTGGCAAATTTATTCTAAAAGGGACTAAAGGTGTTAAGGACAGCATTCAATACAATCAAACTGACCTTGACCTTTTACAAAATAAACACGAATATACTTTCCCTATTTTGGACGGAGACCTTCAAGTTTCATTGCAACTCTATGAGAACATAAGTAACTACTACCGACTTTTTTGCTACACAAGAATTAACGGAAAACAAGGAATGACTTTTTCGGTAAACTTGACAACAGAAAAGGAAAGCGAAAACGTCATTTACTTGACACAGAAAATAAAATTTGCCGAGCAATATCAAGGCAGTTCGCAACTTGCACAAGCTCATAGAAGACAAAAGCAAATTGTGTTTTGCGACCTATTACGTAAACTTGACTTTGACATAACAGACAACAGCGACCTTATTCTTGGAATTTTTGACCCGACCAAAAAACAATTAGCAAACACATCCGTTGACAAATTTATAAATGACTTCATTGTTGTTTCTATTCTCAAAGGACACTTTCAAGGCAATAAAGGTTATCAGCTTGAAATTTTACCGACTTACAACAAACTTGACTACATCTTCACAGGCAAAGACGATGAAATTGAAAATTTGCCGGTAAAAGTTGTAGAGAATAAAAGCAAACGAAGTATTCCGCTTGGACTTCGTTACAAAGTATTGAAAAAGGATAGCTTTAAGTGTGTTGCTTGCGGACACAGTGCAGCTGACGGAGCAAAATTGCACATTGACCATAAACTTCCTTTCTCACTTGGCGGACTGACAGAACTAAACAACTTGCAGACACTTTGTAGCGACTGTAACATTAGCAAAAGCAACAAACACATTGACAAATGAGAAGAACACCAGCAGGTAACAGCGGTTTTCTCTATCGGTTGGTGTCCCCACCAACCGGAACTTAAAGCTGCCAAAAGCGTTGCCGTTGAACCGAGCGTGGCAACGGCTGCTGCACAAAGTGTTTCTGCCGGCTCCATTAAAAAAAACAGGAGTTTCTTTATGCTTCGGCCCATGTTTTAAAATGAGCCACCCTATCCCGGCTTACCAATATCTCTTCTTTATCGGTACAGCCCTGTATAAAAAGTTTTAACCGGCTGTTGTACCAGGGCCGCACCTGTTGTATGGCATCTATATTTACAATAAAACTGCGGTTGAGGCGAAAGAACTGCTTTGGATGCAACAAATGTTGCAGTTGTTCGATGGTATAATCTACCATATAACGGTTACCTGTTTTATCTACCAGATAAACCACTTTATTATCTGCCTGAAAAAAGGCAATATTATCGGCTGTTACAAAAAACAAGCGTTGCCCTACTTTGGCAGAGAACCTTTTTTTATAAGAATGCGGGTCAGCAGCAGGCGATACAGCAAGACCCGTTATTGAAAAATTTGATGAGAGGGATTTAAACTTATTAATGGCCGTTGCCAATGCAATCTGGCTGATGGGTTTAAGTATATAGTCAATACTAAAAACCTTAAATGCATCAATTGCATACTGATCAAAAGCCGTAGTGAATATGACAGGGTTTTGATAACTGACCTGTTTAAAAATTTCAAAACTATGACCGTCTGACAAATGAATATCCAGAAACATAAAATCCGGGTGGGATGATGTACGGAGAAAATGAACGGTTTCTTCCACACTTTCAAAACAGGCTACCACAGTAATGGAAGGATCGTATTGCATCAGCATGGTAACCAGCCTGTCTGCAGCTAATTTTTCATCTTCTACAATAATAACCCGCATTGCATTTAGTTTAGATTGAGTAATGGCAGTATTACTTCAAACTCTTTGCCATTGTTATTAACAATAACGTTTCTGCCACTGATTAGTTCATAGCGTTTGCGAATGTTTTGTAACCCTGTTTTTGTAGAGGCCTCGGACTGCAAACGTGGCTGTAAATTGTTTTTTATTACCAAAGTTTGGTTACCATTGGCATGTATGTCTATGTGCAGGGGCCTTTGCTTGCTCACCACATTGTGTTTAATAGCGTTTTCTATAAGCATTTGTAATGAAGCCGGCACCACCTGCCAGTTGCTGTATTTTTCAGGTATATTGATATTTACTGTAATGCCATCGCTAAACCGTTTTTGTAATAAAAAGATATACGGCTCTATCACTTCTAATTCTGAGCGGAGGTCTACCAGCTCTTTTTGCTGGTTGGTTAATATATAGCGGTACACTTTTGAAAACTCTTCAATAAAATGATTGGCCTCCGGATTGTTTTTAATAACCATACCCGAAAGTACATTGAGATTATTAAACAGAAAATGCGGATTAATCTGACTTCTGATGAGCTGTATTTGTGCCTCTTCCCGGCTCTTGCGAAGCGCTTCTGCTTCTGTCCATTTTTGCTGGTATTGTTTGAAGAAGAAAAAGATAGCATTCACCAGATGAAAGAATAAATTAATGAGAGTGGCGTAGATAATATTTAATTTGAGAGGATTCCAGTTTTGCTGAAAGTTGTAATGATAGATACCAGCCCCTATAGCATACACCACAGTTACAGCGGAGGTTACGGCGATAATGTTACCTGCCATAAAAAAAATTAGCAAGAACCGAAACTTATGGCCGCCGTTTAAGGTTCGCTTTTTTATAAAGGGTTTTATAATACGGTTTCCCTCCCACGTTAATACGGTTACCCCAATAATGGTAAGAAATGCATGGTACCAGGTTATTTGGATGTTAAAATAATAATACACATTGCAAAGCACGGTATTCATAAAGGCATAAGATGCCAGTATAATCATAAACAGGTACCGGTATTTATGATGAAATAACATATACTCTTTTTAAACACCAGTCCTGCGCAAGGCACAGGGCTGGTGTATGATATTGATTTTTAAAACGGGTTATGGTATCAGAACTCTGTCAATAAGGTGTACAACACCATTTCTGCATACAATGTTCGTTGCGGTAATGTTTGAAGCATTGCTGCCATTGCCATTTCCGCGGATAGTGGCGCCGGTGCTGAGCGATATAGTGGTATTGCCACCAGCCAGCATAGCAAGAGAACCGTTTGCCAGGTCTGATGAAAATGCCCGGCCAGCCACCACATGATAGCGCAACACGGATAACAATGTTGCTACAGGTATTTGGTTAATATCATTCACCCCAAGAATACCCAAAAGTTGCGTGAAGGCTGCATTGGTAGGAGCAAAAACAGTAAGACGGGCACTGCTTAAAGTTGCTGCCAAAGAAGGATCTCCACCGGGTGCATTGGTAGCTCTTGTAACAGCTTTTACCAAAGAATCTAATCCGCTGGCAACGGCAGTTTCAACTATGTTTCCGGCAGGGGGTGTTAAAACACGACCTATCACATGAATAACGCCATTGTCTGCACTAACATCAGCCGTTTTTACTTTAATGCCATTTACATATACGCCGGATGCATTACGGGTTACAAATACAGAGTCTCCGCTGGCTGTAATTACTTTTGCATTGGGACCAGCTGGCACATCGGCAGCTAAAATTTTAGAGCCAATGGCGTGATATAAAATAATATTGGCTGTTTGCGCTTGTGTTAATGAATTAAGAACTGTGGATGTAATACCCGAGGCCGCAAAGGCATCATTATCGGGTGCAAATACGGTAAAAGGACCGGCACCGCTAAGCGTGGTTTGTAAATTAGCTTTTACCACAGCCGCTTCTAAAGTGCTAAAATCGCTGCCATTTACTACCACATCTGTGATGGTGTTTGAAGGGGGTGTATCATCATCTTTATCGCATCCTGCTAAAAGAACAATGGATAAAGCACCCATTAATAAGGTTTTCATAAAAAAAGTTTTTGGTTTCATACAAATTGTTTTGTTTAATACTTATAACAGCATCCAACAACTTTTGTAGCAGAGGAGCGATGAAGTGCCGTAAAACCGGAGTGAATTGTATGCTATAACCGATAAAAACGTTTAACAAAATCAGTTTACTTGTAAGAATATCTGATACCCAGCGGAAATAATAATACTGTTTTAATTTTTTTTACCGTGTATAAAGGAAGGAAGGGCTAGTGGGTTGTTGTAGCTACCATTAAAAGATGCCTTATGTTACTGCCGATGAACCGAGCGTGGCAACGGCTGCTGCCCAATGTTACCAAAGCTGGTAACAAAAAAAAGAAATAAAGGGTACAGATTAAACAATGTTTTTAAAGGGATTAATAAGGTGGTTTTTCATTAATAGGTTTATGAAGCTTTGGCTACTTTCTTAGCTTCATCGTACCGGTAGTGTTTTAACCGGCAATAGGTTTCTGGCGCTATTTGCAGGTAAGAGGCCAGGTACTTTTGAGGCACCCGCTGAATGAGTTCTGGTTCTTCGTTGTAGAAGTTTAAGAACAGTTCACGCTTAGAAAATTTGGCTCTCTTGTACTCGTTCATTTCTTTATCGGCATACATTTTTGTAAGCAATAAACGCCAGGTGGTTTCTAAAGAGGGCATTGCTGCCATCAGCGCATCCAGGTGCCTTTTCTCAATACCCAGTACGGCACTGTTTTCGGTAGCTTCAATTACATGCAAAGAAGGGTTGCCGGTAATAAAAGAAATAATAGACGACATAAAACTGCCTTCTTTGTAAAAACCCGTAATTACTTCTTCTTTGTCTTTTCTGAAGTATTTTCTGAACATGCCTTCGTTTACAAAGTAGAGGTGTTCTTCTGTCTCGTTCTCGTTAATAAGCCATTCTTTGGGTTTTACCGGCTTGTAAAATAAGTACGAGGACAGTTTACTAAACTCGGCATCTGTTAAAGGGTGTACTTTGTTCAGTACTTCTCGTAAGGACGATAAACTGTTTTGCATCTTCACTTTTTTCTGGTTAATAAATAACAGCTAGGTTTTTTTTGGTTTGGTAGCCAGATAGATTCATATCAATCGCAAAAGGTTGCATAAACAACCTATATTTGCCTAAATCGGTCAGCAAATGTCTTTTGTAGCCACCCGTAAACAAACCGTAGCAGGCATACTTTTAGCAATTATTGCCACCCTGGTGTGGAGCGGTAATTTCATTGTGGCAAGGGCAGTTAAGAATGATATTCCGCCGGTTACTCTGGCATTTTTCAGATGGCTCACCGCTAGCGCCATAATGCTGCCATTTGCTGTGAAGCAAGTGTTAAAAGAATGGCAGCTTATAAAAAACCATTGGCGCTTACTGCTTTTTGCTGCCTTTAGCGGGGTTTGTCTTTTTAATACGTTTGTGTATATGGCAGGGCATTACAGCACGGCCATTAATCTGGCATTAATTGGCACCACTTCTTCGCCGGTAATGTCTATTATACTGGCCTATTTCTTTTTAAAAGAAAAACTACACCTGCTTAAAGTACTGGGCTTAGTTATTTGTATTACCGGTATTGCTTTACTGGTAAGCAAGGGCAATCTGGCCAACTTATGGCATCTGCAATTTGGCAAGGGCGATTTTTGGGTGCTGCTGGGCGCCTTTTCTTTTGCAGTGTACAATATTATTACCCGTAAAAAGCCCACCAGTTTATCTAACACCTCTTACCTGGCGGTAATTTTTTGGATGGGCACTCTCTTATTGTTGCCGGCGTATTGTTGGGAGCATGCAGTAACCACCCCCGTGGTGTGGAATACAAAAAACCTGTTGATGATTTTTTACCTGGGTGCCGGTGCTTCTGTGTTTTCTTTCTTGTGCTGGAACGCATCCATACATAAACTGGGAGCAGGCCGCACGGCATTGTTTGGCAACCTTATTCCCATCTTCAGTACATTGGAGGCAGCAGTGCTGTTGCACGAGCAGGTAGCCGTGTATCACTTCATCAGTTTTGTGGTAATTATTGCCGGGTTGCTGATAGCAAACTTAAAAACAAAACAGCCGGCAGTTACAGAAAATCAACAATAGCCTTCACCACTTTACTCTCCCGGTAAATACGGCGGTGCCCCAACCCTTCTGTAATCATAAACTCCACTTGTGGCGGTGCTTGTTGCAGCAATGGCTCCATGTCTTTGTAAGGGGTAATATCGTCCTGCTTATCGTGCACCCATAAAATGGTGGCATGCACTTGTTTTAAAGCCCTGGGTATAGAATAATAACTGGGGGGCTGACCGCGTATGCCGGTAATAATGTTTTCAAATGCAGGTCTCACTTCATTATTAATCTGTAAAAAACTAAAGAAGGTATTAATAGCCGTGGTGGTTTCTGTAAGCGGCGCAATTAATGCCACACGGGTATCGGTGGTAGTAGCAATACTTTCTAAAAAATGCATTACTGCAATGCCGCCAAAAGAATGCGCCAAATAACTATCAATAGGGCCGTATTTGTGATAGATGGCCGCCAGCGTTTCTACATACATGGGTAAAATAATACGCTTGCCATCACTATCGCCATGGCCGGGTGCATCAAAAGCCAGCACTTCATAATTTTTTTTCAGCAGGGGTTTAATGTACTGGTCAAAATTGCGTACGCTGCTTTCAAAGCCATGCAATATCAAAACCTTTTTTACACCGCCCCTGTTAAACCGGTAGCCTCTTATGGTTTTATTGCCCAGTAAAAAATGCAGGCGCTCTGCCTTACTAAAAACCGGTGGCCATTTCTTTTTACTTCTTTGCACCGGTGTAGAAAATAATTTAAACGCCGCTTTAGCTGCCCGTTCTTTACTTACCAGGGCCAGCAAGTTAAATTTTGCACGATAATAATTTACGGCCAGTTTTTGTGCCAGCTTCATAGTTTCTTTTTTATGGCTTCAACTTCATAACAGCATGCAACTTTTGTTGCGTCGCACACTTGTGCCCTGTATCTTTATGCAGCAAATGGGTTTACTGTTATATTTATCAGCTTCAAAGATAGCAGATGGAAATTGTAATTATTGGAACCGGCAATGTTGCCACTGTTTTAGGACGCAAATTAAAAGCAGCGGGTCATCACATTGCACAGGTATTTGGCCGCACCCCCATTGTAGCCAATGAACTGGCACAGGTTTTAGAAGCCCCCTTTTGCAGCAGTTGGAGCCAGCTAAACAAAGATGCCGATTTTTACCTGGTAGCTGTTTCTGATGATGTATTACAAACCCTTTCAGACTTTATTGATTTGGATAATAAACTGGTGGCCCATACGGCCGGTGCCGTGCCTATTAAAGTTTTAAAAAGTATTTCTGACAATTACGGTTTGTTTTATCCCCTGCAAAGCCTGCGTAAAGATGTAAAAGACCTGCCCACCATACCCATTATTGTAGAAGGTAATAATGCAAAAAGCCTGGAGCGGTTAACGGCTATTGCCCAAACCATATCGCCCATGGTAACCGAGCTGAACGATGAGCAGCGGCTGCACCTGCACCTGGCAGCGGTACTGGTAAATAATTTTACCAACCACCTGTATGCTTTGGCAGAAGACTATTGTATACAACATAACCTTAATTTTAAAAAGCTGCACCCGCTGCTGCAGGAAACCGCCAACCGCATACAACAGTATTCGCCGGCAGAGGTGCAAACCGGCCCGGCCATAAGAAACGATACCACCACCCTGCAAAAACATATTGATTTATTAAAAGACAACGAACCATTACAACATATTTATGAAGTGCTGAGTAAAAGCATCCGGCATTTTCATAAAGTATAAATTTGCACTATGAGTAAACCTATTATAACAGTACAAAACCTGCACAAACGCTACGGTAATTTTGAAGCAGTAAAAGGCATCAGCTTTGAAGTGATGGAGGGTGAAATTTTTGGCCTGCTGGGCCCCAACGGTGCCGGCAAAAGCACCACCTTAGAAATTATAGAAACCCTCCGCGAAAAAACATCGGGCAGCATTACGGTGGATGGTTTTGATTTGGATAAAGACCCCAACGAAATAAAAAAATGCATTGGCGTGCAGTTGCAAACCAGCGGCTACTACCCCGGCCTTTCTTTAACTGAACTGGTTGACCTGTTTGCCGGCCTTTACAATAAAAAAATAAATGCTGCTGAACTGCTGGCTAAAGTAAATCTGCAGGATAAAGCAAAAGCCAAATACAAAGAACTGAGTGGCGGACAAAAGCAACGCTTCTCCATTGCCACTACTTTAATAAACGAACCCAAGATTATTTTTTTAGACGAACCCACCACCGGCCTCGATCCGCAGGCACGCCGCAACTTGTGGGATCTGATATCTGACATACGCAAAAAAGGCACCACCGTAATTATTACCACACACTATATGGATGAAGCAGAAATTTTATGCGACCGTGTAGCCATTATTGACAGCGGTAAAATAATTGCATTAGACAGTCCGGATAAACTTATAGATAATTTAGTGGCCACCGGTTTTGAACGCCCCAAAGAAGTTAAAAAAGCCAACCTGGAAGATGTGTTCATCAATCTTACCGGCCATACTTTAAGAGAAGAAGCCTGACCTTTTATGTTTACTTTTTTTAAACCATACAAATAATACAAGGCATAGAAGTAATTCCCTTGCATTTCTTAAATGCCTTGTAAGGTTAAAAGCAATTAATCAGTTGTACTTACTTCCTGTATCAAGGCCGGTTCTGGCAAGGTTACCATTTCAATTTCGTTAAGACGGCCCAGATCTAACACCGTTTTATTGTGTTGCTCATTGGGGTAATACATGGGTTTAAACTTTGCCCCAAATACAATTTCTTTAGCGGTATAAGAACTGCGGGCCACTACATTATTGGAAAACGATTCATCAAAAGCCTTTATAAAAATTAAAAACTCTGTGGTAAGACTTTCATATTCTTCCGGCTTTAAATTATACAAGGGACTTTTTTCTGTTATAGGGTGCACCAGCGTCCAGCTAAGGGTTAGGGCATTTACTTTAGAAATTTCCAGCTCCAGATTAAAGAAACGATTTACCAACTGCCCGCCTTCATCCACCTTCATAGCCAATGAAACTTTAGCCTCTGCATCTAACAGCTGGTTATTTTTATAGGGAGACATCCGCAGCATAAAAGCCGTAATGCCACGGTAAGGAGCAATTACTGCATAATCACTGAAACGTAAATACGCTTTGGGTTTGGCAAACCTGCCGTATAATAAACCGGTAGCCACCGCAAAACACAACAAACCTATTAAAGCCTCTAAAGCAGCAATAAAACTGGTAACAAAACCAACGGGGCTGATGCGGCCATAACCCACCGTGGTAAAGGTTTGTGCACTGAAGAAAAAAGCTTCTCCAAAATTTTCTAATGGGGTGCCGGGCGTCATGCCACCTAAATGATCGATGCCGATGATATAATACAAACTGGCAAAGCCAATATTAATAACCACAAAGCCGCCAATAATTACCAATAAAAATTTCCAGCTGGGGTAGCCAATAAGAGTATGGTAAATACTGTTTCTATCCCAAAAGGGCAGGCCCCGTTTTATAATATTGGGCGATCCATCGCGGTTAACAAAACGTCCGCCGCTGAAAGAGCTATTGGTACCAAAGCCGGTATTATCTTCCGTTTTGGCTTTTGTATTAATTTTTCGCAGTAATGCCATCTGGCTTAAATTTACAGAATTGCAAAGTGCAATTGGGTTGAATAAAGTGTTACCGTTGAAGGGTGCGACGCAACCACTGCTGAACAGCGTACTGCGGCCGGCCACCAAACATTGGTTCTACCAAATTTAATGCAAGCTTGCCATAAGCCGACAAGATTGCAGTAAACCACTAACATGAGATTTAAACAGGTACTATTTAGCAGTTTGTTGTGGAGGGGTATCTATTTTATTACAGTACTGCTGTTGAACATTATTGTATCCCGCTACTACGAGGCTGCCGCCACGGGATGGATTTATTATATTACTAATTACTTTTCTTTTATACTGCTGCTGGCCAGCTTAAGTTTAGAAAGTGGCATGACGTATTATGCTGCGCAAAAAAAAATCAGTCGCGGCAAGCTGGCTGCACTCAGCTTAATATGGTCGGCCCTGGCAGCGCTGATTATTGTATGCCTGCTGTGGTTGTTTTATGTAAACGATGCGGCCTTTTATACTAAAAAAGAGTTTATACTGTTTGCACTTACCTATACCACCGGGCTTATTTTAACCAATTATTTTTGTGCATTGTTTTATACGCAGCAAAACTACCAGCTGCCCAATGGCATTATGGGTGTTGCCAATATTGTAACCAGCGCCATTATTGTAGTATTGTTTAGCAAAGGCAGCAGCAATGCACCGGCGCTGGCACTAAAAGTATATTTTATAAATTTTTTAGTGCAGGGCATTTTATTAAGCATGGCCTTTTTGCGCAGCAACCGCTTGGCAGAAAAAATGCAATTGCCCAGTGCTGCAGAATTAAAGCTGCTAGTAAACTACTCTATGCTATCGCTGGTAACCAATGCGGTGTTTTTTTTACTGTACCGGGTAGATTACTGGCTGGTAAAAAAAACCTGCACCGTTTGCGCTGCCGGAGATTTGGGTAATTATATACAAGCCTCTAAACTGGCGCAACTGTTATTATTGCTGCCAACTATTATGGCCGGTGCTGTTTTTCCGGAAACGGCCAATGCTAACCAGCAAGCCCTGCACCAGCCGGTAAAAAAACTGGCCTTCTACCTTTTTTGGTTATGTATTTTGGGCTGTGCAATACTGGCAGTAAGCGGCCATTGGTTATTTGTATGGGTATTTGGCAGCAGCTTTAATAATATGTACCTGCCCTTTGTTTTATTAATACCGGGCATACTGGCCTTAACCGTGGTGCGGGTGGTGGCAGCACATTTTGCCGGTTTAAATCTGGTAAAATATAATTTAACCGGCGGCATACTGGCATTGGTTTTTATTGTGGGCTGCGATTGGTGGCTGATACCTGTTTACGGCATTAAGGCTGCTGCCGCTGTAAGCAGCGTGGGCTATGTATTGTACATGGGCTATCTGTTATACCAGTTTAATAAAAAATATGCCACCGGCATTGGCAGTTTTTTTTATAACCGCCAGTTTTCTTTTACAGAAATTAAAAAACTATTGCTGCCACCAAATAAGTAAAGATATTTGCCGGCACACAGCAGCACCTACATGAAACAAGTACTCTGGTTATGCAGTTGGTTTCCTAACCGCCTCAATGCATTTGAGGGCGACCCGATAGAACGGCTGGCCCTGGCCGCTGCTACACTTAATAAGATTACCCTTTTATTTGTAAAGAAAGACCCCAGCCTGCCGGCTGGCAAAACAGAAACCGTTACAGAACAGCCGCACCCCAACTTAGAAATAAGAATAGTGTATTACGGTGTGCCTGCACAATGGGGGGCACTGGTGGCAAAAACCTATTCCACCATACAGTATTACAAACTGTTTATACAACAAATAAAAAAACACATAGCACAAAACGGTTTGCCCCATGGCATACAGGTAAACGTGGCTATGAAGGCCGGACTACCCGCCGTATGGGCCAAACAAAAATTTAAACTGCCTTTTATTATTGTAGAACGCAATGGCTGGTTTTTACCAGAAGCCAACCCCAATTACCGCAGCACCGGTTTTATTAATAAATGGCTGTATAAAAAAGTATATAATGAAGCCAAAGCCGTGGTAAGTGTATCGGCGCACCTGGCAACCTATATTAAACAGTTGTTTAACCGCAGCGCAATAGTGGTGCCCAATGTGGTGGATACCGATACCTTCTTTCCGGCAAAAAGCAATAACAGCGCAGCATTTCATTGCATTCACATTTCGTCTTTAGATTATCCCAAGAACCCCGAACTCTTATTTGAAGCTTTTGCATTGGCCTACGCACAAAACCCTAAACTGGTGTTGCAGGTGTACGGTCCGCAGCGACCAGCTTTAGAAAACCAATGCCGCCAACTGAATATTGCCGGTGCCGTACATTTTTATGCAGAAGCCACACATCCGCAATTAAGCAAAGCATTGCAGCAGGCAGACGCACTATTACTCTGCAGCCGTTACGAAAGTTTTGGCATTGTGGTAATAGAAGCACAGGCATGCGGACTCCCTGTAATCGTTAGCAACTATAAAGTGTTTGAAGAAACTGTGCAACCCAATAGTACCGGGCTGGTGGTAGAAAATTATAATGCCACCGCATTGGCCAACGCCATCTTGCAACTGGCTGCCAACCCGCAGGCATTTGATAAGAATACTATTGCCACTATTACCAAACAAAAATTTGGATACGCCACCGTAGCGCAGCAGTTAACCACTATTTACCAGCAGCAGTTTTAACGCCGGTAATATTAAAGCCAAAAACTTCATTGGTGGTAACGGAAGCATTGGCAAAGCCGCGTTTATAAAACCAGGCCCTTGCCTCATCAGGTGTATGCTCCCATCTGAACTCAGGAGAAAACCAGTCCAGTATATCAATCATCATTTCGCGGGTGTTTTGTGTATTACCCTTTATGCGTTTAATAATATAGCTGATGGGAAACAGCGTGCATTTATATAAATAGTACTGCAGCTTAATGGGCAGTTTACTGGTAAAACGCCGTATAAAATTAAAAAGGTTATGTATAAAATCTTTCCGCGGATGGTAGAGCCACACACTCAGTTTGCCCCCCGGCTTCACACAGGGGCTGATGCAGCTAAACGACAGCTCAGTATTATTGGTGCAAATTAAAACCCCGCTGCTGTGCACAATATCAAACGCTTCAAAAGCCACGGGCGGAAACTGCACATCGCCCTGTATAAACAAGGCATTCTCTTCCTCGTTTTTATCAAAAGCCCGTTCAATGCTGTTGCTAAAATCCATGCCCAGTATGGTAGCCCCTTCTGCCGCCACCAGTTGGTTTAATAAACCATTGCCGCAACCCGCATCAAAAATTAATTTACCGTTTAGCGATTGCGGAGTCTCTGCTGTCTCCCGCAAAAAACGGTGCAGCATGGCCGTTTTGCCCGCATCCCAAACCTTGTCTTCCTCGTAATTAAAAAGCCCCCACTCCTGCGCAAAACTTTCTTTGGTGCGTTTATTCTTTTTATGCACATAAGCCAGCAGGCCCGTATATTTTTGTTCAATAAACGAGCGGCGCTGGGCGTAATCTTCAATATGTTTTTTTAAAAAATCGGCATAGTCGGTAAAGGCCTCCACCGTAAGGCGGGGTATGCCATTAATAACCGGGTAAAACCAATCTTCATCGGCCCACAAAATAGCCTCCCACTGAATGGTGCGGCCCTGGCCGTTATACACTTTTACGCAAGAGCTGATGGGTTGCAAGCGCAGCGCAGATCGGGTAACCGGGCAACGTAAATAGCTAAGCAAAGCAGCCTGCACCCAGCTTAGTTTTTAAGTTTACCAATCAGGTCCACATATTCTTGCATGGCCACTTCTTTAGCCTTGCCTTTTAAGCCGCTCCAAGCCTCGTACTTGGCCTTGCTTACAAAATCAAACGGATTGCTGGGCGGGTCGGTATGCACATCACCCTCGGTGCCCTGTTTGTATAAAGAGTAGAGTTGTAAAAGCGTTTCATTACTGGGCCGTTCGCTCAGCGATTTACTGTCGGCCACCGCCTGGTCAAAAAGCGTTTTCAAGTCCATAAGCACGTTGGTTTTGTGCGAAAATAAGGTATTTTAAATTGGCATACCCTACGTGTAAGAGGGTAGTTTTTGGTAGCCGGCAGCAGCGCTTTGGGCGGCAGTGGTTGCGTCGCACATGTTAGCTGCAACGCTACGAGCAACCCTACCTTCGTGATGCAGTTAGCCTGGGAGTAGCTGTTGCACTTCATCCCGCCTTTAGCGGGACTTGTACAGCAGTGCCAACAGAAGCGGATGGTTGGTAGTTGGTAGTTGGTGGTTGGTGGTTGGTGGTTAGTGGTTGGTAGTTTGTAGTTGCTCCGCTGTAGATGCTGCCACCCTGAGTGTATCAAAGGGTGATGAACGAAATCATGCTGTCACTCTGAGTTTATCGAAGGGTGGTCAACGCAACCACGCTCCCGCCTTCCACAGGCTCAGGCTGACAGCAATTTTGTGTTACAGGAAAGAAGCAGCGTTAAAACTTCGTGTAGCGCTGTGTCTTCTTTGTGCAGCGCTGCGATACCCAAAAAGCTATTACACAAAGTGCCACAAAGAAGACACAAAGGCACACAAAGAAATTTGCAGCAGGCCCTATATTTTCAAGGCACATTCCTTATCTTCAAATCTTACACCGGTTAAGCAACTCCCAAATTAGTAGATTGTACTAACAACAATACAAAAAGTTGAATACTAAAAAATTGATTTTCAGAAACGATTTTTATATTAGCAGTGCATACAATATCATAAATACAAGTGTTGGCAGTAATTGTAACAGACCTCATGACAGCAGAACAATTCAAAGACTTTTGGACATCTACTTATCCAGGCACAATTCTAATTCAACATCATTTTAGACACGACTTTGCTGACAGGTGGTTTAGAATTCATAGTTTGCCTGACTCAAAGCGTTATGCAGAAGATGAAACTGAATGGAAAATCTTACTTAATAGGCACAATAAAATTATTTCAGACCTTTTAGACACTGGTTCGGATTTTTTGTTAGTAACAGGTGGACACACGTCAGAGGGCTACATTGAATTACATCCGATTGACGAAGTGAATTCGATTAAAGAAATTCCATTTACTGTGTTAGAACCAATCGACTTGCACAAAGTTAATCCAAGTGAATATGACAGCGGACAGTTATATACGCCAATGTTTAGTGAACAAAATTGGCAGCCTCAAAAGTTTGACAATTTACTTAAAGACATTGCTGAGGATAATTTGAGAGCATTTTTCATTTCTGTTCAAAAAGAAATTATAATAGCACCTTATGACGGAGGCGTTGACTTTATTCTCAAAGACACGAAGACGAGAGATTTTTACAAACAAAAATATAGTGACTGGCTATCAGCAAGACAAGACGGGCTTTGAACAACCAGTCGAAAACAACTACTGCCAACATTGGTATTGCCAATAGTGGGGCTGGACATTGGAGCAATTAGCAACGGTGATTCTGCTGTACTGTGGTTCGGGGCTGGACGAATAAATCCGAGCTTTAGTTCTCAATATTTAACTCTATCAAAAAGCCAGACAGCAGTTCCGGGGGGACGGAATTCTAATTCCCCACCATCGGCAATACCTGTTCGTTAGCGGTCATTGTAGAGCGACCCAAAAAAATAAAAAACTATGAATGAAACGGTAACAGTAGACGAAGCAATTTCGAGAGGACACAGAATGGTTAACTATCCAGTTTTTATAATTATGATTGGAACAATTGGATTTACTATTTATTTAGGAACTCAAAAATTAATTCCATCTTGGGGTTTTCCAATTGGTTTCTTTCTTGCATTTGGACTTGCTTGGCTTTGGTGGAGTGTTATGATTACAAAGTGGCGACTTTGGGCTTTTGACAATGTCAGAAATGTTCACGAACTAAAAAAACGAGCAATTCAAGAAAAACTAATTTGGGCTGACAATAGCATTTTTGAAAAGACAGAAATTCGTACAAGAACTGACAAGGAAAAATTAATCTCATTACAAAATAAATTCAAGCAAGACGACCTTTTCCAAGACGACTTGACAATCCAAAATGAAACAATAATTTATTACTCAAAAGGTGGCAATTTTGTAGAAATGATTTTTATGTTGTTGTTAGTGGGTGTTGGAATTTACCTTCTTGCAAAAACAGATAGCTATATTTTAGGTTCTGTATTGACATTACTAGGTGCTTATCAAAGTTTCAAAGAATACAAAGAGGCGACTAATACCGAACCACAAATCATACTTAATGAAAAAGGTATAAAAACTATAAATACTGACTTTTATAGTTGGAACGAAATTGAAAACGAAGAAGTAATCAGTCAAGGTTCAGGAAAACACACACATTATTATCTAACTTATGACCATCCAGACGGAGCAGAACATTTGCAAATAGACGACTACGAAACCAATCAACGAGATTTAAACAAATTACTAATTTTATATCGTGGAAGAAGCAAAAAGAAAACAACGAACCGCTAA
>JANRMC010000220.1:0-13281 GCA_033761915.1 Flavihumibacter sp.
GCAAGTGCATGCGCTTTACCCGTTCTTCTAATTTTTCAGATGAAAGCTCTTCCCGTATACTATCTACTTTAATAGGAAAGCTAAACGGCGTTAACTGCTTCGGAAACGTAATAACAATTGTTGAAGCCTGTATGCGGTGCAGCATTTCACGCAGGCGTACTTCTTCCATTTGCTGATCAAATACTTCCTGGTAGGCCTGGCGCAATAACAGGTTGCTGTTATCATATTCATTAAACACTTTAAATAGTAAAGACGCAGACGATTGCAGGTGCCGGGCCTTTTTCTGTTCACCCGGAAAGCCCTGAAAAATTAAACCCCCAATTACAGCAATATCTCTAAACTTACGTTTGGCCATTTCGGTAGCATTTACGCTTCTTTGTATGGCTTCCATCAGGCCATCGGGGCTGAAGAGTTCATATACATTGGTATCATCCACCGGTATAGGTTGGTCGCTCAGTAATTCAAACCCATAATCGTTCATAGCAAATGAAAAAGTAATGGGCATAATTTTACTGATGCGGTAAGCTAGTATGGCCGCCATTGCTTCGTGCACCAGCCTGCCTTCAAACGGGTAAATAAATAAATGAAAGCCATCCTTGGTTTCTATTTGTTCTATCAGCAACTCATTAGCCTTGGGTACATGAGAAAGGTGTAACTGCAAATCAAATAAGGGTTGCAAAGCTTCTATTTCTGCAGCCTGCGGGTTTTTGGGTGCTGTTACATAATTTAACTGGTGCCGTAGTTTTTTGCCCAGGTTAGCACTCAATGGCATGCGGCCACCTTGCCAGCTGGGCACTATGCTTTTTTGTGCGTTCGATTTTTTTACCAGCACCGTCATGTCTTTTATCATCACCAGTTCCAGCTTGCGACCGGCAAGGCTAAACACAGTGCCGGGGTCCATACGGCTTACAAAATATTCTTCAATAACACCAATATAACCACCGGTGGCAAATTTTACTTTCAGCATGGCATCGCTTACTATAGTACCAATGTGCATACGGTGCCGCATGGCAATACGCCGGTTATTAATTTTATACAAACCGGTTTCTGTAATCTCTACTTTTTTGTATTCATCGTATTGATGCAGGGCATTGCCACCCGCCGTAATAAAATGTAATACTTCTATCCATTCTTCTTTTGTTATTTCCTGAAAGCAGAAGGTTTGTTTTACCTCTTCAAAAATTATATCTGGCAAAAACCCTTCAGAAATGGCAAGTGTGCACAGGTATTGCATCAGCACATCAAAACATTGCAGCATGGGTGGGCGGCTTTCTATTAATTTATCGTCAATGGCCTCTTTTAAAGCGGCAGCCTCCAGTAATTCTAATGAATGTGTGGGCAAAAAGTATATTTTGCTAACTGCAGCCGGGTTATGGCCACTTCTGCCGGCTCTTTGTAAAAACCGGGCCACCCCTTTAGGAGAGCCCACCTGTATAACGGTTTCCACGGGGCGAAAATCAACACCGAGGTCTAAAGAGGCGGTGCACACCACAGCTTTTAATTTAGCAGTATGCAGGGCCTCTTCCACCCAAATGCGTAATTCCTGTTCAATGCTACTGTGGTGCAGGGCAATAGCACCTGCCAATTCCGGTGCAATATTCAACAGCGTTTGATACCATATCTCACTCATGCCTCGGGTGTTGATGAAGATGAGCGTGGTGGTACTTTGTTCCAATATAGGCAGTACTTTATGCGCCAGCTTAATACCCAGGTGACCGGCCCATGGAAATTTTTCTATTTCATCTGGAAAGATGGATTCCACCGCAATGCGTTTGTCAATGCGGGCAGCAATAGTTTTGGCTTCCTCCAGTGTATGAAATTGTTTTAACGGATACAGCAATACTTCTTTTGCTTCCTGCAAATTGCCAATAGTGGCACTAATGCCCCAAATTCTTACCGGTTTTAATTGCTGCTGCAAACGTAAACCCATTATACGGCTAAGAGCCAGTTCTACCAACACACCGCGTTTGCCACCAATTAATTCATGCCACTCATCAACAGCTATTATTTTTAATGGTTCAAAAAAAGCAGCATAGCCTTTCTGTGCCAGCAACAGGTGCAAACTTTCTGGTGTAATAATTAATATTTCTGGTTGCTGCCGTTTTTGTTGCTGCCTTTCGCTGGTGCTGGTATCCCCATTTCTAATGGCCACTTTCCACGGCAATTGTAATTCCCTCACTACTTCTTCCATGGCGCGGCCAATATCTTTTGCAAGGGCCCGCAGTGGTGTTATCCATAATAACTGCAGCCCGTTATTTTTTTGTTGTTTATAAGCGGCCTCGTGTGTATTAATAAATTGTATAACGGCGCCTAAAAAAACAGCAAAGGTTTTACCACAACCTGTAGGGGCATTTACCAGGCCGCTTTTACCATTAATAATTTCCTGCCAGCTTTCTTGCTGAAATAAAAATGGGGTAAACTGTTTTTGCTGCAACCAGTTTAATACAATATGGTAGCCGTATGTTTTTTTTAAATCTGTCATTAAGCAGTTAGCTTATTTTTTTGTTACCGGCAGCGGTACTGCTATCAGCAACTGTTGCGTCGCACCCTTCAGCTGAAGAGTGCGACGCAACGATGATTTATTGAAAAACTGTTGCTGGTTATCAAAAAAAAATTACAAGGTTTTAAGGTACTCAATAACTGCTTTGCGTTCTGCATCGCTTAGTTTATCTCCAAAGGTATGACCATAATTCCCATAGCCAGGCAAAGTGGTATTATAAATGGTAGTGCCACCCGGTGCGTTGTGCACGGTGTACTGCCAGCCTATTTTTTCATAGTCGTATTGCGGCTTGTTAAAATCGCGGCTCCAGTATGCGGGGCGTGTTTTACTATTCAGTAATGCATCTAAAGTAGGCACCGATGCGTTGTGCAGATAAGGTGCTGTTACCCAAATGCCATCCAATGGTGGTGCTATATATCCTTCAAAAGGCTCCAGTCTGGCAGGGTATTTACCAGTGGCAAACCAGCTGCTGTTAAACCATTGTATAAACTGTGGGTATTGGTAATTTGATTTGTATAGGAATGAATCTGTTTTTACAATTGATTCCGGCACCAGAAGGTTAGGATATTTTTCTTCTTTTCCATATTCTCCGTGGCATTTGCTGCAGTTTTTAATAAAAAGCGCTTCACCGGTTTTTGCCAATGCTGCATTAATAGTTTTAGGGTATTTTGGCGGCTCTAACGTATAAATATAGGCCAGCACATCGCTTATATGGCTGTCTACCTCACGAGATTCTGCAGTATCATTTACCGTTAAAAGATTAGAGGCCATTAAAAATTTTCCAAAGTCGCCACGGCCAAAGCCATTGTAAAACATGGCGTTTTTCTTTTTTAAGAGCCACCATGCGGGTACATCAGACGGTATTACTTCGTTGGTAAGTTGAAGCATTGGTGCATCCTGCCATTTAAAAGTGACCGGGTCTCTGTGAGCAGCTAAAACAGCCGCTAACCGGTCGGCACTGTTTACCCCTCTTACTGCTGTTGTTATTTTAGGGCCAATAGTTTTACTTACGGCAATAAAATTTTTTGCGGCCTCATATTTTGCAGGAGATTGATTTTGCAGCAGCTTCTCCAGCATTTGAAAATTTTTGGCATTTAGTTTATCGCCCACAGAAAAATCTATAAATGTATTACCCATGCCAATGTACAACGTACTATCAAATACCTGCGCATGGCATTGCATACAGTTGGGTGCTGCCAATTTTTCTCCGTTGGGTGCAGTAACTACGGTGTATTCATGGCTGATCTTACCATTCAACCCCTCCCGCTGTAAATAGAACTTTTTGTTTTTGCCGCCGGTGGCCATTACAGCAAATTCATAAGGGATGCCTCCTTTTACATAATCGCCTTCTGTTAAGTATTTATAACCTTTGGCTGCATTGCCACTGCGCTGCTGACTGGGTGGTATGGGTACGGGTTTTTCATTTGCTGTTGAAAATGACGTAAAGCTTTGAAAATAGAAGAATGATAAAGCAGTAAGCAGAACGAGGAATGCAAACTTTTTCATGTGTGAATTTTTATCTTTTATGGCTTATTTCAGGCATCCAATTTAGCTTTTTTATGATTGCGGCAACGCTGGCTGCAGTATTTAACAGCATCCCAATTAAGCTGCCATTTTTTACGCCAGGTAATGGGTTTGTTACAAACCGCACAGTTTTTTTGTGGCAGGTATGCTTTATTGCCTTTGTAAGTGCTCATTTTTATTAAACATCCATAGCCTGAGAATGGTTGCTGCTGGCACAAAAAAACTCCGCTGCGGGCGGAGTTGTATAAAGAGCGTATGATTTTATTAATGAGCTACCTGAAACTTACCAGTATCTACAACCTTACCACTTTTATCTTTTAACTGAAAAATGTACACGCCCCGGTAAAAATCGGTTACGTTTACCACGGTACGGGCATTTACATTATTTAAGTCAGTTACTTTTTTACCAACAAAATTAAATATCTGGAAAGAATAACCTTTATCGTAACCTTTTTCAAAATCAAAAGTTATTTGTGTAATGGCCGGGTTGGGGTAAAACTTAATAATCTTAACGGCTGATGGCTGTGGATCTGTAGACTGACCCTGCGCAGAAGCGGTTAAAAACAGGACAATGGATAGCATGTAAAAAACCTTCATAGGCACTTTTATTTTACATTTCTTTTCCAAAATAGCTGTTTTAAAACAAATCTACAACCTTTTGCCCTAAAAAAATGCCCATGTTAGGGGTTTTTACCCGGCACATGAGCATTTTTAAGCAAATATTTAAACAGGGTTTAGCTTAACTGAGCTAAAGTAGCTTCAATAGCTTCAAAATTGGGCAGGTCTCCGGCACTTTCCAATACCTCGGCATACTGCACAACGCCTTTACTGTCAATTACAAAAGCAGAGCGTTTAGATACACCTTTCATCCAACCTATAAACTCATCGTACAGGGCACCATAGGCAGCAGAAGTTTCTTTATTAAAATCGCTTAACAGCGGAAAATTCAGGTTTTGTTCCTGCTTGAATTTTGAAAGTGTAAATGGTGAGTCTACAGATATACCATATACCTGGGCATTGGCATTGTTATAAAGAGCAATATTATCTCTGATTGAGCAAAGCTCTTTTGTACATACGCCGGTAAAAGCCATGGGAAAAAACAGTAATAATACGTTTTTACCCTGCTGATCAGCTAATGATACTTTGTTCTTGTCTGTGTCGTGTAATGTAAAACCCGGGGCGGTTTGACCTTTTTCTAGCTTCATTGTTTCAGTGTTTATTTATAATGTGCGCAAATGTATAAAGCCTGTATAACACCTGCGCACATTATTTTGTTGAAACAATACGCTTTTTAAAACATTATTTTTTTATTACAATCTTCCAATCGGGTCCGCTGCCTATTTTAAAACGCTCGGCAAAATTGCCCATATTTATAGCAATAGAAAAATTCATTTCGCTATTGAGGTAACAAAGCAATTCCTGCTCCGGTACATCAGAAAATGTGTTTACAAATAACATGCTGCTGCTGAAAACAAGGCGGTCTTTATCAAAAATCTGTACCATTATCGGATCATAGTTTTTTACACCGGCCTGGCGTAATAATGTTTCGTCAATATTGGTCCACACGTTACCGTATTGAACATCCAGCACTGGAATGGTACCTTTAATACTATTATTTTCTGCCACTGCTTTTTGATAGTTAATGGTGCTTACCTGCAGTGGTAATACTTTTCCTACCTGCTCAAAACTTATTTTATTACTGGCCAGTCTTGCGGCCGTATAAGCAAAAATATCCCGGCCATGAAAAGTATAGGATTTTTCGGAGCCGGGTAAACGGTTGGTTTTTTCATCAATTTCCCGAATGGCTTTAATGCCCATTTTCTCTGCCACCAATGTAAGTGTGCCATTATCTGGTGTTACAATAAAATGGCCACCATTGGTTTGGGCAACTACCGCTTTACGTTTCGACCCCACACCGGGGTCTACCACTACCACAAACACGGTACCTTTGGGCCAGTAGTTGATGGTTTGCTGCAGACGGAAAGCAGCTTCCCAAATATTAAAAGCCGGCACTTCGTGTGTAATATCATAGATGCGGATATTGTTGTCCACCTGTGTTATTACCCCCTTCATAGATGCTACCGCACCGTCTTTTACGCCAAAATCGGTTTCTAATACCACCATATTGTTTTGTGCCTTCAGCAAAAAAATGTTGAAAGTTGCTGCAAAGAGCAGGCAAATAATTAAACGCAGTTTCATAAAAAAGTTTTGAAGAATGAAGAAATTCCTTCCTCACTAATTCTGGCAGCAGCCAATAAGCAGGAGCTGTAATTAACTTAGTACATTGGAATAAATTTATGGATAGCGCTTTTGAATCTTGTATTTTAGCGCTGTTATATAAAGTTACAAAATATAGTGCATGCATTCTTTTGAAGATTTGGCCCGGCAGTTTAAAAGTCATTTTGAAGTGTCCCACTTTCCGGCGCAACCGGGTAGTTTATACGAACCCAATAACTACTTTCTTTCGTTGGGGGGTAAACGGGTACGGCCCGTTATGTGTTTAATGGGCAATGAGTTGTTTGACGAAATACAGCCAGATGCCTGGCTGGTAGCCACTGCCATTGAGCTGTTTCACAATTTTACACTGATACACGATGATATTATGGATAAGGCCCCGCTGCGCAGGGGATTGGCTACAGTACATGCCAAGTATGGAGAACCTACGGCCATACTTGCCGGCGATGTAATGCTGGTGGTGGCATACGATTATCTGAATAAAGTAACCCACCCCAATCAAAAGAAACTGGTGCGCATTTTTAATAAAACGGCCCGTGAGGTTTGTGAGGGGCAGCAACTGGATATGGACTTTGAGCAAATGCCCACTGTTGATATGCATGATTACCTGCGGATGATTGAATTAAAAACTTCTGTATTACTGGCAGCCACTTTGCAAATGGGTGCCGTGCTGGGTGGTGCCGGAGAAGGAAACCAGTATAATATATATGAATACGGAAAAAATCTGGGTATTGCTTTTCAGATACAAGATGATTACCTGGATGCGTTTGGAGACCCTGCAAAAGTGGGTAAACAACCAGGCGGAGATATTTTGGCTAATAAAAAAACCTTTCTGCTGATTAAGGCTTTAGAAACCGCTACCGGCAATCAATTAAAGCAGTTGCAGGAATTGCTGCACACCAACCCTGCAGATAAAGTTGCACAGGTACTATCTATTTTTAAAGCTTGTGGTGTGCATGATTGGGCACTGGAGTTAAAGAATAAATATGTTGCAGCAGCTCTTCAACATTTAGAAGATATTGCCGTGGTATCTGTGCGCAAATCGGCTTTACAACAACTTACTGCCATACTGGTGCAGCGGGATTATTAATGATTCATTTGATAGCTCAGTAAACGGATTGCCGCTGAAGGGTGCGACGCAACAGTTGCCTCATAGCAGTGCTATAGCTGGCTCAATAAATATTATTACTCTTTAAAAGGGCTTTTACTTTTTTACCTATCTTCCCTTTTACAAAACCAATTGTTTATGTCAAACTCTTTGTTTCGCACAAAAAAAATTTCTTCTATACTGGCCGAAGGTGGAGATGATAGTCATGGTGGTGGCCTGAAAAGAGTGCTGACAGTTAGAGACCTTACTTTTTTTGGTATAGCGGCTGTTATTGGCGCCGGTAGTTTCAGCAGTTTGGGCGACGCTGTTTTTAAAGGCGGGCCTGGCGTGGTTTTATTATTTATAATTACTGGTATTGCTTGTGCATTTACGGCGTTTTGCTATAGCGAATTTGCCAGCCGCATACCGGTTGCGGGCAGTGCCTATACATATGCATACGCATCTTTTGGAGAATTGTTTGCATGGATTATTGGTTGGGCATTAATAATGGAATATTCTATTGGTAATATTTATGTGGCATTTAGCTGGAGCGATTATTTTACTTCTTTTTTGCATAAAATAAATGTGCATATACCAGAATATTTAACCACCAGTTACCGGGAAGCACAAAAAGCTGTTGCAGAAGGCAGCAGTAACCAGGAACTGATTGCTGCATGGAACACGGCACCCATCATGGCTGGCATCCGGTTTATTATTGACTTGCCTGCTTTAGTAATCAACCTGTTTATTACTTACCTGGTATATCGCGGCATTAAAGAAAGCCGCAACTTTAGCAATGCAATGGTTATTTTAAAACTGGCTATTGTTGCCTTGGTAATTATTGTTGGTGGTGCCATGGTTTTTTCAAATGGCTTAAGTTTTAACTGGCACCCGGTGAATGATGAAGGTGTTGCTTCTTTTATGCCCAACGGTTTTAAAGGTGTAATGGCCGCCGTTAGTGGTGTGTTCTTTGCCTATATTGGTTTTGATGCCGTAAGTGTGCTGGCAGAAGAAAGTAAAAATCCGCAACGCGATTTGCCAAGGGGTATGATTTACTCATTGGTAATTTGTACCATTGTTTACATACTCTTAACGCTGGTTTTAACCGGAGCCGTGCATTATAAAAAGTTTGAAGGGGTAGGCGATCCGCTGGCATTTATTTTTGAAGCAGCTAATTTAAATATAGGTTGGATGCAGTTTCTGGTGGCTATCTGTGCCGTGGTGGCTATGACCAGTGTTTTACTGGTGTTTCAAATGGGGCAACCCCGCATTTGGATGAGTATGAGCCGCGATGGATTAATGCCTGGTGTATTTCAAAAAATTCACCCAAAATACCAAACACCTTCTTTCTCTACTATTGTTACGGGTATAGTAGTAGGCTTACCTATTATTTTTACAGATAAAACTTTTGTGCTGGACTTTACAAGCATTGCCACTCTTTTTGCATTTGTATTAGTATGCGGCGGTGTATTGCTAATACCACGCAAAGAAAAACAGGAGGGCAAGTTTAATATACCGTATGTGAATGGTAAATTTCTGTTTCCTTTAATTGTGGCGGGTACGTTAATAATATTGGGTGTTGCAGTAGATGGATATTATAAAGACCTTTTCAATTTTGATTTTTCAGGAAATGCAGATTATGCGGCTGGTAAAATTGGGTTTCTTACCGCTGCTACCGGAAAAATTTCAACTATTGTATTTTGGGCAATTTGTATTTTATTAAGTGTGCTGACATTTACAAAAAACTATTCTCTCATACCGTTAATGGGTTTAACCACCTGCCTGTATTTATTAACCGGCATGTCTGCCAGCAATTGGGCCTGGTTTTTTGGCTGGATGATTATTGGTTTAATCATTTACTTCCTGTATGGGTATAAAAAAAGCAAACTGGCGCAGGTGCAGGCATAAATAATGGAACCGGCAGTCACTGCCAGCTCAGCAGCTGTTGCGTCGCACCCTTGTGCTGCAAAACACCATTCAGCAATTAATATCAATCGCTTATTTCTTTTAAGCCGGTACAGTTTTGTAATTTTGAAGCCTCAAAACACAGCACCCGCATTACATGAAATTTCAGATAGGCGATAAAGTACTTATACAGCACTCTAATGAAGAAGGTGAAGTGGTGGATATCATCAATAATAAAATGGTAATGGTAGATGTGCGGGGTGTAAAATTTCCCGCCTATACAGACCAACTGGAGCATCCTTACTTCAAACGCTTTACAGAAAAAAAACTATTTGCTCCTAAAAAAGAGAAGCAATATGTAGATACTATAAAAAAAGAAAAAGCAGCACCCGCTGCCACCTACCCACCCGGTGTATGGCTGCTTTTTTTTCCTAAGTTTGAAACCGATGAGTTTGGAGATGATGTGGTGGTTAGCTTAAAAATTCATTTAATAAACGGCAATGCAGCCGGCTACAATTTTCATTACCAGCTCAGCTATTTTGGCAAAACAGATTTTGAATTAAAAAACCAGGTATTGGGGCAGAAAGATTTTTACCTGCACGATCTTTCTTTTGGCGATTTAAACGATAGCCCTGTTTTTGATTGCGAGTTTTCTCTGCTGACGCCAGAAAAAAGCAAAGCCCCTTATTACGAAACCAGTTTGAAGCTAAAGCCCAAACAACTCTTTCAGAAAATAGAAGAAGTAAAACAGAAAGGGCTGCCCAGTTTTTCTTACCAGTTGTTTGAAACCTATCCCGATAAAGCCTTTGAAGATAAAGTGGAATTAAGCCCTTTACTGGCCAAAGGGTATAAACTATACGAGGCTAATAAAGCAAGACAACACTTGCCCCCTGCCCGCAGCGTGGTAGACCTGCATATAGAAAAGCTTACCGATAATTGGAAACATCTTAACAATTTTGAAATACTAAGTTTGCAACTGGCAGAGTTTGAGAAGTATTATGATCTGTCGGTGGCACACCACCAACCCACCTTAATAATTATACATGGCCTGGGTACCGGTCGTTTAAGAGATGAGATACATGAACTGCTTAAGCAAAAAAAAGAAGTCAACTATTTTGTTAACCAGTACCACGCTTCTTATGGCTATGGTGCCACAGAAATATTTTTTAAATATTAAGCTCTTGCTGCTGGTATTATTTTGCAGCTGCTGGCAAAATAACCGGGCACAATCTTTTTTTGCAGATGGGTTGTTGCAACCGGTGCCGGGTACCGATTCAAATTATATAGCCCGGTTTAAATTAAGTAATGAACTGCGGTTTGTGTATGGCGGCAGCGATTTTTCCATGCTGTGGGGCTCCTCCAAAGCAGGTAATAATAAAGACGCTAATTTTTCCAGCAACAGTAACGATTATATGGGGCTGGGCCTTACCTATAAATTTATAGATGCAGATTTGACTCTTGCATTGCGCAACTCCTCCTTGTTTCCGTTTGAACGCAAAACCCTGCGCCAATTTAAACTGGCCGCCGGTTTTATGGCCACCAACAATATGCACCTGCGTTTTTATGTTAACCGCTACAAAGGTTTAATTGCATTTACCAATCAAGGTGATTTCAGAAGCGATCCGCAATTACGGTTTTTTAAAACCGGTGCACAATTAACGTATGTGTTTAATAAAGAACGTTTTTCTTACCGGGCATTTTATTCGCAGTCAGAATTGCAGCGCCTGCCCGCCGGTTCTTTTTTAATACGGTCAGAACCTTTTTACCAGCATTTTTATACCAATGGCCGCCTGGTGCCCGATTCTTTAGACACAGAAGAAGTATATGGCAAGCAGCAAGAGTTGCAGCGTCTCTCTCAATTGGGTTGGTATATTATGCCGGGCTATGGGTACAATTATGTGTTTAATAACAGCCGCCTTTATGTATGCACCAACCTGTTTTTAGGGGTAGGCTTTACAGCAAACTATTACCAGTCTGGCACCACCGGCAACCATGCGGCATTAAGGTTAGGCAGCGGGGTACTTTTTAATTTAAGCGTGGGCTATAATTGGAAGCATATGTATGCCGATTTACGGGGCACTTTACAATCGTATAACCAACCCTTAAAGCCCTCTTATATTTATACTAACTGGCCCACCGCTGGCCTCACTGTTGGTTACCGTTTCAATTATCTGGAAGACCGCATACCCACCACGGTTTTCTAAAACGCAGCAATACTTATTTAAACACTATTTTTGCAGTTGCTCTTTTAAAAAATTACTACCAGCCGAACTATCGTCTTGTTAGCAATAACAGGAAGGAAAGTCTGGACAGCACAGGGCAATGCACCGGTGAACAGCCGGGTGGTGCCACGCACCAACAGAAAGTGCCACAGAAAATAACTGCCCAGCGCAAGCAGGGTGAGGGTGAAAATGTGAGGTAAGAGCTCACAGCAGGTATAAGTAATTATACCAGCGGGTAAACCTTGTATGCTGAAATGCCACGTATACCAGCGCCTGAAGACGGCCCGTCTGATGCTGGAGGGTAGGCAGATTGATTTTGCAAAGTAATTTGCAAAACAGATAAATGATAGTTTAGAAACAGAATCCGGCTTATGAGCTGGTAGTTTTTTTTATGTACCCGGCCTCAACAAATCCATCAGCATCCTTGCGTCGCACACTTGTACGATAGAACGGAAGTCTGCAAGATGCTTACCTAAAAAGCAAAATACTTTCCTGCTTTCATTATTGTTCATTAAAAAACTTTTTGCTGAAGTGTGCGACGCAACGATGCTGAGTAATGGTACCAATGTTGGTAACAAAAAAACAGCATTATTTTTTCTTACGCAGCTGCATATAATCTATAAAGTAAATAACACGAAAGGTAAACTCGTTGCCATGCGGGTTGCTAAACAATTGTGCGGCATTGCTTAAATAATGCGTGTATTTATTGCCGCTGATGCCATCTTCATAATCGCGGCCCAGCCAATTTTTCCAACCGGCTATAATGCGGCAACCCAGTTTAAAGTCCCACACATAAAACACATCCAGGTTAAAGGCATTGTAGTTTTGGTTGTAGTCAGATGGGTTTAAATCGGTGCGGCTGTTGTTCCAGTCCCAGTTGCCTTTAGCATCAATATCAAAAAGGTGGGTGTTTACAATACGGTTCCAGTAATGCCTTGCCCGGAAGGTAAGGTTCATGCGAGAGGTGAAATTGTATACGCCGCTTACAATAGTGGTGGCATCGTAAAACTTGCGGCGTGCCAGTATGGGGCTGCCATTGGTATTGCGTATAAAGGCGTAGCCAAACTGGCCGCGGTCGTACTGTCGGTTATAACTGATATCTACAGACAGGCGATCGCTAAAGCGATAACGCATACCAAAATTGGTTAGAAAATAAGGGTCGCTTCTTTGGGGGCCTTCTGCAAAACCCACTTCCCACCGGCCAAATAATTTTTTACGGCTATCGCTGCTGCCCTCTGCAAAAAGAGAATAGTATTGAGAGCGTTTTAAATTTTGCCGGGGTGTTTGCCGCAGGTTGCGGGGTGTTTGCATTTCAAAATAATCGTTATACCAGGCGGGTGCTATGTAAGAATTAATACTAAGATCCCAGAAGTTTTTAAAAATGAAAAAAGCACCGGCACGCAACTCGTTTTTTTGAAATATAGTGGGCTTGTATAAATAAGATTGTTCAACGCCAAACGAAAACCGGTGGTTTAATAAATGCTTTGTAGGGGTAAAAATATTATAGCTCAGTTCAAACTCATTTTGTATTTCATTAGGGGCTCTTAATATACCCAGATCGTTGGGGTCGTATTTATCGCTTTCAATATTGGTGTTAATACCGTATTGCCATTTGCCGCTTACCTTACCGCCTGAAATGTTGGCGGCAAACCCATCGTAACCGCCGGGCCCCAATACTTTGCTGTAACGGCCACGTGTGGTTACACCAAAGCGGTTGTTTTTATCGTAAAGGGCAATATCCAATGCAGTAACGTTGGCATCTCTGTCGTTGCCGTTGCGTAATACATTGGTGTTGGTAAACGTAATTG
>JANRMC010000221.1:0-47070 GCA_033761915.1 Flavihumibacter sp.
TATTCCAGTTCAGATTTACAACAACATCGCTGTTTATATTGGCACAACCTGTAGGTATAAAATTTTGCCCGGCAATTACATAAAATTGCCCGGGCTGTAAAATAGTATTAGCTGGTATGGTTACAGCAAAATCTCCATCGGTAAGTACGTAACATCCAATATTAATGGGGCCTGGTCCAAAATTATAAAGTTCTACAAATTCTGAGGTAACGCCACAACCGTTAACTGGCCAGGGTAAATATTCATTAATAACTACCCGCCCCTGAGCTTGGGTGCCGAAACTGCCTGTATAGAGGAAGAAAAAGGCAGCAATAAACAATTTAAAGGAAATTGTCATTTGCATAGGGTTGGGATATTAACAAAATACGGTTAATTGACCCATACCGTTTGACTTGGTTTAAAAATTAAGTATGCATATTGGTAAATACTTATATTGTAACATGATTTACGCTTAAATTGCTACACTTCAAAAGAGCCTTGGGTTTCCACTGGGTGAAGCATTTAGCCATTCATATAATTGGGTCTCATAGCGGCCCATTGAAAAGTATAGATTTGTAGTATGAGTTTGATTAAAAAAATATCAACTTATTGGTTATACCAGTTATTAGGCTGGGGCGGGTTTATTATTATAAACATGTTCTTTGCTTATACATTTGACCGATTTGACAGCAGGTTTTTATACCGCATTTTTATTTATGTCGCATTGGGTGTTTTGTTTTCTCATGTAATGCGTTTTACAATAAAAAGGCTTAACCTGTTAATGCAGCCACTGCAACAGCAAATTATAAACTTTATAATTCTTACGGTTGTTTTTTCTACACTTTTAGGGGCTACAGAAGCTTTTGCATCCAGATATTTGCATATAGAAAACAGTGGTGCAAAAAAGTATGAGCTATCCATTATTATTTTAAACAACTCTTTCTATGCTTTTCTGTTCTTTTTTATCTGGAACTGTATTTACTATATCTATCATTATATACAGCAGAACCGGCGCCAGCAGGTAGATACCCTCAAACTGGAAGCATTGGTAAAAGAACTGGAGTTAAAGACCATAAAATCGCATATCAATCCGCATTTTATTTTTAATGCACTTAACAGCATCCGGGCACTGATAGATGAAAACCCCGGCAGGGCACGTACGGCTATTACTGAGTTAAGCAATATCTTAAGAAGCAGTATGCAGACAGAAAAACAAGAAACTGTGCCTTTTGAAAAAGAACTAAATATTGTTAAAGATTATCTGGCACTGGAGTACATACGTTTTGAAGATCGCTTAAAAATAGAATACCAGATTGATGAAGATACTCTGGACCAGCCGGTACCGCCCATGATGCTTCAAACATTGGTTGAAAACGCCATTAAGCACGGCATCAGTAAACAAATGAACGGTGGGGTGGTAAAAATCATTTCTGATTTTAATAAAGATCAGCACGAGCTAATTGTGCAAAACACCGGAAAAATAAACGGCGCCATAAACGGGGATGGTTTTGGCATTGCCAGCACCCAAAACAGGCTGCAATTGTTATTTGGAGATAAAGCTAATTTTTCAATAAAAGAAGTTGTTGGCAATATGGTAGAAGCTAAAGTAGTATTGCCGGTAACCGTAACTGTATAAATTTTGTATGATGATTAAAGCAATAATTATAGATGACGAGCGCCTTGCCCGAAATGAGCTTAAGAAACTATTGATGGATTTTCCGGAAATTGAAGTGATAGCTGAAGCAGCTAATGCCAATGAAGGGCTTGAAAAAATTGAAAGTATTAACCCCGATCTTGTTTTTCTGGATATACAAATGCCGGGTAAAACAGGTTTTGATATGCTGGCAGAATTAGATAAGGCGCCTCATGTAATTTTTACCACAGCCTATGATGAGTATGCTTTAAAGGCATTTGAAGTAAATGCTTTGGATTACCTGTTAAAACCGGTAGAACCTAAACGACTGGCCGATGCCGTACAAAAATTGCACTTGCAGGAAGAAAAAGAACAAATTTCTACCGGCGTTATAAATGTTAACCGTGAGCTGTTGAAAGAAGATGACCAGGTATTTGTAAAAGATGGAGAACGTTGCTGGTTTGTAAAACTTTCTGAAATACGGTTGTTTGAAAGTGTGGGCAATTATGCCAAAGTATTCTTTGGTCCCAACAAACCTCTCATCTTAAAATCGTTAAACGCATTAGAAGAACGGCTGGATGAGAAACTATTTTTCAGAGCCAACCGCAAGCATATTGTTAACCTGCGCATGATAGAAAAAATTGAACCCTATTTTAACGGAGGTTTATTACTGGAGTTGAAAGGAGGTGAAAAAATTGAAGTAAGCCGCAGGCAAACGGTGAAATTTAAAGAAATGATGAGCTTATAATAGAGTAATAATAATAAACAATAAGCCCCGCTAAATTAGCGGGGCTTATTGTTTAAAGCTGCTATTAAAACTAATTATGCTGTTAATTGAGGTTTAAAAGCAAGGTCTTTATTTCTTTAAACCTTGTCCAGGGTATAAAATGATTTTCGTTTTCAAAAACAATGCGTTCTTTTTTTGAAGCATTTACCAGTTTGCTTTCTGTATAAGCCAGATTGCTGAATGGCACCAGCACATCCTTTGTGCCATGCAATAAAAAAACAGGGCATGTAATTTTAGCAAGATCGTTGCTAAGGTCTGCCAGGTCTTTTTTTAAATACCAGAGTTCTTCATTAGAAGGGCGCAGCGCACCGGGTACAAAATATTTAAGCGGCGTTTTATACAAAACAGGCCTCCATTTTTCTGGTTTCTCAGCTGCAGGGTCCTGAGAGCCGGCTAAAATTACAAGGCCTGCAAAAAGCTTGGGGTTATCTGCTGCCAGGCGGCATATCATAGGTCCGCCCAAAGAATGGCCCACCAGGTAAACAGGCTGACCGTTTTTTATATAATCAAACAGTGGGCTTATTACCAGCGATTGCTGGGCAAGGTTTAAAGCATGCCCAAAGTCACTATGGCCAAAGCCCGGCCGGTCAATAGCAATCAGCCTGAACTTTTGTAACAGTTCAGTATCTTTTAAATAACCTTCAAAAGCATCCCAACTGCCCGGTGTGCCATGTACAAAAACAATGGTAGGTAAATTACTATCGCCGGTTTGGGCATAATGCAGTTGGCGACCGTTAACAGTAATGGTATTAAAAACAACAGAAACACCAGCTTTTTTAAATTGCGCCACAGCTTCTGTATCTGCTTTTCTAAACGTCATACAACTTTGGGCAAATACCAGCCATAGCACTAACACAATGCCGGTAACTAAACTTATTTTCATTAGTATTCTTTTCATAACAAGCCATCAGGCTTACTGTATTAAAATTAAAAAATCCGTTTGCGTAACAAACGGATTTTTTATAAAGTCATAAATATTTAACTATTTGCGTGGCCCTTTAAAAGGCGGTCTTTGTTGCGGACCGCGATTGTTATCAGGTCTTCTGTCTCCGCGTTGTTGCGGGGGTTGTTGCTGCTGGTTACCCGGGCCATTATTACCGGGCCGGTTTTGTTGTTGTCCGCCACCTTGTTGTTGCGGGCCACGGTTATTGCCGCGGTTATGCGGGCCTTGCTGCTGTTTTTTTCTACGGTCGTTTTTTTCTAAAGATTTCAAACTAATCTGCCCCACTAACTCCACAAAGCCAGTTTCGTTTTCTTCTTTGGCTTTATTGGTGCTAACTTCTACCGGCTCCAATTCTTCTGGCACCACGCCCTGTGCATTCAATTGTTTTATTTTTCTAACTCTTTCTATGGTTAGCGGGTATTGCTTATTACTGTCGGGCAGCACATACCACATCAGATTTTTAAAAATATCTTTCTTAATTAAAAAAGCATTGCCACGGGCCACCTGTAAATTATCTGCATTGTCCGGAAAATGCTGCAATGCATCCAGGTACGTATCCAGCTCATAATTTAAGCAGCATTTTAAACGCCCACACTGGCCACTTAATTTGGTTTGATTGATTGAAAGATTCTGGTAACGGGCCGCCGTGGTGTTTACGCTTTTAAAATCGCTCAGCCAGGTGCTGCAGCATAGTTCTCTGCCACAGCTGCCAATGCCGCCTACTTTAGCCGCTTCCTGGCGGGCACCAATCTGGCGCATTTCCACCTTCACTTTAAATTCGCTGGCATATACTTTAATCAGTTCTCTAAAATCTACACGGTCATCTGCTATATAAAAGAAGGTGGCTTTTCTGCCATCTGCCTGCATTTCCACTTCGCTAATCTTCATGTTCAGTTTTAGCTGCTTACTAATGGCTCTTGCACGTATTAATGCATCTTTCTCGCGGGCTTTATTATGGCGCCAGGTATCCAGGTCTCGGTCGTTAGAGCGGCGCAATACTTTTTTCATTTCCGGGTTAAACTCATTGGCTTCCCGTTTTTTTAATTGCAGGCGTACCAGTTCTCCGGTTAAAGAAACCTCGCCCAAATCAAACCCGCTTACTCCTTCAACAGTTACATACTCGCCTTTTTCAAGCAATTGCAGGGTATTGTTTAAAAAGAAATCTTTGCGGCTTCCTTTGTTAAAACTTACTTCTATCACTTTACAGGCAGCATCGGGGTCGGCAAAGGGAATGTTCACCAACCAATCGTGCACATTTAAACGGTTACAACCACCGGTACTGCAACCGCCATTGCTTTTGCAACCGTTTGGTTTACCCGTGCCACAGCTTCCACAACCCATAGTAATTAAATTAGAATAATAAATTTATTAATTAGTAAGGTGTAATTATGTTGCCGGCTTTTGAATAACTATGGGGCTTTACTTGCGTCGCACACTTGTACCCGGGGTAACTGTATTGAACTTTTTATGGCTTTGGCTGTAAACACGCTGCCTTGGGGCTGGCCATGTTTATTGTATAACAGCTGGTATAAGAATATGCAAATGATTGCATAAAAAAAAGTTCAGTTAAGTGGTTACTGTACAAGTGAGTGACACAACGATGCTGCATAGTATTACTGCTGCCGGCTACCTTGTTTACTCACCTAAAATATCTAAACACACGTTTGCTAACACGTCAATTTATCAAAATTAAGGCTTTATTGGCAATGATGTGGTATAGTTTAATACTAAGTGCATGAAAGAGCATTTTGGCGTTGGCGTTACGCTCTATGTAGTAGGCGGCCTTATCCAGCTCTTCTATTATTGCCTGTTGCTGTTCTATGGTGGCTAGTTTGTTAAGGCGCTGGGCAAAATCCCGTTCATTATCCAGCATTTGCAGTTGGGTGTTCATTACCCGCAGGCGTATGCTTTGTTGCAACAGGTGGTTAAAGTAGCGTAAAAACTGCTTTTGTTTTTCGCGGCCCTGTTTGGCTATTTCTTCTATCCATTTTACCTGTGCGGCGGGGCCGGTTTTTAACAGGGCATTTAGCCATTCCCGCAGCAGGTTTTGCCAGTCTTCTTCGGCATGTTGTATTAGCTGCAATGCCTCGCGGTAGTTACCTTCTGCAATGCCAGCAATTTGCTGCGCCTGTGCCGGGCTTAAATTAGCCCTTTGCTGTAATGCTGTGGCAATGGCATTGTTTTCTAATGCGGGTATTTTAACCAACTGGCAGCGGCTTAATATAGTGGGCAAAATTTGCGACTCGCTTTCTGCTACCAATATAAATAAAGTATTGGCGGGGGGCTCTTCTATAATTTTTAGCAGCTTGTTGCCTTCTTTTTCCAGGTATTCTGGCATCCAAAGAACGAGTATTTTATTAGGGCTTTCAAAACTCTTCAGGCTTAGCTTTCTTATAATATCATTACACTCGGCGGCGGTTATATTGCCTTGCTTATTATCGGCACCAATAAACTGTAACCAATCAAAGCTATTGCCGTAGGCAAATTGTTTTACAAACTCCCGCCACTCGGCCACAAAGTGTGTGCTTATTGGTTTATCGCCCGTTTTTTTTGTTATTACCGGGTAAGCATAATGCACATCGGGGTGTACCATTTGGCTGGTTTTGCTGTAGCCGGGCTGTTGCAGCATCCAGGCATCTGCATCTTGTGCATTGGTAATGGTTGTTGGTGTATTTGCAGGTAAGGCCTCGCCAAATAAAGACGCTGATGGCTCGGGTGCTTTTTTATCGGTGGGGTTTAAGCATACAAAGTTGGCAAAGGCTAAGGCAAGGGGCAGGGCGCCGCTGCCTTCTTTACCCAAAAATAACAGGGCATGGCTTAAACGGTTGTGCATTACCATTTCTACCAGGTGCTGTTTTACTTCTTGCTGCCCTATTACATTAGAAAATAACATGGCCGCAAAATAAAAACATTATTGGTTGTGGCCGCAAATAAAAAACCGCCCTGTTTGTAGCGGGGCGGCTCTTTGTTTTAAAAACCGGGCAAATAAACCTTAAACGTTAGAGTACGGATTAGAACTATTTAAATGTTTTGTTTGACCAACTTTCTTGTTTTGACGATAGATTGTCAACCTCAAATTTTAATATCAAATTACTGTCCAGGTGCATTTGATGGTGTAAAGATGTAATGCAAACAGCGATAGCGGAACTTTATTCGCTGATCTGTGTCAATGCTTCGATAAATGGCCATTTTTTTTAGACGAATGAATTTTGATAAGAGCAGGCTAGTGAATTTTAAAATAAAGGGCATAAAAAAACCGCCCCGGATACTTAACGGGGCGGTTAGTTTTGAGAAAGCTGGAGTCTATAAAACCTGAATACTAATTACGGTTTGGGTTTGGTTTTAAAAGGGAGTCCAATCTTTTTTTTGATTGACTGGGATATACAACCTCATTTTGTTTATCAAATTACTGTCCAGGTGCATTTGATGATGTAAATATCTACCAGAACAGCGGATTCTGAAATTTTATTCGACCACGCTGCACTTAGTTTCGATGAGGGTATTGATTTGCCCGACGAAATAAAAAAGGGCTATCAATTATTGATAGCCCTTTTTGTATAAGATGTCTTTTTTTAGTTCAGATGCTTGGTAATATCCTCGCTCATGGGTTTTACTTTGCTGTTAAAAACAGCTATTAGTTTGCCGTTTTCATCAATCAAAAACTTAGTAAAGTTCCATTTAATAGGGTCTTCCACGCCCATTTTTTTGGCTTCTTCAGTAAGGTATTTAAATAAGGGATGGATGTCTTCTCCCTTTACAGATACTTTTTCTGCCATGGTAAAAGTTACTCCATAATTCTTTTTGCAAAACTCTTTTATCTCGCCGTTGCTACCGGGTTCCTGACCGCCAAAGTTGTTGGCCGGAAAACCAATTACCACAATTTTATCTTTATAGGCTTCGTGCAGTTTTTGTAAGTCGGCATACTGCGGGGTATAACCACACTGAGAAGCGGTGTTCACTATCAGAATTTTTTTGCCTTTGTATTTAGCAAAATCAATGGGTTTGCCATCCAAGCCGGTTACTTTAAAATCGTACAAATTAGTGGCCGCTAAAAGACCAATCAGTAAAATAGCAATACGCATATAGTAATGTTTTATTTTAATGAATAACAAAGTTTATAAACAAATTGTTGGTTTTGGCATAAGAATGATGAGTGGCGCTATTGTTTTTCGTAACAACCCATATCGGGTAAACCTACGGCCCGGTTATTGCCATCTAGGTCGGTTAACAGGCCGGTGTTAATACCTTTATTAATTGCGGGTGAACCATCCTTTAGCCGAAAATTGAAAAAACGTTTTGCCACATCCACACTATCAAATAACGGAGTTTGGTTATTGAGGGTTGCCACAATAGTACTATTGGCCGGAGTGGTTTTTACCTTCCACAAACAATTGGTAAAATTTACTGAATAAATACCGGAGCCTTGTTTAAAAGCTACCACTTCATCATCAACGGGTCCGTTTTCGCCCCAAAAAATGCAGTTGGTAAAATTTGCCGTTAAATCGGCCGTTAAAAAACTACCGGGTTGTGGTTGCACATAATTGGCAATGGTTGTAACCGGGTTTACATGTGGTATATAAGTATTGCTGTAACTAACCACCGTGCAATGCCTGAAGTTATAAGTGCCGCCGTATACTAAAAACAGGTTACTGCCCTGGTTTTTTTCTGCGGCTGCATTGCTTATTAAACAATTTTCTGCAGTTATGCTGGTGCGCACACCGTATATGGCAGCCCCGTAGGTATTATCAATAATACATTGTTTAATGGTAAGCTTGGGGTTGATAGTAACTGCAGGTTGCTCTGCCACCAATGCCTGGTACGCATTTTTTATAACGGCGTATTGCAGCACATTATCTTTACTCCTTCCCCTGAAATAAATGCCCGGCCATGCGCCCGGAAAATTTTTATAAGGTTCATCCAGCCTGTCTCCCTGAAAGTAAACGCGGGCACTGTCTTGTTTTTCTCCATTTACTTTTAAGCTGCCATCTACCAAAATGGGGGCATCTGCATGTAAGTAAATTCGCGAACCCTTTTCAATAGTAAGCGTGGCGGTGGTATCTATTTGTAAGCCTCCTAAAATAACGTAGGGCAGGGGGCTGTTCCAGGTAACGTTTCCGGTAATTTTCTGATTCCTTAAAAAATTGGCATTCTGTCCCCACGCTTCCAGCTGCACTAAACGACTATTGCCATTAAAAGTAATTTCAATACTGTCTTGCACCACAAAAGGCAGGTTGCCTGCGTTGGGGTTAATACGAGCGTTTACAAAAACATAGATACTGTCATTAGCACCAATTTCTATATTATTAATAGCAGGCCCGGGTGTGCCATCTGCATTAATTTTAAAAGCAGAGCTGTTACCACCCTTAAGCGTAACACTGTTTAAACGCAGTTGCTGGTTATTTTCATTAATAATTTTAAATGCCTGCGTTACAGAACCTGTGCTGGTAAAAACAGTATCAAAATGCAAAGTATCGGCAGAAATAGTAATGCGTGCATCCGGGCTGGTAATAAACGTTTCTTTTTTACAGGCAGTAAAAAACAAAACCAGTAACAGAAAACTATAAACTAAAGATTTCATTATTTGTAAAAATACTAACAATAGGCATTACGATTTGCTATCTTTTTTGGTTGGTAACCAGCAGTAGTGATGGTGGCAACATCGTTGCGTCGCACACTGCAACAACAGTAATATTATTCAGCAATTTTAAAGTATGCTGTTTTGCTGCTGCAATTCGTTTAAACCCAAAAATTAAACGGTGTAAGCAACAGTGGCTATACTTAATTGGGTGCCCTTAATAGTTAACAACTCCTGACCGCAAGCTTCTAAAGTGGCGCCGGTAGTAACCACATCATCCACCAATAAAACATGTTTGTTTTCTAGCACAGCGGCATTGGTAACCATAAAACGGCCCTGCATATTTTGCCAGCGCTCCACCCTGTTTTTATGGGTTTGTGTTTCTGTGGCAGACAAACGGGTAACAGCTGTTTCAATTACGGGTTTACCGGTTTGTGCAGCAATACCCCGTGCAATGAGCGCCGCCTGATTATACCCTCTTTTCTTTAACCTGGCGGCAAATAAAGGAAGCGGTACAATTGCATCAATGGTATTGAAGCGGTTGCTTTGCTGCAGGCTATTGCCTAAAAGGTTGCCCATAAATATAGCTGCCTGCTGGTTGTTTTTGTATTTGGCCTGGTGCAAAATATTCTGAATAAGCGATTGCTTGGTAAAATGGCAATAACTGGTAGCAGCTGTTATGGGTAGTTTACCCCAAAAAATTTTTTCTACCGGGTTGTTGGCGTGCTGGTTAAAGTTGGTAACTGGTAATTGATGCAGGCACTGCATACAAAGAGCTGATTCTTCATTCAGTACATCGCTGCCGCATGCTGCGCAGGTATGCGGAAAAAAGAGTTGCATTAAACCGTTTGCCCAATTTTTAACAAGTGCCATAACAGGTATAAAATTTTACGGCTTTAAGGCCTCATTTATAACCAACCGTTGAAACGAGCGTGGCAACGGTGTTGCTATGAAAAGATACCGCTGGTTACCCCATTAAAATAGCAAAGCATATACTTCTTCTACTTTTCCAACGGGTATTACTTCAATATTAAAACTTTGTTTACTTAAGCCTTTTTGGTTGTAACGAGATAGAATTATTTTCTCAAACCCTAATTTTTCGGCTTCGGCAATGCGTTGTTCTATCCGGTTAACGGCTCTTATTTCACCGCTCAAACCTACTTCACCGGCAAAACAAATATTCATGGGTAATGCAGTGTCTTCATAAGAGCTGAGCAATGAACATAGTACTGCCAGATCAATGGAGGGATCTTCTACTTTTAACCCGCCGGCGATATTTAAGAAAACATCTTTCATACCAAAATGAAATCCGCCTCTTTTTTCAAGCACGGCTAATAAAAGCTGCAGTCTTCTTAAATCAAACCCGCTTACGGTGCGTTGCGGGGTGCCATAAACAGATTGTGTTACCAGGGCTTGTACTTCAATCAGCAATGGTCGCATACCTTCAATAGTGGCAGCAATAGAAATGCCGCTGAGTACATCTTCTTTTTGTGTAATTAAAATTTCGCTGGGGTTATTAACGCCTCTCATACCGGCTTCTGTCATTTCATAAATACCTAATTCTGCAGTACTGCCAAAGCGGTTTTTAACAGTGCGTAGTATTCTGTATGCATAGTGCCGGTCGCCTTCAAACTGCAGTACGGTATCTACCATGTGTTCTAAAATTTTTGGGCCGGCAATGTTGCCATCTTTAGTTATATGCCCAATTAAAAAAACCGGTGTGTTGGTTTCTTTGGCAAAACGTTGCAGCTCTGCTGCGCATTCTCTTATTTGAGAAATACTGCCTGGTGATGATTCAATATACGGGGTTTGTAAGGTTTGTATAGAATCTATAATAACCAGTTGTGGTGAAAGTTTTTTTATTTCTTTAAAAATGGTTTGTGTATTGGTTTCTGTAAGGAGGAAGAAATTTTTATTATCTGCGTTGAGCCGGTTGGCTCGCATTTTTATTTGCTGTGCGCTTTCCTCGCCACTAACATACAAAGTAGTAATGTCTTTTAATAACAATCCATTCTGCAGAAAGAGGGTGGATTTTCCGATACCGGGTTCTCCGGCAATTAAAACAATACTGCCCGGAACAATGCCGCCGCCCAGCACCCTGTTAAGTTCTGCATCTTCAGTAACAATTCTTTTTTCTTCACTGCTCGTTATCTCGCTTAATTGTAATGTTTTTCCTGCATTACTTTCAGCATGATCTTTCCAGTCTGCACTGCTACTCTTTGAAGTTTCTTTTTGAATAATTTCTTCAGTGAAAGTATTCCACTCTCCGCATGAAGGGCATTTACCAACCCACTTAGTACTTTCATATCCGCAATTCTGACAAAAAAATGCTGTCTTTACTTTGCTCATAAATTAAAGATAGTGGGAAGGAAGAAATTAGAAGTGATAAAAAACGAATTAAAGGTTACGATGTAAATTGTAAAAGAAGAATGTGTAATTTGTATGTAATACCCTGATAAAAAAATGAAGCAAATTGGTGTAGTAAGTATAAAAATTAAATGGCCAAATTAATGAAAGTAAAAAGGCCAGCATTGCTGCTGACCTTTTACTTACTAACCCATTAAATTCTGCCACTAAATTACAAATTGGCGCCACACTACAAAATTATTTTTTGTGGCTGTGTATAACTTTTTCGGCTATACATACTTAGTAATGATGAATTGTTTTTTTGAGTTTAAAAAATTGATTTTCAATATTTAAAACCCTTAAAAACGCTTATAAAACTAACAGGTAAAGAAAAAATGTCAGTTGCAAGTGGTTGAGATTCTTTTTAATGCCAAAACGACCCTTAAATCACATTTTTTGTGTTCTGGTAGCTTGTTTGATGTACCTATTATAAATAAAATTTTAAGACCATGACACCATCAGTAATGTTTGTTTCCATCATTTTTTTGGGGATTAGTATGCTGGTTTCTTTTGTACTTAGATCTAAGTTCAAAGCATACAGTAAATCTCCTTTGCGTAGTGGTTTATCGGGCAAAGAAATTGCAGAGAAAATGCTGAGAGAGAATGGGATTTATGATGTTAAGGTCATGGAGTCGCAAGGCTTTTTGTCTGACCACTATAACCCGGCTAATAAAACCGTAAATCTTAGTCCCGATGTTTACAATGGTGTAAATGTGGCAGCTGCTGCGGTTGCAGCCCATGAATGTGGCCATGCTGTTCAACATGCTGCTGCTTATCAATGGCTTATGATGAGAAGCCGGTTGGTTCCGGTAGTACAATTTAGTTCAGGTATTGTGCAATGGATACTTTTGGGAGGCGTATTGATGATAAACAGGTTTCCACAGCTGCTTTTGGCCGGAATCGTACTATTTGGATTAACTACATTATTCTCACTGATTACGTTACCCGTTGAATTTGATGCAAGTAAAAGGGCTTTGGCCTGGTTAAACAGAACCAATATTACTACAACGGAAGAATATCCAAAGTCTAAGGATGCGCTGAAGTGGGCGGCTTTGACTTATGTGGTGGCTGCTTTGGCATCTGTTGCCACGCTGGTACAGTATATTTTAATTTATATGAACGGAAGCAGAAGGAATTAAATTTTGATGATAGTCAATAAAAAGAGGGCTTCAGCCCTCTTTTTTTGTTTTCTTAATTACCGTGCAGCATCACCAAAACATTTTTTGTCATTCATTTTTGCTGTTAAACCAAATTAACATACTTTTAAAGCTGGATTATCTAACAAAAACCAAAATGACATGAGAAAACTTGTAAGCCTGCTAATGGGCATGGTATTGCTTGTGCAATTTGCCGTGGCTCAGAGCTTGGAAGTGTCTGGTCGGGTTACAGATGATAAAGGAAACCCGGTTTCAGGTGCATCCGTTCAGGAAAAAGGTTCACGCAAAGGAACCGCTACCGACGCAAACGGTATTTTTAAATTAGTTACAAAACAAGGAGCAACCCTTGTAATTACCTCAATTGGATTTGACAAACAGGAAGTGGTAGTTAATTCTGCTGCTGTTGCTGTATCGTTGAAAAGTGGTAATGCCGCTTTAAACGAGGTGGTTGTAACGGCCTTAGGTATTAAGAAAGAAAAGAAAGCCTTGGGTTATGCAGTTGCAACTGTAGACAAAAAAGATTTAGAATTAAGACCCGATGGAGATGCGGTTCGTTTATTGAACGGTAAAGCTCCTGGTGTTAACATTTTAAATGCCAGTGGTATTTCTGGTAGCGGTACTAACATTACTATTCGTGGTGTAAGTACAATTACCGGTAGTTCTACGCCGCTGTTTATTGTGGATGGTGTGCCTTTTGACGCATCTACCAATGCTCAGGCTGATTTTACAAGAGGTAATACTACTTCAAGCCGTTTCTTAGATTTAGATCCCAACAACATTGAAAATATCAGTGTGTTAAAAGGTATCAGCGCTACAGTATTATATGGTGAATTAGGTAGAAATGGTGTGGTTTTGGTTACTACAAAAAATGGTAGTGGTAAAAGAACTAATAAAAAATTGGAGATCTCTGCACAACAATCCGTGTTTATGAATCAGGTAGCTAACCTGCCAGATTACCAGCAATCTTATGGTGGTGGTTTTGATCAGAGTTTAGGTTTTGCCTTCTTCAGTAACTGGGGTGCTAAGTTTACAAATCCCCCAGCTCAGGTGGCCCACCCTTATGACAGAGCTGCATTAAATGCTGCTTTCCCTGAATTTGTTGGTAAAACAATAGACTACTCTCCAAAACAAAGTGTAAAGAACTTTTTCCGTACTGGTTTAATACGCAACTCTTCAGTAAACGTTTCTGGTTCTGGTACCAACACAACCTTTAATGCTAACTATAGCTATATGGATGATGAAGGCTTTACTCCAGGAAACCGCCTGATTAAAAATACTTTTGGTATGGGTGGTTCTGCAAAACTGAGTAACAACTTTACCTTCACTGGTACCTTTAACTACGCTATTACAGATTTCAAATCTCCGCCAACTTCTACCAGTTTTGGTAGTAACCCAAGTGTATCTTCTGTTTTTGGTAACCTGTTGTATACCCCAATTGCTGTAGATATTCAGGGACTGCCTTACGAAAATCCGCTGGATAAATCTTCAGTTTATTACAGACCGAGTAATGATATTCAACACCCTCTTTGGACAGTTAATAACTCCTTCTTTGGTCAAAAAATTAACCGCTTATACGGAAGCATGTCTTTGAAGTATGATATCTTAAAAAATCTGAACATCTTATATCGTTTGGGTTTAGATAACTATACGGATTATAACTATTTCTCTCAGAATAAAGGTGGTGTTGTGGGTGGCACAGATTATACTTTAGGTATGCATCGTACTATAACTGGCCGTAACACAATATGGGATCATTCATTGGTTGCTAATTTTAATACAGATCTTACTTCAGACTTACGTTTTGATGTAACAGGTGGTATTAACTCTCAGGAAAGAATGTATGATCAGATTGGCCAGAGAAGTACTCAGCAGCTGGTTTATGGCTTATTTGATCATGACAATTTCATTGTTCACGACAACTTTGATGAAGGTGGTGGTGCCATTGACTTTAAGTCAAGAACACAATCAATTGGTGCTTTTGCCCAAGCTACTTTTGATTACAAAGGTTATTTATACTTAACAGCAGGTGGACGTAATAGCTGGACTTCAAATTTGGAAAAAGCAAATCGTTCATTATTTTACCCCAGTGTAAGTGCTTCATTTATTCCAACTTCTGTAATTGCATCTTTACAGAACAGCAAAATGATTAACTATCTGAAATTACGTGCCGGTTATGCAACCAGTGCAAACTTTGGTACTCCATATCAAACACGTCCGGTATTAAATATTAATACAAACGTTTTTGTTGACAGAGTAGGTACAGTAATTAATTCTAACAGTATCAGTAACCGTTTACCTAACCCAGACTTAAAGCCAGAGTTATTGAGCGAAGCTGAATTTGGTGTTGAAGGCCGCTTTATAGATAATAGATTAAGCTTGGATGTAACTTACTACTCAAGAGTTTCTAAAGATCAGATATTAGATAGAGATATCGATCCTTCTTCTGGTTTTACAGTTACAGCTATTAATGCCGGTTCTGTATCTAATAAAGGTATAGAATTAGCTTTAGGCTACACTGTTGTTAGAAACAAAGACTGGAAATGGCAATTAGATGCCAACTTCACAAGAAACCGTAATAAAGTTTCAAATCTGCCAGATGATATCAAGCAGATTGTAATTGCTGGTTTCTCTAATGAAGGTCTATTTGCAATGAATGGCCAGCCTCTTGGTGTAATACAAGCTAATTATACTCAAAAAGACACTAAAACCGGTGCCCGTTTAACCAATAGTAATGGTGATTATATTTCATCAACAGGAATTGGTATCATCGGAGATCCTAACCCAGACTTTAAATTAACTGGTATCAGTACTTTAAGCTGGAAAGGTTTCTCTTTCCGTATGCAATGGGATTGGACACAAGGCGGAGACATGTTATCTTATACAGCCGGTTCTACTGTAGGCCGCGGCCTTTCAAAAGATACCGAGTTCGACCGTACTTTACCATTTATACTCCCAGGTGTTAAAGCCGACGGAACTCCAAACGATGTTCAAATAAGCGCCAGCCGTGCGTATTTCAATAACCTGAGTGGTTTCTTTGGTATGCAGGATTTGATTACTTACGATGCTACTAACGTGCGTCTTCGTGAGGCTTCAATTTCTTATAATCTGCCAACCGCTGTTTTGAACAAAACACCATTTGGTGGTATCTCATTAACTGTATCTGGTCAAAACTTATGGTACAATGCTCCTAACTTCCCTAAATATGTAAATTTCGATCCTGAAACTTCAAGTTTAGGTGTTAGTAATGTGAATGGTTTGGAATACTTATCTGGTCCAACTTCACGTAGAATAGGTATCAGTTTAAGAGCTACTTTCTAATCGTAAAAACACAGAAAAATGAAATTGAAAAAATTAATAATAAGCTCACTGGCCATCGCTGCATTAGGAGTGTCTTGTAAGAAGTTTGATACAATGCTTGACAATCCTAATACTCCCAGCGTTTCTGCCGCCAGTGCAGATTTATATCTGAATCAGGCACAATTATCTTTTGCCGGTTTCTTCAATGCAACTTCTGATTATGGTATGCAATTAACCCGTCAGGTTGTTTTTTATGGCCCAAGTTACCAGAATGGTTATACACCACAGAGTTTTGATGGCCTATGGTCAACTGCATATACAGGAGTGTTAAAACACGCCAATGCGTTAATACCAATTGCTGATCAGCAAAAAAAATATGTAAACGTTGGTATGGCCAAAATAATGAAAGCCTATGTTTTAATGACAATGGTTGACATTTTTGGGGATGTTCCTGGAACAGAAGCCAACCTTGGTTCAGCCAATCTTAACCCTAAGGCAGACAAAGGCAATGTTGTATATGCAGCAGCCCTTGCTTTATTGGATGAAGCCATTGTTGATCTGGGTAAAACCCCAGGTTCTTACCCTGGTACTCAAGACTTGTTCTTTGGGGCTTCTAACGCAACAGGTGCAGCAAGATGGCGCACATTAGCTAAAACTTTAAAGCTGCGTGCTTTAATGAATACTCGTCTGGTTGATCAGGCAGGAGCTAAAGCCAAAATCGACGCTTTATTAACAGAGAACGATCTGATAAATGCAACTGCTAGTGATTTTGAGTTTAAATATTCAAACAAACTGGCTAACCCCAACTCTCGCCACCCACGTTACAATGGTAACTATACCGCAGCCCGCAGTGCCGGAGATTATATGGGTACCTGGTTTATGTGGAGCATGGTTCAGGAGAAAGGTAATTTCAGCAATAACGCTGCAGCTGATCAGAGTGATCCAAGAACTCGTTATTATTTCTATCGTCAGCGTATTAACTATTCTGATGTAAACCAAAACTCTTCATCTTGTTCAGTATCTCCTTATCCGGCTCATTTCCCTCCCGGTATGCCATTTTGCTTATTGCTTGCTGGTTTCTGGGGAAGAGATCATGGTGATGATAGTGGTATTCCACCCGATGGCAACTTACGTACAACATGGGGTATTTATCCAGCAGGTGGACAGTTTGACGAAAATCAGGGTACAACTATTGCATTAGAATTAGGAGGTCGCGGCGCTGGTATTCAACCCATCTGGCAATCTTCATTTACAGATTTCTTAAAAGCAGAAGCAATATTGAAATTATCAAGTGCCGGTGATGCCCGTGCTTTATTAGAAAGTGGTGTTCGTAAGTCAATCACAAAAGTTACCAGTTTCCCTGCAACTGTAGGTGTTACTCCTACAGCAACTTTTGTTCCTGATGCAACTAAAATTAATAACTACGTAAATAAGGTGTTAGCCCTTTATGATGCAGCCACTACTGCAGATGCTAAGCTGAATGTAGTTATGAAAGAATACTACATAGCATTATGGGGTAATGGTATGGAAGCATGGAATAACTATCGCAGAACCAGCTACCCTTCTGGCATGCAGTTAACTAAAGTTACTGATCCAGGTAAGTATGCCCGTTCTATGTATTATCCTTCAGTTTTTGTTAACCGTAATTTAAACGCAACACAAAAACCTGGGGTAACCACAAAAGTATTCTGGGATACTAACCCCAGCGATTTACAATAAACTTTAAATCATAAAGCAATGCAAAAAATATTAGTATCGTTATTGTCTGTTGTGGTGCTTTTTAGCATTGGGTGTAAAAAAGGAGAAGTTATCCAGGATTATAAAGCACTGGGTATTGGCTCATATGTAACCCTTGTTAAAAATAATAACACAATTATTGACTACGGCAATCTTAATACAACTTCAGCCAATTATGTGCTGAGAGAATTAGGTTCACCTATTGATAAAATAATAGTTTATGTTACAAAGGGCACTACCTCTTTAACAAAAGCTAACTGGAAGAAAATTAAGGAGTATACCTATAGCGGAGATCTTACCGTTGATGTGAAAGCAACTGAAATGGCTGCTGCTTTGGGTATTCCTGTAACTGGTTTAGAAACTGGTGCTACTTATACTCTGTATAACCAGATTATTACCAAAGACGGCCGCACTTTTGATGTTGTAAACACCAACGGTGAGTTTTCTGGTAATACTAACTATAATATGGCTTTAACCATATCTGCTGTAGTCGTATGTCCATTTAATGGCACTGGCTTTGGCGGCAACTTCAGAGTTGTGGAAGATGGCTGGGGTGATTATAGTGTTGGCGAAGTATTACAAGTAAATAGTGGCCCTGCTGCCAATGAAATTACTATGGTGAATGTTTATCCTGCCCCTGCTTTAGGTGGCTTTGGCGGACAACCATGGAAAGTAACCATTACAGCAACTACTGGTGCAGCTTCCGTAGCTTCACAGGTTTATGGTAGCTATGCAGGCTTTGATAACAACATCAAAGTAAAGACGGTAGGTACCAACAACTGGGTGTTTTCTTGTACTGGTGCCATCATCTTGCGTTTAAATCATACTGGTGGTGCAAACTGGGGTGATTATAACCTTAAGTTGCAAAAATTATAATAGCATCTATTATTATAACAAGAGCCCCGCTTTATGCGGGGCTTTTTGTTGTTTGCCAGCGGCAGTACAAATAATTAAGCATTCTTGCGTCGCACACTTCAACTACGGCACAAAAATGGGCATATGGGTTAAGCTATAAAACTTTTACCTGCCACCAGATACCTTTCTTATTCCAAATCGTACCATTAACAATCCCGATTTTACATCGTATCCAATGGCTGCTTATAGTTTGGTACATGCTGGTTTAACAACCCCTGCCTGCCCGTTTGAAGCAATCAAAAAAAACAGGGTAAGCCAAAAAATTAGATTTTCTTTGCAGGAAAATTTATAAATACATGTGGCAGCAATTGGCAAAATTTGTACTGAAAAATAAGTTGGTGCTAAGCCTTGTAATTATTGCCGGCACAATTTTTATGGGTTGGCAGGCTGCACAAGTAAAGTTGAGTTATGAATTTTCAAGAGCCATCCCAACAGATAACCCAAAGTATCAGTCTTTTCAGAATTTTAAACAACAGTTTGGAGAAGACGGCAACCTGCTGGTTATTGGTTTTACCAGCAATCAGTTTTTTACACCCACTTTTTTTACTTCTTACACACAATTATGTAAAGAACTAAAAAGTGTAAAAGCAGTAGAAGATGTTTTAAGCATTGCCACAGCTGTTAATCTGGTAAAAGACAGCGCCACAGAAAAATTAAAAGCAGTACCCTTATTTGGTAATACAACTAATTTTGACAGTAGTGTTGCTATTTTTAAAAGCCTCCCTTTTTATAAAGGACTTTTGTATAATGAAAGCACTCATACATATCTTACCGGGTTACGTATTAATAAAGATGTACTGGCTTCAAAAGAGCGTACCAATGTTGTAAACAATATTCTGCAGTTGGCTGATCAGTTTCAGCAGCAACAGGGTATAACAATGCATTACAGTGGACTACCTTTAATACGTACGCAGGTGGCAGACAGAATAAAACTTGAAATGAACTGGCTGCTGATAGGTTCTTTATTACTTTCTGCCATAATCATTCTCATTTTTTTCAGAAGCTTTAGCAGTATGCTGCTTTCTTTAGGAGTGGTTATTATTAGTGTAATATGGGGTGTGGGTGCCATGCATTTACTGGGTTATAAAATTTCATTACTCAATGCGTTGATACCCCCACTGATTGTTGTAATTGGTATACCCAACTGTATTTATTTTTTAAATAAATACCATATCTGTTTTAATGAAACGGGTAATAAAGAAACAGCACTGATACAAATGATTAGTAAAATGGGGGTGGTAACCCTGTTTTGTAATATTGCCGCAGCTATTGGTTTTGCCGTTTTTGCTTTAACCAAAAGTGCTATACTGCAAGAGTTTGGAGTGGTGGCGGGCATCAGCATTATGGTAATATTTTTTATTTCTTTTATTTTAATACCTGCTGCATTAAGTTATTTGCCACAACCTAAAAGCCGCCATACAAAGTATTTAGAAAACAAATGGCTTACCGCTATTTTAGATAAGCTGGAGCGCTGGGCATTAAACCACCGTAAAACTATTTATATAGTAACTACTGTATTTCTGTTGGTTGCCCTTGCCGGAATATTCAGGCTGAAGTCTGAAGGTTTTATTGTGGATGATTTACCAAAGAGTGATAAAATCTATACCGACCTTAAATTTTTTGAGCAGCATTTTAAAGGTGTAATGCCATTAGAAATTGTAGTGGATACTAAACAAAAAAATGGCCTCAGAAAAAATCCGTTGAAAACTTTTGAACATATAGATTCTTTATCGGCCTATATAGCACAGCAACCAGAAATGGCAAGGCCTCTATCTGTGGTGGAAGGGCTGAAGTTTGCAAGACAAGCTTATTACGATGGCGATAGTGCTAATTACGGCTTGCCCAATAGTTTTGATATTGCATTTTTAGCTGCATACCTGAATGCAAAACCAGATAGTACCGGCACGCCCAATAACTTTTCAAGAGTGCTTACTTCTTTTATGGATAAGGATAAGCAAAAGGCAAGAATAAGCATTAATATGGCAGATGTTGGCAGTAAGCATTTGCCTGTTTTATTAAATACACTAGAGCAAAAAGCACAACACTATTTTGATACTGCTGATTATAAAGTTGAATTTACCGGAAGCAGCGTTACCTTTTTAGAAGGCAGTGCTTTTATTATTAATGGTCTTAAAGAAAGTATAATATGGGCCTTTGCCTTAATAGCATTGTGCATGTTATACCTCTTTCGTTCTTTTAAAATTTTACTTTGCTCTCTTATACCCAATTTAATACCCCTTGTTTTAACAGCAGGTGTAATGGGTTGGGTGGGTGTTCCGCTAAAGCCATCAACGGTATTGGTGTTTAGTGTGGCACTGGGCATTGCAATAGATATTACCATCCGTTTCCTGGTAAATTATAAGCAGGAAAACACGGGCAATGAACAACAAATGCAACAACTGGTAATAGATACCATACACAGTACCGGCATTAGTATTTTATATACATCGCTGGTATTAATTGCGGGCTTTGTAATATTTTGTTTCAGCAGCTTTGGGGGCACTCAGGCATTGGGCTGGCTTACATCGCTTACACTGGTGGTAGCTACTTTTACTAACTTAATTTTCCTGCCTGCACTACTCATTTCTTTTACACGAAAGAGAAAATAATTTGATTGCCAGCTTTGAAGCTATGAGCATCAGCCGTTGCGTCGCACACTTGTACCACACAATACAAATAAACATTTTAGTGGCACCCCGCTTTAGCTGTGTTAGGCAAGCCGGTTATTGATCCATGGTTTATGTTAATGGTATTGGTATTGTTGTGTACCATTAACTATTGACCATACACCAACTTATTGCACAAGTGTGCGACGCAACAAAAGCTGCATTTGGTACAACTGCTGGTGCCAAAATTATCTTGTATCTCTTGTTTACAACCTGTGGTTATAATTCATTCAAATAATTTATGAGCGGCGCAGCACTTTGGTTAATATAGACTCTATGAAATTATATTTGCCATCCTAAAATTTAAAATTAACGCTATGAGAAGATTTCTGTTATGGCTTGGGTTAGTAGTGCTTAGTATGCAGCTGATGGCCCAGCAAAAAACAATTACCGGAACGGTTACAGATGCGGCAGGCAAACCCATTGCCAACGCATCGGTTCTGGTAAAAGGTACTTCAATTGGTACCACCACAAAAACTGACGGAACATATTCCATTACTGTTCCGGCTACGGCAAGAGTATTGGTAATTTCTTCAATTGGTAATGCTGCTGAAGAAATTGCTATTGGAACAAGAACTACCATTAACACCAGTTTAAAAGCAGATGATAAAGAACTGGATGAAGTAGTGGTGGTGGCTTATGGTACGGTTAAGAAAAAATCTTTTACCGGTTCTTCTAACAAAATAAAAGGTGAAGACATTTCTGCCCGCCCTAATACTAATATTGCCACTGCATTAGTGGGTGCTGCACCGGGTGTGCAAACCAATGCAGGTTCTGGTCAGCCAGGCGCTGCCCCAGCAGTAAGAATCAGAGGCTTTGGTTCTGTTTCTGCCAGTAACGATCCGTTATATGTGGTGGATGGTGTTCCCTACTTTGGCAGTATTGCCAATTTAAATGCCAATGATATTGAAGATATGACGGTGCTGAAAGATGCATCATCAACGGCATTGTATGGTAACCGTGCAGCAAATGGTGTGGTAATGATTACTACGCGTAAAGGTAAAAGAGGTGCAAAACCACAGGTAACATTAACGTATAACAGGGGTGTTACAGACAGGGCAATACCTGAATATGACAGGGTAGGTGCTTTTGATTATTACCCGGTAATGTGGCAGGCTTACAGAAACAGTCTGGTATATCGTGCCACTAACCCATTACCATTAGCAACTGCCAACCAACAGGCAACAAACGACATTCGTAGCCTTTTAGCATACAACCCTTTTAATGTAGCTAACAATGCTATAGTGGGTACAGATGGTAAATTAAACCCGGCGGCACAATTAATTTACAAACCAGAAGATTTGGATTGGGAAAACAGCATCAGCCGTTTAGGTCAGCGCCAGGATGCGAATATTACAGTTTCTGGTGGGCAGGATAAGATGGACTATTTTATGTCATTAGGCTATTTAGAAGAGAAGGGTTATATCATTCGCTCTGACTATAAAAGAATCAATGGCCGTTTAAATATTAATAACCAAATAAACAGTTGGTTTAAAACGGGCCTTAATCTGGGAGGTACTTTTACAAAATCTAACCAGGCTTCCAGCACAGGAACTACTGCATTTGTAAATCCTTTCAACTTTACACGTGGTATTGGTCCTATCTATCCTATTTATGCATACGACCCTAATAATGCAGGAGCCTATTTGCTGGATGCATTGGGTAACCGCCAATATGATTATGGTAACTTAAGTGCATTAGGTTTACCCAATAGACCAGGTGGCAGTTACGGTGGCCGACATATTACTGCTGAAACGGAATTGAATCAGCAAAACTTTACAAGAAATTTCTGGAGTGTGAGAACCTATGGTGAAGTAAAGTTTTTAAAAGACTTTAAGTTTACTGCTAATATAGCGGTGGATATTACCAACCAGAACGATTTAAGCTTTGGTAATAAATTAGTAGGTGACGCTGCGCCAAATGGTAGCTTATCAAAAAGCAATGATAAAAATACAGCGTATACTTTTAACCAGTTACTTACTTACACCAAATCATTCGACCGTCATAATTTTGATGCCTTGATTGGCCATGAGAACGTAGATGAAACATATGAAAGTTTCAGTGCCAGCAGAACCAACCAAATTGTATCTGGTAACTACGATCTGGTAAATTTCTCTGTTCCAGGCTCCAGTACATCTGTAACAGATAAAAGAAGAACAGAAGGTTTCTTTTCAAGATTAAACTACGATTATGATAGTAAGTATTTTGTTAGCTTAAACTTCAGACGCGATGGCGCCAGCAATTTTGCTAAGGCAACCCGCTGGGGTAATTTTGGTGGTGTGGGCCTTGCCTGGAGATTAGATAAAGAGAATTTTCTGGCAAACAGTAAAACAATCAGCACCTTAAAACTGAGAGCTTCTTATGGTACTAATGGTAATAATGCCGGTATCAGCTTTTATGCTTACCAGCCTTTATTCTCATTGGGCTTTAACAACGCATTAGAGCCGGGTATCATCCAAAGCTCATTAGGTAATTTAGGTCTTGAATGGGAAGTAAACAGAAAGGCAGATGTGGCTTTGGAGTTTGGAATATTAAAAAACAGAATAACCGGTACCATAGAGTATTTCAGCCGTGTTTCTAATAACCTGTTGTTTGATGTGCCACTGCCATTATCAAGTGGTGTGGGTTCTCAAACAAGAAATATAGGTGCTATGGAAAACAAGGGTATTGAGTTAAACCTGAATGCAGATGTGGTAAGGTTAAAAGGGTTTACCTGGAATGTAAATCTGAATATTACATCGCTGAAAAATGAAATAACTAAACTGCCACAGGATGAAATTATTTCTGGTACCAAGAAGTTAAAAGTTGGGTATTCATTATATGATTACTGGTTGAGAGAGTGGCAGGGAGTAGACCCCACTGATGGTGCCGCTTTATACCGTGCAGACAACCCCGCATTGGCAGGAACCCGCATTCGTAAAGCTGGAGATACGGTAACCACAAATCAGAATAATGGCCGCTTCCATTATAATGGTTCTGCTATACCAGACTATTATGGAAGCTTAACCAATACCTTTACTTATAAAGGAATTGAATTAACCATACTAACCACATTCCAGAAAGGCGGAAAAGTATACGATGTTACTTATGCCGGCTTAATGGATCCGGGCAACTATGGTGCTGCTGTGCATGCAGATGTTTTAAAAGCATGGAAGCAACAAGGTGATGTTACCTCTATACCAAGAATGGATGCAGGACAAAGAGGTATTTCTAATGCTGCGTCTGACAGATGGTTAACAGATGCTTCATTTATTAATATCAGAAGCATGTCGGTTGGTTATACATTTTCACCCAATGTAATTTCTAAACTGAATGTAAAGGCAATGCGTTTTGCAGTAACGGCAGAAAACCTGAGAATTTTTACCAAGCGTAAGGGTATGAACGTTGAGGAATCATTTACTGGTGTAACCAGCCAGGCATTTATTCCACAACGAGTGGTTTCTGCAGGTATTAATATTACTTTCTAAAAATGAAAACAATGAAAAGACTTTCAATTATAGCAATATCAGCGCTAACTCTTTTTAGTGCTTGCAAAAAAGATTATCTGGAAACAAGGCCCACCAATGCGGTGGCTTCTGCTTCAGCTTTTACCACTACATCTGATGCCTTACTGGTATTAAATGGCATACACAGAGCTACTTACAACAGGGAAACCCAGGGCGATTATGGCCAGCCTTCTATGATGATTTATATGGATATGCTGGGCGAAGATTTAGTAATGAATGCCGTTGGTAATGGCTGGTATAATAACGAATACAAATGGCTTTCTCATAGAAATGAAAATAGCGGATTGGTTTCTTATGCATACCGCTTCTATTATGGTTTGCTGGTAAATGCTAACCTGATTATTGCCAATATTGACAATGCATCGGGCCCACAGGCAGAAAAAAACTATATAAAAGGAAATGCGTTGGCCTACCGTGCATTTTGCCATTTTAACCTGGTACAATTATTTGGTAAGCGTTACGATAAAGCTACTGCACCTAATAATCAACTGGGTGTTCCTTTGATGCTAACACCAACCGTAGAGCCACAAGCAAGAGAAACTGTTGAAAAAATTTATACTCAGATTAATGCTGATATTGATGCTGCCATTCCTTTGCTTACAACAGCACGCCCCAATCGTTCTCATTTTAATGTAAATGTGGTAAGAGGCCTTAAAGCAAGAGTGGCATTAACACAACAGAACTGGGCAGTAGCAGCAACCGAAGCCGCTGCGGCAAGAGCCGGCTTTAGCTTAATGTCAAATGCATTATACCTGGAAGGTTTTTCTGATGGTTACAATTCAAACCCTGAGTGGATGTGGGGTATTGACCATATTGATGACCAGTCTGGTTTCTTTGGTGCATTTCATTCTTATCTGTCTTGCAATTATAACTCTACCAATATCCGCACCAATCCAAAATCAATTAATAGATTGATTTATGATGTTTTGCCTGCAACAGATGTGAGATCTAAATGCTGGGATAAAACAGGCAGCACTGCAGCAATTGTACCTCCGGGCGGTATTAGGAGACCCTACATGACCCAGAAGTTTAGACTGCTGGGCAATCCATCAACTACTTCACAAGGCGATGTGCCTTATATGCGTGCAGCAGAAATGTATTTAATTGAAGCAGAAGCAAAAGCCCGTAATAATGATGAAGCGGGTGCACGTACGGCATTGTTTACTTTGGTAAGCAACAGAAACCCTTCATATGTTTTATCAACCAATACCGGACAGGCATTAATTGATGAAATTATGTTACACAGAAGGGTGGAATTATGGGGTGAGGGATTTCGTTTCTTAGATTTAAAACGTCTGAATCAACCTTTAAATCGTAATGGCTCAAATCATACTTTAGCATTAGCTAATATTTTTGATATGCCTGCGGGTGATAAAGCATGGGAGTTTTTGATTCCGAGAGCAGAATTAAATGCAAATCCAAAAGTGGTACAGAATCCGCTGTAATTGATTAATTTATTTTTTTACAAAGGGATTGTAGTAATACAATCCCTTTTTTATTATGCCCTTTACTTCATGATAATTTAAAATTAAAAGTTGCGGTACTTATTACAAATGCATGACAACTAAAATAGCCTTCGGCTATAAATAAAAACTATTAGGATTTTTTGTGCAGCATTTTAAAAAATAAAGACTCTACTTATAATGATCGCTTCAACAGTTTACATTGTTTGTTGTTATTGCTAAATTTTAAATTAATCATGTTATGAGGAAACTCTTTGTTTATCTATTGCTATTAGTAACCTCACTTCAACTAATAGCACAATCCAAAACAATTACCGGAAAAGTAACAGATGCAACGGGAGCAGCATTGGCAAATATTTCTGTTACAGTTAAAGGCACTACAGTTGGAACCACTACTGATGCAAGTGGTGTTTTTACTTTAAATGCACCCTCCGGCGCAAGAACACTAGTGTTCTCTGGTATTGGTGTACAATCGTATGAAGTTTCAATTGGTACACAAGCTTCTATTAATGTATCACTGAAAAGAGAAGATAAAGATTTGCAGGAAGTTGTTGTTGTGGGTTATGGGCAGCAAACACAGAAACTGAAAACACAAACAGCTTCTGTTATTAAATCTGATGCATTCAGAAATATGCCTATTATCAGCCCAACACAAGCATTACAAGGGCAGGCTGCCGGTGTAAATATGGTAAACTCTTCTGGTTTATTAGGCAGTGCTCCTAATGTACAAATTCGCGGCTCCTCTTCTTTGCTGGGAGGCACACAACCTTTGTATGTAGTTGATGGAGTTCCGTTAAATGATCAGGTACTTTCAACCGCACAGGGTGGTGGTTCCGGATTAAACCCATTACTTGATTTAAACCCCAATGATATTGAATCAATGACAGTGTTGAAAGATGCAGCAGCTGTTGCCATCTATGGTTCAAGGGGTACTAACGGGGTTGTACTTATTAAAACAAGAAAAGGCTCTAATAATCAAAAAACAAGAATCAACTTTGATTATTTTACCGGCGTATCACGCCCAACAGATCTTTTAGACATGATGAATGCAGATGAGTTCAGACAGTTCGTTATAGATTACAGAGCTGCAAGAGGTTTATCGGCTATTACATTTCCAACCGGAAATTTTGATTGGCAAAAAGCCGTGGTACAAGATGGTCGCGTTAACTCTTATTCATTGTCTGCAGCCGGCGGTAATGAGCGTACTAAGTTTTATCTGGGAGGCACCTATTATACAGAGTCTGGTTTTACAATAGGCAACGATATTAAACGTTTGGCGGGTCGTATAAATCTTGAACATGATATTAGTAAACGCGTGAAGGTGGGTACCAATTTTAGCCTTACCAATACTACCAGCGATCGTATTGGTGTAGAAAACAATACATTCGCCCCACTTACTTCGTCTTCTTTGCAGTTACCTTATATACAGCCTCGAGATGCAAACGGCAATTTTGTAAATACCGGATTTATTCAAAACATCATTGCTATTGAAGAATTAAACACAAACGACTTTTTATCAAACCGCAGCATCGGAAATGTATTTGCAGAAATCAAACTGATAGACAATCTTAAGTTCAGAAGCGATTGGGGTATCGATAATGTTCAAACTGAGGAAAGAACAAGAACCGTTAACTTGCTTTCTCCTGGTGGTGCTGCTTCAAGAACTGTACAGCAAGACAGGAAATGGCTTAGCACTAATACACTTACTTATGAAAATACTTTTGGAGATCATTTTGTTGGTGCTTTAGCAGGGCATAGCATTGAAAATGCAGATTTTGATGCAATACAGGTGGCAGCTACAGGCTTTGCAAGCGATAATTTACCAAACGTTGCTTCCGGCTCAACACCCACTACAACGTTTGCTTCACGGTCTGCATGGGCTTTAGAATCATACCTGGGTCGATTAAATTACCGCTTTAAAAACAGGTATCTGTTTGAAGCCTCTGCAAGAAGAGACGGTTCATCCAGATTTGGTTCAGATAAAAGATATGGAACTTTCTGGGCGGTTTCCGGTGGTTGGTTAATTTCTGATGAAAACTTTTTCAGAAATATTGAGTTTGTAAATAACCTTAAGTTAACAGCCAGTTACGGTACTTCTGGTAACGATAGAATTGGTGGAGACTTTCCCTCTTTAGGTCTGTTTGGCGGTGGTGTTGGTTCAGACTACAGTGGTGCAGCTGGTTTAACACCTACTCAGATACCTAATCCTGCTTTACAATGGGAAGAAACAAAACAATGGGATATCGGCTTTTCAGCTTCATTCTTAAAATCAAGAATCAATTTAAACTTCAACGTTTATAATAAACGTACTATAAATAATCTTGTTAATGTACCCTTGCCATTTACAACAGGTTTCCCCAGTGTAACACAAAACATTGGTGAAATTGAAAACAGAGGTATTGATATTGAATTAAACACGGTTAATGTTCGCACCACCAATTTTGAATGGAATACTTCATTGAATATGGGTTTCTTAAAGAATGAAGTAATATCATTACCCACCAATAAAGATGAAGCAGGACGCGACTTCCTCGCAATTTCAACAGCACAACGTGCTATTGTAGGTCATTCACGTAATACGTTCTATTTAATCAAATACATTGGCATCAACCCTACAACCGGCGATGCTGAGTGGGAAGATAAAACAGGCAAACCTACTACAAACCCGGTTGCTGCAGATCGCCAGATTATTGGTAGTGCTATTCCTAAGTTTACAGGTGGTTTTACCAATACATTACGCTATAGAGAATTTGATTTAACAGCTTTCTTTAATTTTTCATACGGTAATTATGTATTAATTGATGGTTTACGCTTTACAGAAAATCTGGGCTCTGCAGCGTTTAATAAAACTAAAAATGTTTTAAATTATTGGAAGCAGGCCGGAGACAAAGCATTTGCACCAAGGCTGGCCAGTTCAACAGCACCCATCTTTAATCAGCTTTCTACCCTTCAATTACAGGATGGTTCATACCTGCGCCTAAAAACATTGTCTCTGGGTTATCGTTTTCCAAAATCACTATTAGACAGAACCAAGTTTATTTCCAGTGCAAGATTTTATGTACTGGCACAAAATCTTTTCATTGTACAGGCAAAAAATTTCAGAGGTCCGGATGCAGAGGTTTCTGCTAATGGCGGAGGCTTAACAATGGGCGAATCATTCTTTGCACTGCCACAGGCTAGAACACTTACCATGGGTATAAACATAGGTTTCTAACTAATAAAACTTTTATTATATGAAGTACTTTAAAATATTTTTATCACTTTCAATAGTTCTCACAGTTTTCTCATGTAAGAAAGAATTAGACATTTTGCCAGAGCAATCGGTGGCAGATGTGGTAGTGTTTACTGATGAAGCCGGGGCACAAGCCGCATTAAATGGTGTTTACAGCACTGCACAACTCATTAACGTGTTTGGTTCTCAACCACAAATTATGGGAGATTTTCAGGCCGACAACGTAGAGTTTGTTGGTTCGTTCCCCACTTTACAGGAGATCTTTCAGTTTACCACAATCTCTACCAACGTAACCGTTGCAGGATGGTGGCAAGATCATTACCGTGTAATATTAAGAGCAAATTCTGTAATAGATCGTGTGCCCGCTATCAGCCAAACAGGTTTTACAGATGCTGAAAAAAAGCAAATGGTGGCAGAAGCTAAATTTATGCGGGCACTTACTTATTTCCAGCTGGTAAACCTTTTTGCACAACCCGTACAAATAAATAGTGGCAATAGCCTTGGTGTGCCATTGGTATTAAAAGAGTTTACAGGCGCCATAGAGTTTCCAGCAAGAAACACAGTGAACGAAGTGCATTTGCAAATAAAAAAGGATTTAGAAGAAGCCATACCAGATCTGCTCACTTCTTTTTCTGCAGCAGCAGACACACGTGGCCGCGCTACCAAAGGTGCTGCACGGGCATTACTTTCAAGATTGCATTTGTATAGAAACGAATGGACAGAGGCGGCCACCTATGCAAACGATGTTATTAGTGCTTCACCTACGTATGCGTTAGCTGCTAACTATAATTTTTATGATGGTAATACGGCAGAAGATGTATTTAGCATCCAAATGACTACAACTGACAATTCAAGAACCGGTGCCGGTGGTTGGGCTTCCTATTACCGTCCCGCTGCAAATGGTGGTCGTGGAGATTGTCCATTTACTTCTAATTTAGACCTCGCTTTTCAGGCAGAAGCCGGCGATAGAAGATATGCAGCCAGTGCTAATGGAACAGCCGCCGATGGTATCTCCCGTCGCTTTACATTAAAGTTTCCAGATGCGGTAAATAATGTAGACAATGCCCCCATCATCCGCGTTACTGAAATGTATTTAAACCGGGCAGAAGCATTGGCAGAAAAAGACGGCGTTAATCAAACATCTATAGATCTTATGAATGCTTTAAGAACAAGAGCCGGACTTCCAACATGGACTTTGGCCAGTTTTCTTACCAAGCAAGCATTGGTAGATGCTATATTAAATGAACGCAGAAAAGAATTGTGTTTTGAAGGTCATAGAAGAATGGACCTGTTAAGAAAAGGTTTAGCTCTTCGTTCTTCTGGCCCTACCGCTGCAATTTCAAAACCCGGCGATCCAAAAGTAATTTTACCAATCCCACAACGAGAAGTAGATATTAATCCCTCATTAAAAAATCAGCAAAATCCGGGATATTAAAATAGGTTGAACTTCTAATAAAAAAAAGACCGCTATCAAAAGCGGTCTTTTTTTATTGAATTATCAGCTGCAAATCTTCAGGCAACATCGTTGCGTCGCACCCTTCAACAGCAAATTTTTATTGCAACAAAAACTATTTTAATACCTCCTGCAGTTTAGCATCCAAATCAGAACCTCTTAAAGATTCAGCAATAATAATACCATCGGGGTTAATTAAAACATTATATGGTATTCCATCAAAGCCATACACTTTAACCGCCTCACTGCTCCAGTAAGCAAGATCACTCACATGCGCCCAATTTAACTGGTCGTCTTTAATTGCTTTTTGCCAGGCATCTTTTTCTTTATCTAAAGACACCCCCAGTATAGTAAAGTTTTTATTCTTGTATTTATTATAAACAGCTACCACATTAGGGTTTTCAAGTCGGCAGGGGCCGCACCAGCTGGCCCAAAAATCAACCAGCACATATTTGCCTTTAAAAGAACTGATACTGATTTTTTTCCCATTTACATCAGGCAGGCTCAATTCGGGGGCAGGCTTACCAATCAAAGATGTGGTTTGTTTCCGGCTGTTCATATCAGCCATTTGTGCCTTTTGCAGATCAATCATTTTTTTTAACTGCGCCAGCATGGTATAATCCGGGTATTTTTTCAATAAATCTCCCAGCATTTTATCAAACTCTGCTGGTGCTATTGTTCTTGATCCGATGCCTAAAATAAAAAGACTGGAAGCCGGATTGTCAGATTTATTGATGCTTTCCTTTATATAATTATTCAATGCAGTAATTCCTTTGTTTTTTTTATCAGTTGCAACCAGCAGTAAACTATCTGAAGCGTTCATTTGTTTCAGGCTGTCCAGTTCCATTAAAGTATTATTAATGCTAAAACTTCTTTCGCTGTATTTATATATAAACTCTCTCAGCTGCTGGCTGGCTGGTGAGCCGGTAACGGTATAATAATTATCCCGTTTGCTAATGTCCAGGTCAATTGTTATTCTATCTGCATCATTTACAATAATTAAAGAAGGTCCATTTTCAATTACTACCTGGTAAACACCTTCTTCTTTGGCATTGCCTTTTAAAGTAATAGTTCCATTATTTTCTTTTAAGCCGGCAGAGTCCAGTATTAGCGGTGCGGCGTTTCCTCCGTAAGGTATCTCTTCTAATAAAATTCTCAGATTAGGCTGCATCATAGAAGCAGCATTTTTATAATTTACCACCACTTCAAACCGGCCCTTTGTTTTTTCTTTGCAACCGGTAAGCACAAATAGCACCAGCATTACAACAGTAATCTGGTTTATTATTTTTTGTATACGCATAATGTATCGCTTAATTTTTTTCGTTTAGTTTTTCAGTAAGCAACTGTGTGGTAATTTTAGGGTCGGCTTTTCCTTTAGATATTTTTTTAACCTCACCCATAAACAACCCAATCAATCCCTTTTTTCCTTTCCGGTATTCAGCCACTTTATCGGGCATATTGTTCATTACTTCATCTACCCATGCAGCTATAGCACCGCTATCAGAGTTTTGCAATAGGTTTAATGCAGCAGCCACTTCAAACGCATCTGTTTTACTGCCTTCAATCATAGCTGGCAGTACACGGGCAGAAGCAACAGAAAAACTGCATTGCCCATCCTCCACCAATTGTATTAAACCGGCTAACGCCGCTGGTGTTAAAGGAAAAGCAGCTGCAGTAATACCTTTCTCATTGCAATACGATTTTACAGGACCCAATACCCAATTTGCCGCTGCTTTGTAATAACTGCACTTGTTTATTAACGCTTCATAATAGGCAATTGTTTCTTTATCATCAGTAATTACACTGGCGTCATATTCTGTAAGACCGTATTGCGCTTTATATTTTTCTTTCAATACTTTTGGTAAAGCCGGCATAGCTTGGCTAATGCTGTCTATTTCTGTTTCAGTAATAACAAAAGGGGGCAAATCGGGGTCAGCAAAGTAGCGGTAGTCATTGGCTTCTTCTTTATCACGCAAAGCAAACGTGGTATCGTTGGTAGCATCAAAACTGCGGGTTTGTTGTATAATAGTGCCACCACTTTCCACAATATCAATCATCCGCTTTATTTCATACTCAATGGCTTTTTTTACATTGCGTATTGAGTTCAGGTTTTTTACTTCTACTTTAGTGCCCAGATTTTTATCTCCTTTTAAACGTATAGAAACGTTTGCATCGCATCTTAAACTGCCTTCTTCCATATTGCCATCACACACATCTAAGTACCGCACCAGCTTGCGCAGTTCAGTAACGTAGGCATAGGCTTCATCGGCGCTGGTAATGTCGGGTTCAGTTACAATTTCAACCAACGGAACGCCAGCACGGTTGTAATCAACACAAGTATAATCTTCATCAGCATCGTGCACACTTTTGCCGGCATCTTCTTCAATATGTATCCGGTTTAATGCCACCTTTCTCTCTCCGCCGGCAGTTGGTATGGTTACAAAACCACCCACACAAATAGGTGTGGTGTGCTGAGAAACCTGATAGCCTTTTGGTAAATCAGGATAGAAATAATTTTTGCGGGCAAAATAGTTTTTGCGTTCAATACGGCAATCGCAGGCAAGCCCCAGTCGTATGGCTAGGGTAGCCGCTTCTTTATTTAATTTGGGTAATGTGCCGGGGTATGCCAATGTAATTTCACTGATATGTGTATTGGGTGCTGCCCCAAAACTTGCGCTATCGCCACAAAAGAGTTTTGCTTGCGTAAGCAATTGTGCATGCACTTCCAATCCAATTACTGCTTCATATTTATCGTAATTACTCATTGTATTTGTTGTGTATGGTTGTGCCAAACATTTGTAATCATGGCATCATCCGTTGCGTCGCACACTTGTACGGAAGAGCGTCAATGGTCAATAGTTAATAGTCCATAATAATACCATAGCCCATTAACCCAATACTGTACAAGTGTGCGACGCAACCACTGCCGCACAAAGCACTAACGCCTGTTACCAAAAAACTTTTGCAAAAATACCGTATAGCCATCTATTTTTCGGGCCTTTTATAAATATTCAATAAAAAGGCCACGCGGTGTGCGTGGCCCTGTTTTTCTATGGCTGTTTAATATGATTATAAGTTAGCGGTCTTTAGTTTTTTTGGAATTTTTACTTCCAGTTCCTGGTTTTTACCATCGCGGGAAACGGTTATTTTAAAATTGTTTTTTTGAAGGGCTGTTCCCGATAACTCTCTCAGTTTATCTATATTATTTACTGCGGTACCATCAAAACTGGTAATAATATCACCCTCTTTAACACCGGCTTTTGCAGCTGCAGATTCTTCATCAACCGATAAAACTTTTAAACCTTTGTCATCTTCAGTTTCCTGCGCTTTTATACCCAGGCGGGGCTTATTACTAAAATTATAAAACTGGCCCGGAAAGTGGTTGTTGTCAAAATTTAAATTGCCATCAATCTTAAAATCGAAGTCTTCTAATGTTTTAAATGCATCTTCATTAAAGTTGTGTTGTCTAAACTGCATCCCATTTCCAGGTGCCGTAACAGCAATCATGGCTTTGCGCTTACCCAATGTGGCAGTGGCTTTTTCTTCTTTGCTGTTTCTTTTGTAGGTAACGGTTACTTTATCGCCGGGTTTGTAAGTGCCAATAACAGCACTTAAGTCTTCCGGCTCTTTTATAGCCTTGTCATTTATTTTGGTAATAATATCGCCTTCTTTTAAACCGGCTTTAGAAGCGGCACTGTTTTCTGTAACCTCGTTAATTTTTGCACCGTTTTCTGCAGGCTCTGTCATTACGCCCAATAAAGGGCGGTTGGCATCCAGCTCGGCAATGTCAATATCTTTTTCCTCCCAGCTAAATGCGTCTCCCCTGAATGGAGAGCGGGGTGCTGTTGCACCATAACCATGACCATCTGTAATAACAGTAATGCTTTTTCTTTTATTAATGCTGATGTCTTCGTCTTTAAACTCCTCGGCAGGTTTACCATTGATGGTTACTTTACCATCTTTAATTTCTATGGTAAGCTTCGTGTCTTTGTCGGTTTTACGTTTAATAACAATTTCTTCTGTTGTTTTTTTGGTATCAGCTCCTTTTTGTGCAAAGCTGCCAGTGGCAACAGCCATTGCGGCCATACAGGTAAGTGCTTTTAAGAAAGAAGGTTTCATGTGTATATTTTTTTATTGTTTATGGCCACATGTTATTCGTCATAAAATTTTGATTGCCGGTTATTCTGATAACCAAAAATTTTATGCTTCATTTCATGTGATTACGTTTAGTATCTACGTTTATTTTCGTAGATCAAATATAAGGGAGTTTTTTGAAATACGAAATCTTTCGGAAATGTTAAAATTACGATGCTGTACACCGTATGTTTCCTAACCAGAAAGTGGTATTGCTGTGTTACATTTAGCAACGGATATTGCACTACCTAAACCCCCTTACTGTTTATGATACTTGCTCTGATAGAATGGTATTACTATGCTTTTGGCATTGCAGCATTATTAGTGGTAATACTGGTTGCCTATGCAGTCTGGTGCTTTTTTAATGCCAAAAGAGAAATGAAAAAGGTTAAGAACCGTGGCTATTAATTTTTAATACGTGTTGGTGTATCGCTTCCATCAATTAACCCTCTTACAGCAAGGGCAATAGCTTTTATGGTTTCTTCCATCCGTTTATAATCTAATGAAGTGTACGCATCGTGCACGGTATGGTAATACACATCTTCCGGGTGGCTGGTAATAATGGTATGTGCGGGAATACCTTTTAACGCAAAAGAGTAGTTGTCAGATCTTTCAAATAAGCGGTGTTCTTCAAAGGCGTCGTGCTTAAAATATCCCTTTTTATATTGCTGGTAATTCTGTTTTTTTAATTGCTCATTCAGCAATGGCAGGAGATTTGTTTTTTTACTGCCGGTTATGTATGCATTGCGGGTGGTGTTGTTATAACGCCCCAGCATTTCTAAATTAATAACAGCAATAATCTTATCGGCATCAATATTTTTACTAAAAAAAGAAGAACCCACAAGGTTTAATTCTTCTCCGCTAAATGCAACAAACAGCAAGGTTCTTTCATTGTTTTTTAATGCAGCAAAATAATTGGCAAGGCTGATGAGTGCGGCCACCCCACTGGCATTATCATTAGCGCCGTTAAAAATAGTATCCTTCCTTTCTTTCCAAAGCTTCTTTTTGCCGGCATTGTATGAAGAGGAGAAATTGGTACCAATATGATCATAATGGGCACAGAAAATAATTACCTCGTTGGTTTTAGATTTACCGGGTAATGCTGCTACTATATTGTACCCGGTTAGTATAGGAATGGAGTTGGTGTAAAAGGGTTGCCAGTACCCATTGTTGCCGGCAACGGGATAAAGCCCGGCATATATAAACTGTTGTGTTATCCAGTTACCAGCCTTCAAAATTTCGTTGGACCCAGTCATGCGCCCCATCATACTGTCTGCCGCTAAAAGCGCCACCATTTCTTGCAAGCTTTGGCGGTTGATGGTTTTTTCTAAGCTGCTGTCTTGCGCCTGTGTTACTATTGCCAGCAGTATGGCCAGGCACAAAAAACTGGTTTGCTTTTTTAAAATGCTCATTTTACTCAGAGCAAATTTTTTACAGCATTTAATGCCGCTTTAAGCTGACTCGCATCCTGACCGCCAGCGGTAGCCAGCGTTTTTTGGCCGCCGCCACCACCTTTAATAAGTGGCGCAATATGTTCTTTAATTATTTTGCCGGCATCCAAACCTTTGGCAGCCGCTAAAGTTTCTGCAATACCAACCGCAATAAAAGGTTTACCACCAATATTGGCGGCCAGCACAGCCACATAATCATTGAGGTTGTTTTTTAAATCGAGACAAAGCTTTTTCAAAGCATCGGCATTGCTTACTTCAACAATGTCTGCAATAAATGTAATGCCATTAATTATTTCGTCTTTTTGCAACAGTTCATTACGTATGCCCACCAGCATACGGTTTTCCAATTGCTCTGCTTTCTTTTTTAAATCACTGTTTTCCTGTACAAGATTGTCTACAGCCTTTAATAGCTCTTTAGGGTTTTTAAATACCTCTTTAACCTGCTGCAACTGCAGCAACTGCTCATTAATATATTGCTCTGCCGCAAAACCGCAAACAGCTTCCACCCGGCGCACACCGGCTGCTACTGCTGTTTCATGTTTCAGTTTAAACAAGCCTAACTCGCCCGTGTGGCCCACATGGGTACCACCACACAACTCAATGGAATAAGCGGGGTCTATCATTACCACACGTACCACGTCAGCATACTTTTCTCCAAACAAAGCCATAGCACCCATGGCAATAGCTTCTTCTTTGGGTAATTGCTTTATTACTACAGGTACATTCTCTCTTATTTTTTCATTTACCAGTTGTTCTACCTGCTGTATTTCCGCATCCGTCATTTTAGCAAAATGCGAAAAATCAAAACGCAGGTATTCTGTATTTACCAACGAGCCTTTTTGTGCCACATGTGTACCCAGTATTTTTCTTAATGCAGCATGCATCAGGTGGGTGGCAGAGTGGTGCAGGCAAATGGCTTTACGCCTGGCAGTATCCACCTGCGCCGTAACTGCATTGTTTAATGCAGCCGGTAAATTATCTGTAAAGTGAATGGTAAGGTTATTTTCTTTACGGGTATCTGTAACAGCAATGCTTTCTGTGCCAAAGATTAAAACACCGGTATCGCCACACTGGCCACCACTTTCTGCATAAAAAGGGGTTTCTTTTAATACCAGCTGGTATTGTTGTTTGCCTTTAGCTGTAACCTTACGGTATTTTAATAATACGGTTGCAGTGGTCAATTGCTCATAACCCACAAAACTGCTTTCGCCTTCCTGCAAAACCACCCAGTCTTCGGTATCTAAAGTGGTGGCAGCACGGCTGCGGTCTTTTTGTTGTTTCATTTCAGCTTCAAAGCCTGCTTCATCTACCTGCAATTTATTTTCCGCTGCTATTAAACGGGTAAGGTCAATAGGAAAACCATAAGTATCGTATAACTCAAAAGCATCGCTGCCTTTAATAGTGCCACTGGCGTTGTTTATAATTTCATCAATACGTTTCAATCCTTTTTCAAGCGTTCTTAAAAATCCTTCTTCTTCTTCTTTTACCACTTTGCTTACAAAATCTACCTGCTGCTGCAGTTCAGGAAACACCTGTTCAAACTGCTTTGCCAACACAGGCACCAATTGATGCAGCAAGGGCTGTTTATAATCTAAGTAAGAATAATAATACCGCACTGCCCGTCTTAAAATACGGCGTATTACATAACCTGCGCCAGTGTTAGAAGGTAATTGCCCATCTGCAATGGTAAAGCTGATGGCTCTTATATGGTCTGCAATAACTCTAAACGCAATACTTTCTTTATCATCTCCGGCTTTGTATGTTTTACCAACCAGCTTACCGGTGGTGGCAATGGTGCCGCTAAAAACATCGGTATCGTAATTGCTTTGTTTGCCTTGCAGTACTCTTACCAGTCTTTCAAAACCCATACCCGTATCTACACTAGGGGTGGCCAGAGGCTCAAGGCTGCCATCTTTTTTACGGTTGTATTGTATAAATACGTTGTTCCATATTTCAATTACCTGCGGATGGTCATTATTCACCAGTGTTTTGCCATCTACCAGTTTTCTTTCTTCATCGGTTCTGCAATCCACATGTATTTCGGTGCAGGGGCCACAGGGGCCGGTATCGCCCATTTCCCAAAAATTATCTTTTTTATTGCCAAATAAAATGCGCTCTTCTGCTACCAACTCTTTCCATTTGGCCAATGCAATAGAAGATTTTGGTAAGCCTTCTTTTTCATCGCCTTCAAACACGGTAACATAAATGCGGTCGGTAGGAATTTTATAAATCTTTGTCAGCAGCTCCCAGCTCCATTCTATGGCTTCGTTTTTAAAATAATCGCCAAAGCTCCAGTTGCCCAGCATTTCAAACATGGTGTGGTGATAGGTATCCACACCCACTTCTTCTAAATCGTTGTGTTTGCCGCTAACCCGTAAACATTTTTGGGTATCGGCCACCCTTGTGTGCTGGGGCTTTTTATTGCCCAGAAAAAAATCTTTAAACTGGTTCATACCCGCATTGGTAAACAACAGGGTGGGGTCGTTTTTAACAACAATGGGAGCCGAGGGTACCACCTGGTGCCCTTTAGAAGCAAAAAAGTCTAAAAACTGTTGACGTATTTCAGCACTGGTACTCATAAAAACAGGAATAATCTTTGATTATAGATTTGGCCGTTTGTCTGTTATATTTAATAACTTACGGTCCTTTGTTTCAGGCTGCAAAGGTAAGGGTTAGGGCTTTAAGGTTAATAAGTTAAGCGAGGCTGGTTGGCAGGGTATAACCTTCTTGTAAAAGTGGTTGAAATGGGCAATAGTGCTGAAGGGTGCGACGCAACCACCGCTGCCCCCACTACCAGGGCCGGTAAACCAAACTATTTTAAAACTTTAATAAAAAGCCGCTGGCAAACAGTGCCGGCAAACCAGGGCAGCAGTGCATGAAAAAAATTAAGTACTACTATAACACCAATACGCTGCGGTATGAAAAGCTGGAAACCCCCCTGCGGGTTACCCTGCTGCGTATTTTAGGGTTTATTGCTGCCTCTATTGTTACTGCAGTTATCATTGTATCGGTGGCCTTTAAATACCTCGATTCTCCGAAAGAAAAAATAATGCGCCAGCAATTAGAGGCTTCTGAAGAAAATTATGAGCTGCTGCAGGAAAAAATTGCCAAGCTGCAACAGCAGATGACCGATTTGGAAAAACGCGATAATGATGTGTACCGCACCATTTTTGAAGCCACCCCCATACCCGACAGTGCCCGCGAAAAAGAAATGGAAAACCTGAAAGAGCGCCTGCTGGTAGAACGTATGAAGCCCAACGATCTTTCAATTTCTATTGCCAATACCATAAATAAACTTTCGGCAAGGCTTGCCTTTCAAAATAACAGCTTTGATGAAATTGAAGGCTTTATAAAAAATAAAGAGCTGCTGCTGGCAGCCACACCAGCCATACAACCGGTAAGTAATAAAGATTTAAACCGTATTGCATCGGGCTTTGGTTACCGTATAGACCCCGTATACAAAACCGTTAAGAAACACGAGGGGCTCGATTTTTCTGCACCACAGGGCACGCCCATTTATGCCACCGCAAACGGTGTGGTAAAAGTGGCCGGCAACCTGGGCAATGGCTATGGCAACCACGTGGTAATTGGCCATGGCTATGGTTACGAAACCTTGTATGGCCACATGGTGCGGGTTAAGGTGCGCAATGGCCAAAGTGTAAAACGCGGCGAAATTATTGGCTGGGTGGGCAGCACCGGCAAAAGCACCGGCCCGCACCTGCATTACGAAGTACATAAAAACGGCAACCCCATAGACCCGGTATATTTCTTCTATAACGATCTTACACCAGAGCAGTTTGACCGCATTTTAAAAATGGCCGCATCGGGCAACCAAAGTTTCGATTAACAAGGTATTGAACCCAACTTTTCCACAGCAGGCAACACCGTTGCGTCGCACACTTGTACTGTAGTATCTTTGTTCATCAACCCAATGGCAGAGTTAAAACAAATAGCGTTTGAATTTGATGCAGCACCGGCACCACCGGTAATGGAGGAACCCATTTCTGTAGTGCCAGCAACGATAACCGTTATAGACCTGGTGGAAGAGGCAACCGCCACTGCAACGGCCACACCCGCCGGAAAAAAACGGGGCCGCAAACCCAAACCCAAGCCATTGGTGCCCCCACCACCTGCCAAGCGGGGCCGCATTTCTTTTAAAGAGGCCGATTTAATTGCAGATATTATAGATGTGCCCGATGATGAAACCCTGCACCAAAAACAGTATTACAGCATTGGCCAGGTGGCAGAAATGTTTAGAGCCAATATTTCTTTAATTAGAATGTGGAGCAATAGCTTTACCGGTTTTTTGCAAACCCGCACCAATAAAAAAGGAGACCGCTACTACCGCCCCGAAGATGTAAAAACCCTGCAACTGATACACCACTTACTGCGCCAGCGTAAGTTTACTGTACAAGGTGCCAAAGATTATATAAAAAAGAACAAACAGGTGCAGGAGCGTTTTGCACTCATACAATCTTTAGAAAAAATAAAAGGCTTTCTGCTGGAAATAAAAGCTTCTTTATAAGTCTAGCGGCTTATTTTAATTTCTGTATTCATACCAGCCAGTTCTACATTATTTTCTTTCAACCATGCTATTACCTGCAGGTTAATTTGTTGCTTCATCTGGTTAAAGTCTGCTATGGGTATGGTGGCGGTATAATATTCTGCCGTAACAATGTAGGCGTTGGTTACTATATCATTTAAAAATACATGGTAGCTATCTACCAATGGGTGTTGTACTATTTGTTTTAAATCGGCAATAAAACGTTGCAGGGTTTCTGGCGATGTGCCCAGGCTGATTTCTAATTTTAGAATACCGCGGCGCTGGTTGCGCAGCGTAAGGTTATCCATTATACTATCCACCATTTGCTTATTGGGCATGGTAACCCATGTTTTATCTTCTGTGCGTATGCGGGTGCTGCGCAAACCAATTTTTTCTACGGTGCCGGTTATATTATTCACCTTTACCAGGTCGCCCACATTAAAGGGGGTATCAAAAAATATTATAAAAGAAGCAATCAGGTTTTCTAAACTCTCCCGGGCGGCTAAAGCCAGTGCACCGGCAACAATGCTTAAGCCGGCCAGTAAATTACCAATGTCTTTACCAAAGCAAAAACGAATGACGAGCAGGATACCGATAATAACCAGCACTACTTTTAAAAAATCTTTCAGAAAAACAATCATGTTATTATCGCTGTGCTGCGGCGTAAGATCGGCCTTGCGTTTTAATACGGTGGCAATAAAATCTGTTATGCGCAGCAGCAGCCAGATGAATGCAATAATTAAAATGCCGGTGCCAATAGCATCCATTATGGCGTGTGAGTCTGTTTTAAGAATGGTAAACTTAAACAGGCTGGGAAAATATAATTTATCCAGCGTTACAATGGTAATGAGTATTAAGAAGAAACTTTCCAGCGGTGCCACCAACAGGTCTACAAAAGTTTTTTTATCTACCGCCCAACTGGCATTTTTAATGAGTTTATAAGCAAGCCCTGCAATATAACGCCCCAGGTAACGCTTAAAAGCAGCCGCCAGTAAAATGGTGCCAAAGCAAATAAGGTAGCTGAGTAAGGTATTGTTGAGAAATATTTTATGGAGTAGTGAGTTCATAGGTGTAAAATTAATAATTAATATGCTGTACTGTTTTTATTTTAGCCTTAAATACTGGCACATATTCTATTTTTGGAGTGTGCGACAGTCTAAAAGATTTTACATCCGAATGACTACAGCTTTAATAGCATAATTGCTGATTACAAAAACATTAAATATAAAACCCTGTTTTTAGCATGAAACGTATTTTAATAATTTTTGCAATACTTTTTTTTGTTACAATTACTGGTTATTATTTTATTAACACCGTATTCTTTATTAAGAAATTTCATCAGTTAGGGCAAATTGCAAAAAAAGAAACACCGTATGATTTACCTGTGAAGTTCTTGGTTTTGCAGAATGTTCATTCTGAAAAAACGGATACAATCAATTTCAAAAGCAAAACAATTATTAATTTTTGGGCTTCTTGGTGTAAGCCCTGTTTGACAGAGCTTCCATATTTTGATAGCTTATCACGAATAGAAGATAGTAGTTTTAGAATAGCAATAATTTCATTTGAGTCCCCATCAGTTCAAAAAAAGTTTTTATCAAATAAGGGGATGGAGCATTATTTTATAGGCGACTCTAGCCAATATTTTAAGTCACCAGAAGTTTTGCCGTTAACTCTTTTTATAGAAAACTACAAAGTAGTGCAAGAGTTTTATGGGGTAAAGAAATGGGATACAATTGCTCCAAGGTTTTTGAATAAGAGGCCATAGTTTATAGCCTTGGGAAACTATTTTGATAAGTATTTTAAAGAATTAAACAATACCCTTTCTAAAGATTCCTGCAACTTCTTTATCATCTTATTAGATCCTGTTCAGCGTTTGAAGAAGTAATATGTTGCTTATTGCTGTATAGTTGAAGTGTGCCCCGAATCCTTTCCGCACAAATTCTGTTTGGGTTTTCAACGAGCAACTACTGCTGGTGGCAGCACGAAAGCTGGTTACAAAAACTATAAACTGTAAATAAAAAGCCGCCCCTGTTTTAAGCAATACAATCTGTTAATGGCAATATGTATGCGGGTGGCATTGTGTAAAATACCGGGCAGGTTTTTTTCCTGCAGTTGTAAAGTATTTAACTGGTAGCGTTCTAAAAGGGTGCCCTTGCGACCAAAAATTGCAGTGCCTATCACCTGAAAATCTTGCCAGCCAGTAAGTGCCACTTTATTTTTTAAATTGCCAAAATAATCAAACACCAGCAGGCCTCGGGTGCTGTCGTATAAATATACCAGTCGTTCTTGGTCGGTTATATAATTGGGTGTGGGGGCATCTTCTAACTGCTGCCTGAAGTCGCCGGTTTGTTCTTTTATAGTGCCATCATCGGCTACCCGTTTTAATTTGGCTTCCAGTTCATCGTACACCCAAATGCCATTGTCAAAAGACTGGCCAATGGTTTTTACCTGGTACAGGTTAAGGCGCCGCAAATCAATGGTGTTGCGTATGTTTAAAAACCGGTCCAGCGCCACTACGGTAGAAAAATCTTTATAGTACAATAATATTTTTAAAGGGTTGCTGGCATCTAACTGGTATAGTTTTCCGAAGCGGCGCACATCATTAAACACGGCAACAGAATCTCCGTTGGGGTTTAGTTTTTTTAACTGGTTGTTATTACTGAGTAAATAAATATTGCCCAGATTATCGGTTGTAAAATCGGCAATATTATTACCTACAATTTTATACAGGGGCAGGCTGGTATCTGCCTGTGCCAGGCAAATACTTTGTATAAATAAGAATACTATAATTAGTAGATGCTTCATTCCTTATAGTAACACAATTCTAATTGTTGTCCATTAAAAACGGCATACGAGTCGTAGCGTATCCAATCGCCCAGGTTAATATAACGGCTGTTTTGTGATAAAGCAAAATCAATAGGCAGGTGGCGGTGGCCAAAAATAAAATAATTGTACTGCTGCTGCTTTAATACTTCTCTGCAATAGGTAATCAGCCATTCTTTTTCTTCGCCTAAAAATACAGCATCTGTCTGGCCGGTCATGGCACGGCTGCGCCTGCTTAAATAATTGGCAAGTCCCACACCAACTGCTGGTGGTAAAATACCAAACAGCCATTGGCATACCGGGTTGCGAAATATTTTTTTTATGAATTTATAGCCATGATCGCCGGGACCTAACCCATCGCCATGGCCCACTAAAAATTTTTGATTGTTAAAAACAAATTCTTTGGGCTCAAAATAAACAGGTATGTTCAGTTCTTTCTGAAAATAATCTTTCATCCACATATCGTGGTTGCCTACAAAAAAATGCATGGGTATGCCGCTGTCTGTTATGCTGGCCAGTTTGCCTAAAATGCGGGTAAAGCCTTTGGGTACTACGGTTCTGTATTCATACCAAAAGTCAAACAAATCGCCTACAATAAAAATTACTGCAGCGTCTTGCTGTGCTTTATCTAAAAAACGAACTATTTTTTTTTCTCTTTCCAAACTGGTAGCGGCATCGGGTGCACCCAGGTGAAAGTCTGACAAGAAGTATATTTTTTTTTGCGGGCTTATTTGCATGCGTACTAATCATTCTTTTGCTGTACAAAATCAAAAATATCTCCGGAGGAAATAAATGGTTTGTTTATAATGGGCTGGGCATACCAGTAAATCCATGCAATAATGGTTTGCCCGTTTATGTATGCTGTTGTTGTTTCACGCTTGTAGTATTCAATTTCGCCTTCTTCTGTATGAATGCCCTCGTAATCGTCTAACTGGCTGATGGCCCAGGCAAACTCATCGTTATTTTTAATGGCATAAAGCTCGCCAATAATATAGGCTTCTTCATGGCAGGGCTGTGCTGCCGGAAAATCGCCCATATGATATAAATGCCCTTTTACCCTTGCATTACCCACCAATGTAAAATACTGGCTGATGTATTGGTAAGCCGGGTTATGAAAACCGCTGCGCAAACTACCATATACAAAAAGATGTTGGGGGGCTGCACTCATGGCATAAAGATAAATACAGTTTATTAGAATAACTATTCATTTAAGCCAGAAAGGATACCAGCTTCAGTAACTCCGGTGTGTCAGTTGTTGCGTCGCAATCCGTTCAGCAGTTGTGGCAAAATTGAACACAATTATTTATGCATCTACCAAAAACACATACACTTCTTTGGGGCCGTGCACACCCACTACCAGGGTTTTTTCAATATCGGCCGTGCGGCTGGGGCCACTGGCAAAACTTATAAGCGATGGTATTTGCTGTCCGTATTTGTCTTTTACCAGTTGTAAGGCATCTTTTACATCGTACACCAATTGGTGGGTATAGGCAATGCAAATATGCACGGGGGCATATACACTGGCGGTGCGGCCACTGGCGGTGGCATTGCTTAATACAATAGTGCCGGTACGGGCTACCAGTGCCTCGCAGGTAGTAATGCTGGCGGGGCAATTGGCCCATTCCGTAGCGTTAAAATGTGTAAAGCCGGCAGATTGCAGTTGTTGTGCCAATGCTTCTTCTGCACAGTAAAGAGGTTGCCATTGTTGCTGTGTGGCTAATTGCATCAGTTGCTGTGCCAGTTCCTGCACATTTATACAAAACGCAAACTTGCCCTGCAATTGAGTAAAGGCTTCGGCAAAATGCAATTCTAACTCTTGCGTGCCGGGTTGGTATAAAGAGTTATTACCCTCACTGGCAGCAAAAGGCAAAGGCGTTGAACTGCTCAACGCCTTCCTTATTTTTTTTAGCATATTCTCTTTTGAAGAAGAGATATTCATAGCTCAGTTTTTTAATAAAAGCCTGAAAGCTGAGTAACCTTACTACTGCTGCAGTGTGCGACGCAACCACAGCTTTATATTGTTACCGCTGCCGGTACCATTATTTAACTGCCACTGTATGGCGGCACGCCTTCACTAATGCTTCCATCGTGGCTGTGTGGTTCCGTATGGTCAACATCTAATATCTTTTTTTCTTCGTAAGGGCGTTTGCCTATCAGGTTCTCCACATCGCTCTGAAACAGTACTTCTTTTTCTAATAAAGCGGTAGCCAGTTTTTCAACCTGCTCTTTTTTATCGGTTAACAGTTGTAATGTTCTATCGTAAGCGGTATCAATTAAAGCTCTTACTTCTTCATCAATCAACTTGCTGGTTTCTTCTGAGTAAGGTTTGGTAAAAGAGTTTTCGTTCTGCGGATCGTAGTAGCTTACGTTACCTACTTTCTCATTCATACCATACACAGTAACCATAGCGTAAGCGGTGCGGGTAATTTGTTGTAAATCGTTTTGGGCGCCGGTAGAAATTTTGCCAAAGAAAATTTCTTCGCTGGCGCGGCCACCCAATGTCATACATATCTGATCAATCAACTGATCGGTATTGTACAAATATTGTTCTTTGGGTGTGTATTGCGCATAGCCCAATGCCGCAGTGCCGCGGGGCACAATGGTAACTTTTAATAAGGGGTATGCATGCTCTAAATACCAACCACAAATGGCATGTCCGGCTTCGTGGTAGGCAATAATTTTCTTCTCATCCGGAGAAATAATTTTATTCTTTTTCTCCAAACCGCCAATCACACGGTCAATGGCATCCTGGAAGTCGGCCATGTCTACCGCCTCTTTGTTTTTGCGGGCAGCAATTAATGCAGCTTCATTACATACATTGGCAATATCAGCACCGGCAAAGCCCGGTGTTTGTTCGGCCAGTTTATAAATATCCAGGGTTTGAGAAATTTTGATAGGCTTCAGGTGCACTTTAAAAATGTGCTCACGGCCTTTCAGGTCGGGGCGGTCAATAGTAATCTGTCTATCAAAACGGCCGGGGCGTAACAAAGCACTGTCTAACACATCGGGGCGGTTAGTGGCTGCTAAAACAATAATACCACTGTCTCCGCTAAAGCCATCCATTTCCACCAGCATCTGGTTTAAGGTGCTTTCCCGCTCATCATTACTCATGATGGCGTTTTTGCCACGGGCACGTCCAATGGCGTCAATCTCGTCGATAAAAATAATACAAGGTGCTTTTTCACGGGCCTGCTTAAACAGGTCTCTAACACGGCTGGCACCCACGCCTACAAAAAGCTCCACAAAATCGCTACCACTCATGCTAAAGAAAGGTACCTGTGCTTCACCCGCCATTGCTTTTGCCAGCAAGGTTTTACCAGTACCCGGAGGGCCTACCAATAAAGCACCTTTAGGTATTTTGCCACCCAGT
>JANRMC010000222.1:0-6966 GCA_033761915.1 Flavihumibacter sp.
AGCTGATGAACAAACCCGTAAAAAATATTTGCAGCATTGCCAGCATGGTGCTTGTTTATACGGTAAGGGTTTCTAATTTTTTTTCAAAAGCGGCATTGTCTTTAAACAATTGCCTGCCCTCTTTAAAACTAAGATACGGTATGCCTTTTTTATGGTTGATGCGGCTGATGCGCCAAAGTATCACCCAATGGCGGATGATTTCCTTCCAGGCAAAGAAAAGGCTGTGTTTAGGATCGTACATATGTGTGGGCTCACTGCCGGCGCCGTTAATTTCTATGATAGAAAAATTTTCGCCCCGGCTCAGCTCCTCCCAGGTGTTGAAACGAATGTCTAAGCGGCCAAAATAAAAACCGTTTACCTGCTGGCAAATAGCATCTATGGTTGTTGTAAGTTGCGGGGTAATGCGGTGACTATCGTTTATAAACATAGCGCCACGGGCATGGTTGCCATAAGGCACCAGCTCTTTTATTTCTCCATTTTTTAAAACAGTGTTTAGTGTGTTGCCATAAAGCTGTTGCAGTGCGGCTAATTGCAATATGGCTCTTTTATCCTGTAGTATTAATTGATGGATACTGTCTTTACCATTGCCGGTTACTGATAAAAATTCTTTACGCACAATACCAGAAATAGCACCCTGTGCCTGGCCGGGGTAGCGATAATAAAAAATACCCACCTCGTTGGATTGTGGGGCATACTCCTGTATTAAAAAGTTGAGCGAAGAGTGTTTTGCATACTCAGCCACATCCTCCGGGGTGGCAATTTTACGTACGCCACGGCCACGGCCACCAATATCGGGCTTGGCTATTAACGGGTAGCTATAGCCCAGCGCTGTTATTTTATTTAAAATGGTTGAGGCATCAGTACCGGCGGTTACCAAAAAAGTTTTGGGGTAGGTGTGGGGTGGCATAATATCATAAATTTTCATTTTGCTTTCCATTATAAAACCACCATATTCTATACCCGGGTTGGAGGCTGAAAAGAAAAAGAAAGAACGGGCTCTTAAAGCCAGAAAGCCCCATACCGGCAGTATCCATCCGTACACGGCGTTGAACGACCAGTATTCCCAATTCAATAGCTTAATAAAAAAAGGACGGTGCAGTAGTTTTTGTATCACATTCATTATTGGGTAAGGGCCGCTTTTTTAAAGTTGAGGGTTTGCTGGTGGCGGCTGTTATCCTGCAGGTCAAGATACTGAATAAGACCAGTATCTGCCTGTATTTTTAAGGCAGTAATACTTACGGTAAGTGTAATGCCATCGCGGTTCATGCGCAAATCATTGTGGGCATCGCCATCGCCGCCAAATAAATGAAAGTCTATAATTTCTTCCATGCCCGGCCGCGGGTGTTGCTGCAGCCAGTTTATAAACCAGTTGTTTCTTTTTTCAATAACGTCCGCATCGTATAATGTGGCCGATGACCAGCTGTAGCATTGTAACGCATCCATTTGTTTTATATGTTTCTGCACCCCATCCCAACGGCACTCATACAAATGGCTACCCGTCCACAGTATTACGGTAAAGGGTTCTATATTATCTAATAAAACCTGCTGATAGTTTACCAATAAATCGGCACCGGTCAATATATCTAAAAATGCCAGGCCACGGCTTTTACGGTAAGGTGGCTGGTGCTGGTGGTTGGTAAAAGCGCCATTTAATAAAACAGCGGCACCGCCATTTTGGTGCAGGGCAATCCAACTGCCACCGGCCTGCCCATCTCTGGGAAAAACCAATTGGTAATTGCGGATGGTATATAGCTGTGGTGGCACCGCCCTTGCCCGCAACTTTTTTTCATCGCGGTTATGGGTTATGTAAACTGCATCTTTAGCCGGAATAAATGTTACTGTGCACATTCTTTACGATGCTTCAGGGTAGAAGAGGCAACACCAAAACCATCGGGTATTGCAATAGTACTTACTTCTTTAATACCCACTTTTATTAAAGCCATATGATGTATGGTATGCTCCAGATTATAAGCAATTTCGCGGTGGTAATTGGTGTCAAACAAAATCAGCTCATTGCTGTCTTCATTGTATGTGGCTTCTAAAACCAGGTTTTTGTTGGGTTTATCCAGGCCGGCATAAATTTCTTTTAAAAGGCCGGCAGCAAAATCTTTTTCGGTTTCAATTTTAATATCCCGTTTCCTGTTTTCATAATTCACCACACCGCCTTCGTAGCCGGCTTCTAAACATATAAACATTTCAATAATGTGGCGCACATGCTGGCCAATGCTGGCATTGCTTAATGTAGGACTGGGATATACATATTGCTCGGGCGTTAATAGTTCTAATGAACCATTCAGCTGAACAAAAACGTTTTGAATAGCTTGTTGTAATTGCATTCGTCAGTAATTATTGTCAGTAGTAAAAATCTACGGCTTTTAATAAGTATTGGATTTTTAAAAATAAGGATAAAAGAGCAACGTGTAACCTATTTTTTTACACTGGCTAATAATTAAAATAAATGGCAAATCCGGCATTTAAACCAATGGTTTTATAAAGCCGGCAGTAAAGCCCTGATGAGGCATCCTTGCGTCGCACCTGTTAGCGGCAACGCCCCGGTTGGGCATGGTTTCTCCTGCAACACTATCAGAAAGCAGCAGCGTGGTAACAGAAACCCTAAATGCACTTAAATCAATAGCTCTTTGGAGTAATAACCTAAAACTAATAACCTGTAACGGTATGCTTACTGCCACTGTCCGCCGCCAAAATAAACAGCAAACTGGGCACACCAGATAACCACGTACTTATAGTTACTTAAACTGGGGTTTCCCGGTATATCGTATGTTTGGCTGCCACTGGTAGCTTTTAATTTACCCAGATTTATAAAACTGCTGGCACTGCTGTTAGTGGCCAAATATACCCGCAGGTCGGGGCCATTATTACTGCTAAAATTACTCAGGTATAATTTCCAGGTGCCATTATCATTATAAATCATAGCATCACCATTGGCCTTATCACCCACAACAGGACCTTCTGTAATTTTTGCCGTGGCAATAACAGTGCCCTTGGGTTTATCATCAGTAACCGGTGTTTCAGAACTGCCCTTGCTTTTACTGCAGGCTACCAGAGTTATGCTGCTGAACAAAACAAATAATACCTTTTTCATAAACATGGTTTTATTGGTTATAATTTATATGAAAAGCCTAATCCAAAATTATTGGCTTTGTTTCTGAAGCGCTCCACAACAGTACCATTGGGTGCTTTCTGTTGTACAGAGGAAGTGGTGTATTCAACAAATAAAAATTGGTAAATACCACGAATTGAAATTTTCTCTGAAAGCTTATATTTTAAAAAGAATTCAGAGTTTAGTGTACCGCGGTCGTGGTCGCCGGTTAACAAAATATTAAAAGCTGTAGGTTTTACTGCGTTATCGGTAAAACTGCCTTGCTGCCCGTTTTGGTTAGTGCCGGTTAATATGCCACTTTCTTTGCGACCAATGCTAAAACCAATAACATCAATATTAAAACCGGCATATAGTTTTGATGAAATATGGTAGCCAATATTAGCTGTAATATTCGTGCTAAACACCAGCGGCCGCTGCACTTGCAGGGTATCAAAATTCTCCGGTTTTTGTCCTGCAAAAAATATTAAAAACGGAACAGTGCCGGTGCGTGTAAGTTTTGCCGGGCCTGCAGTTATAAAATCTTTCTTGGTGCCAAAATAACTGGTTATACGGGCACCCAAGCCCAGTTCCCATTTCTTTTGCTTACCCAATTGCCAGTTATACACATATGAACCTGCAATGCTTCCTTGTTTTTGGCCCACAGTTGCAGCCAGGTCTGCAAACTGGTTTACACTCTTTTTTTGTGCGTATAAAAAGCCACCGCTTATCAGTAATAAAAATAAAATTCCGGTTTTCTTCATGGGTTATATTTTACCTTTTAATAATTGAAAAACCTGCTGCTTGTACAGCCACAGTAAAATGGCGCAACATACAAACGTAATAACAGCGTACATAAACAATACGGCATCTCCATCGAAAACGATGCCCAGCTTTGTTAAATGAAAAAAAATAGCACCGCTCATTAAGCCCAATCCTAAACCCGCGCCTAAATAGGTGGTGCGTGGAATGAATAGCAGAACTGCGGCAATTAATTCAAACACTCCCGTGCCAATGCGGCCCCAGGGTTCCATGCCCAATTCAGTAAACAGTTTAACAGATTGGGGGTGTGCTGTAAATTTAAAATACAGCGTTTGCAGCATTATCAGGGCTGCCACAATACGTAAGGCCCATGTAATTACATTTTTCATATTGGTTGGTTATAGTGTATCAAAATAATTACTGAATAAATTTTTGCCAGCTGGCATCTGCTTTTTTCTTCAGGTTGATTTCATCTTTGTTCCAATCAGTAAGAGTGTTATTAAAAAACTTGTTGTAAAAAAGGTAGAGTTTCCCATTAAATATTTTAAAGGTTTTGGGGTCTATTTCCACCTTTTCTCCTTTCGCTCCCATGGCATAAGCACACCAGCCGCCATATTCCGGTTCGTACTTAGCAGGGTTCTTTTTAAACGCTTCTTTGTTTTCTGTGCTGGCAAAATAATAAGTGAGCCCTTCATATACCACAGCCAGGTCTTTACTGCCCTTCAGTGCTTTGTTTTGTGCAAAATAGGCCACTACGTCGTAGCCCTGTACGGCAAGGCCATTGGTAGTATTAAATTCTTTCTTTCTTTGGGGGGCGTTTTGTGCGTGGCTTTTGTAATGCACCAAACTCAATAAGAGTATTAAGGTTATCAGGTGTTTCATATTTATATTTTATAAAACAAATTTAGGATGGCTTGCCAGTGGCATATGTCGTACATGCGACAGACACTTGCTTTTGTACTTTGTTTAACTTTTAATCTCAAAGTACATAATTAAAATAGCCTCAAACTGATAAAACCGGCAATTGCCGGTTTTATCAGTTATTATTTTTGTGTTTTATAAAAAAATTATTGTATCAGTACGGGTGTTACAGTGGCGCTTGAAGCTGTATTTACTTTAATATAATACATTCCCTTTTTTAGCCCATTTGTTTCAAAACTGCAGGTTGAAGCTCCGTTGTTTTGGCGCATTTTAATTAATTGGCCACCTGATGTATATAAACTGGTTATTGCCGGCTGGTTGTTGTTTAAAAATACAACAATCATCTCCCCATTTTGTACCATCGTTGGCCTTACCGCACTGGCATTAGCGGAAGATTTAATTACTACGGTATTACTATACATTTTTTGGCCATCTTTTTTTACAAGTTGCAAACGATAATAGGTGGTTAAATTATTTAATGGATCGCTAAACTCAATTGTTTTATTATCTGTATTGCTGATGGTTGCAATAGCGGAGAAATTATTTGCAGTATTTAAAGAACGTTCAATTATATAAGATGCAATTTCTGTCCCCTCATTATTCCATTTCAGAACTGCTTTATTATTTTGTCTGGTGGCGCTAAAGTTGAGTTCTGTTGCGGATAACAGTGAGGCAGCAACCGCATATATTTCTCCTGCCATTAAATCTAACCCGCCAGATGCACCTGCATCGGTGTTGGAAGGGACATTTGTTAAACCAATCAGATCCATGCCGCTTGTTACATCATTCGGAAACAATGACAGCCCATAAATAGTAGTACCTGCCGTAATTCCCAGGCTGGAAAAGCTGATAAAAACACCAGAAACACTTTGTGTGGTAAGATCTTGTTTCGCCCTTAAATAAGTATCAGTAGATATTCTTCGGCTCATTACCCGGGTTATTATTGAGGGACCAACAGCTCCCCACGAACTACTCAATACATTGGTTAGTGTGCCCAGACTGGTTACAATATTTGATCCATTGATTGCCGTAATTGCGGCGCATTTAAAGTTATCATTTCCTCCCCGTTCATTAATTAAAAATCCCTGTCGGGTGGGGTCTACACAAAAAATCCCTCCTGTTTTTATTAAATCAATACGTTCAAAATTTGCCCTTGTGGTGGGAGAATTTGAAAACAGGTTATCTGATCCCCGGTTACAAACAGTGCTGTTAATTACATTTTCAAGTGTGCCGATATATGAAGCCGTATGGTACAGATCGTTGCCAGAAGAGGTAGTGTACTCGTATAGCATGTTTAAAGTATCTCCTCCATAACTGGGATGTCTGTTTGCCCAAACCACATCAAATGGGGCACCTCCTCCGCTATTTACCGGCACATAAGTATTCCCTCCTGCGGCAAAGCCTGTTATTACTCTTTCCAGCCCGGCTCCTCCGCCCGAAGCCTGTCCATAAAAATTAGTGTAGGTTGTCAGCACATCGTATGGTGCAGACGCATTCCAACCCAAATTGGAGTTTGAGGTGGTGCTGACACTGGTATTGTTAGTAATAGTATAACTTGTTACAGGGGTTTGGCAAAAACTACTTCCAACACATAAAATGTTTAAGTAAATTGAAATTTTTATGATCTCTTTCATCTAAAAAAAACTTTGATAATTTAAAACGATTAAGAGATAAAATAGTATTATAATAAACTGTTTTATTGTAGCTTTAAGGGTTATTAATTAGATAGAAAACGTTTGCATTGTTAACTATTAAATATAGATTGAACAAGCAGTACAACTGTTTTCAGGATGATTTGTTTTTATACTAAATACAGAACGCATGCAGGTACCTACTATGGCAGCAATGATGGCTGCCGGAGAACAGCCGGATATTTTATTTTGGGTGGGTTGTGCCGGTAGCTTTGATCAGCGGGCACAAAAAATAACCAAAGCTTTTGCCAGCATTTTAAATAAAGTGGGTTATAAGTATGCCATATTGGGTAAAGAAGAATTGTGCACCGGTGACCCGGCCCGCAGAGCGGGAAACGAATTTCTGTTTCAGATGATGGCGTACCAGAATATACAGGTGCTGAATAATTATGGCATAAAAAAAATAGTAACCACCTGCCCCCACTGTTTTAATACATTAAAAAACGAGTACCCTGCTTTGGGTGGAACTTATGAAGTAATACACCATACCACGCT
>JANRMC010000223.1:0-8938 GCA_033761915.1 Flavihumibacter sp.
TCATACGGGCCACCCAAAAGAAAATAATTTCCGGCGCTGTTACCAATGTGTTGGTAGGGTAATAATAGTTTACCTCTTTATTACCCGGCTGGCTCAATCCTTTAAACACTTCAAAAGGCCATAACCACGAGGAGAACCAGGTATCCAAACAATCTTCGTCCTGCGTTAAATCGTTTATAGTATAATTGCCCGCCGTTTCTTTTATTTTTTCAAAAGCTGCTTCTTTGGTAGCTGCTACCACATAATTGCCATTGGGTAAATACCAGGCTGGTATGCGGTGGCCCCACCATAGTTGCCGGCTGATGCACCAGTCTTTAATATTCTCCATCCAGTGCTGGTACAGATTTTTAAATTTAGCCGGGTAAAATTTAATGTCCTCATTCATCACAGCACTCAGGGCCGGACCACTAATTTTTTTCATATCCACCCACCACTGCAAACTGGGACGTTGTTCAATCACCACATCGGTGCGTTCGCTAAAACCAACCTGGTTGGTATAGTCTTCTACTTTTACTAAATAACCTTTGGCTTCCAGTTCCACCACAATTTTCTTTCTTACATCAAAGCGGTCTTCACCAATATAGAGTTGCGCTTTTTCATTCAGTGTACCATCTTCATTAAAGGTATCAATCACTTCCAGCCCGTGCTTTTCACCCAGCATATAATCGTTCTTATCGTGCGCCGGTGTTACTTTTAAGGCACCCGTACCAAAATCCATGGTTACGTACTCATCAAAAATGATGGGAATTTTACGGTTTATTAAAGGCACAAAAGCAAACCGCCCTTTCAAATGCTGGTAGCGTTCATCATTGGGGTTTACACAAATAGCCGCATCGCCTAAAATAGTTTCGGGCCGTACGGTGGCAATGGTTATATACTCATCTTTCTCACCATCCAGTTGATACCGCAGGTGATAGAGTTTGCTGTTTACCTCTTTAAAAATCACTTCTTCATCACTCAGGGCCGTTTTAGCCTTGGGGTCCCAGTTAATCATCCGCTCACCCCGATAGATATAGCCTTTATTATACAAATCAATAAACACCCCAATTACCGAGCTGTAATAATCAGGGTCCATGGTAAAACTGGTACGCTCCCAATCCAGGCTGCAGCCCAGCTTTCTTAATTGCTGTAAAATGATGCCGCCATATTTCTCTTTCCATTCCCAGGCATATTTCAAAAACTCATCCCGGCTCAGGCTGCCCTTTTGTATGCCTCTTTCCCGCAGCATTTGCACCACTTTTGCTTCGGTGGCAATACTGGCATGGTCGGTACCCGGCACCCAGCAGGCATTTTTACCCTGCATGCGGGCACGGCGCACTAAAATATCTTGTATGGTATTGTTTAAGCAATGGCCCATGTGCAGCACACCCGTAACGTTGGGTGGCGGAATGGTAATGGTGTAAGGCTCCCGCTCGTCGGGGCTGCTGTTAAAATATCTTTTATCCAGCCAGTGCTGGTACCAGTTTTTTTCTGCCTGTTGGTGTTCAAAGCTTTTGCTCAGTTCCATGCCTTCGTACAAATTTTAGGCGGCAAAGATACTTTTTACAAGGCAGAAAGCCCACTAAAAAAGGCCACTAAAAAGTGGCCCGTTAACAAAAATAACTATTACAAAAAGGTTAGTAGCCGTTTAAGGTAATTATAGTGCCACCGCTGCCATGAAACGATACTGATGAAGTGATTGCGACGCAAGAATGCTGCTATGAAAAACCATGGCTGGTACCGAAAAAATAACTGAAATAGTTTTAGTGTTTGCTAAGGCCAATGGCCAGGTACAAACTAATATTGCGCAATTTAATATCGGTGGCATTGGGCAAGTTTTGCGATGCTTTGGGCACCACATTTTTAAGCCCCAGCATGGGTTGCAAACCAAATTTTACAGAGCGGTGATAGGTCTCCCAATAACCACCCACACTCAGGGCAATACCATAATCCAGCGGACTGCGATTATCCGTAACCGCCTCGCCAAATTTTAGTTTTTGCCAGCCACCGCCCGTGCCATTATTATTCTTGTACTTACCACCCAGCGCAAAACCCACATAACCACCCAGACCAAAAAACAAGTGATTTTTATTATCATCAGCCGCAAACTCAAACATCACCGGCACATCAAAATAAGTGGCCTTTACCGTACTAATGAGGGCCGTGCCATTATAGCCCCTGAAGTTGATGGTGGGTTTCACATTCAGTCCTACCTTTTCAGAAAAAGGCAATAAAAACTCAGTGCCAATGCCCGAGCTTAGTTTGGCATCTTTACCCTTGGCGCTGCCAAAGCCGCCGCTAAGTGTAATATAAACCTGTGGTTTTTGCGCCAGCAAGCTTGTGGCCGCACCTATAATAAAAAACAGTGTTATTACAAATTTTTTCATTGCTGTTGTTTTGCCAAAGAAACTTTTTTTAAGCAGGTAGGCCTATACCGCGGGCAGGGTATTTTGGTAACCGGCAGAAGGTTTTTCATAGCGGCATTGGTTGCGTCGCACCCTTCAGCGACAACGCAATATGGGGCGAGTGGTTGGGGGTTTAAAGTTGGTGGTTTAAGGTTGGTGGTTTAAGGTTGGTGGTTGCTGCGCTGTTTGTGCTGTTACCTTAAGTGTGTAGAAGTTGAAAAACACAATCTGAAATTGCCTCAATTGCATTTACAGATTGCACTAACAACAATATAAAAAGTTGAACACTAAAAAATTGATTTACATAAATGTTTTTTAAATTAGCAGTGCGTATGATATCATAAATACAAGAGTTGTGTGCAAGCATATCGGGTACACCCTGCGGACAACTATTAAGGATAAAAACAAATCAATCAAAATGAAAAATTTTATTATGGCATTTAGTTTGACACTTTGTGTAACTATTTTATATGCACAAGACACAAGGGAAGTTGAACTTAGACGATTAGAAAATATTGAAAGAGAAGCAACAATGAAGGGCGACTCAACTACTTTATATGGCAAAATATGGTCAACCACAATGGTCATAAATACACCAGCCAACAGAGTAGGGACAGTTGACGGAACTAAAATGCAACTACGAACAGGTAATTTAGCATATCTATCATTTGTTAGAAACATAGAGAAGATAACTTTTAACGATAACATTGCAATGGTAATGGGCGAGGAAATAACAAAACCTCAATTGCACCAGCAAAATGCAGGCAAGACAGTTACTCGTAGATTTACCAATATTTGGAAATTTGCCGACAATCAATGGCAAATGATTGGGAGACAAGCGACAATAATAAAAGTGGAATAGTTGATAGTCAAATTATGCTATCGTTTATGTACATTGATACTTTTAAGAAATTGGAGCGAGTTTGTATTTCAAACTTTTCCACTCGTTTACACATCTTAAGACGGACAAAAGCGGCAGCCACCCATCTCAGAGTAGTTTATAAACTCAATAACGGAACTCAGCGTACGGCTGTGCCTGCGCTGTTTTTATTGGCAGCTTTTAGCTACACCTAATTAATCTTAAATTTTTTCAACTAAAATTGTAATATCGTTTTACAAACCCGGGGTTGGCTGTGCCAGACCCCGGGTAGACTTAAAGGTCTGTTAAATACAGGCTAAACAATAAAGACTATGGCGATTATATAGAGTATGACGAGCAGGGAGAAATAATTCGCCAATGGAAATATGATGAAAATGGGAAAGCGATTAAATAAACCATACATGACTCTGGGTTAAACGAAACATTAAACAATATATCCCCAATGCCAAACAAACCATTACAAGAATTAACAAACCCGGAATTATTGGCGGAAGCCAAAAAATTAAAACCATTTACAATACTCAATGCTTTTTTTATTGGGTTTCTTATTGCTATTGTAGCTTTCAGCATTTACCATAAAAGCTTTAGCTTTTTAATGGCTATTCCTTTGTATTTTATTTACAGCCTGATAAACAATCCCAGAAATAAAAGAAGAAAAGAGATTGACCGCCTGCTAAAAGAACGTAACCTTGATAAACCGTAATATCAATTAATGCGTAACGCAAGCTAAATACTAACTTTAATTATTTAATACACCTTCATGACCTTTCGAGCTTCCTTTTGCCATCCGTTTCAGCCGGCACCCTTTGAGTTAGGTGCCATCAGCAAAGAAGAAATTATTGATGCCTTTAATAAAACGCCCTGGCAAAACTACCTCAATGAAATGGCTGCCGCTGATGAAAGCAGTATCTGCTTCTCTCCTTCTTTAGAAATAGAATGGATGGAGGAAAAAGCCGGGCTTTGTTTTTCTGCCGTGGCAGAAACAACGGACTACAGTTTCATTGTTTTTTTTAAACGCCCTAAAGCAAACAGAGAATACATATCTGAAATGGCCGACCAAACCACGGCAGACGCATTGCAATTGCTGAACGCTTTCATCAGCGGTCATCTTGCCTTGCTGGAGGAGAAGATAAAATAGTTTGCAACCGGAAAGATTGTTTCAATGAAAGCATTTTTAAAATCTTCACTTTTACCTTTTTAACGCTCTTGCCACCACTTTAACTGGCTCCATAAAAAAGCTCATTACTATTACCGCACAAGGGTGCCCCGAAAGCTATGCACAAATCCGTTCGGGGTTTTTAACGAGCAATGACTGCCGCCATGAAGAATTTTGTTGGTTAACCCATAAAAAAGCCCCACAATTTGCAGGGCCCGGGTACTTGCATGAAGAAAAACTTAGTTTTTTATAAATGACTGGGTTTGCTTTTCTGTAGCTGTTATTACAGTGATATGGTATATTCCACCTGCCAGTTCAGCAACGGGCAACAGTACAATTTGCCGGCCCGGCGATAGATTATTTTTTTGTTGCTTAACAATACGCCCCTGCGCATCGGTTATCTGCAACAACACCTGTTGTGTGGCGGTTAGCTGCAATTGCAGTTGCAACTGTGCCGGCACGGGGTTTTGCAGTATTGTAAACACAACCGCTTTAGGATTGCTGTATTTAACAGAAAGGATATTACTCAACTCTCTTTTCCCATCTGCATCGTATTGCTGCAGCCGGTAAAATACAGTTTTGGTATTTGCAGCAATAAAGACTGCATTATCGGTATAGTTGTACGCTGTTTCGGTATTGCTGTTTCCTCTGGCTATTATAGTAGCAATGGCTTCAAAGTTTACGCCATCATAGCTGCGCTGCACCGTAAAGTGACTGCTGTTTTGTTCCTGCTGGGTTTGCCATTGCAACAATACATCGGCACCTGTTTTAACAGCAGTAAAACGGGTGAGCTGTACAGGCAGTACAGTCAACATTGTAATTTCTGCGGCGCTCAATGCCCGGTTGTAAATTCTTAACTCGTCAATTGCACCATTTAATGGACCATAATTGCCCCACCCGTTTGCCCACATAGTTCCAAATTTTGGGTTATAAGTATAAGAAGGAGCTCCGATGGTGCCGGTTGCAGTGGCTACCTGAGTACCATTGATATACAAAGTAAGGGTACTGCCGTTTTTAACGGCTGTTAAATGATACCATGTATTGAGATTAATATTGTTAGCTATTGCAGGGCTTTGAACATTAAAATTACCTGCATAGAAAATTACCTGTATTGGATTGCTGCCTCCTCCCGGGCGCAAGCACGAGGTACCATAACCAGCGTAATTTAAATTATTATCAAAAAAACCGGAGCCCGAACCTAGAGTTGCCAGACTGTTTATTTTAAACCAATGTGATATGGTATAACTAGCCGACTGACTGAAATTAATGTTACTATTAATGGTAGCAGAACCAAAACATGTGGCTGGCACAATTGTGTATGATGTACTTAATGTGTTATTAAAAAACATGGCCCTGTTTTCTGCATTTAAGCCATTAGTTGTTGCAGTAACACCAGTGTTGGTTACAGTAATGCCATAGGGGCCGGCATCATTAAAATTACCATTCATGCTAAAATATGCCACAAGCCCGGATGTGGGTTGCGCCATTGAAATAACACCAAGGCATAATACTGCCAGTGCAGTAAGTATCATTTTCTGCATATTTATATTTTTTTGAGGTTAAGTATGCCGGTGCTGCTGAACCAGCTGGCTGCGGAATTGAATTTTAAAGTGGTTTTACGGCTGCACGCTTGTTATTGTTACCGGTAAAAGAAGTACTGAAGCAGATAAGGTTTGTGTGCTATGATTGCAACACAAATATGGCATACCGTTTAAAGCGTACGCACCGTGTTTTAACCCTTTATACCAACGGTTTTAAACGCAGGGAAGCAGCATAATAAAAAATATACAATTTTAATAGCCTTGCAGTTGGGTTTAAAAAGGTTGTAATGTGCTACTTATAAACTAAATCTCATAGTTTTGAATGAGTATAAATAAAAAGTTCAGTTATCACAATTGAAAAATATTCCAAAAATATCATTCCGTGAAGATCTCAAGAAGACTGGTTTTGAGTGTTTAAAGCTTGCAGAACTTACCTCACGAAATAAGCCTAAAGATCACCACCCCTACCAACCTCATAAAATTGATTTCTTTGCCATCCTTGTAATTACCGAAGGAACAGCCAAACATACGGTTGACTTTAAACAGTATACATTGAAAAGAAATGAATGTTTAATAATATCCCAATCTCAAGTTCATTATTTTGACAGTAAATCAAAATATAAAGGACACTTATTACTTTTTACCGCAGACTTTTTAATTGCTCACCTGCCACATCCAGTATACTTTAAAATAGTCAATCTTTTTAATTATCATATTTCAAATCCACAATACAAATTGGATAAAACTATAATTAAAGACATTAATAGCTTAGTAAATGATTTTTTTCAACAATCAAACTATTTCAAAATAAATATTGTTGCCGCCCTCCTATCTATTGTTCTTTTAAAATTAACTGCATTGAATTTAACCATGTCTGGTTTCAATAACCACTCAAGCTTATCTGTTTTCGAAAAGTTTAAAGACCTTGTTGAGCAGGAATATGCTATAAGCAGAAACGCCACCTATTTTGCACAGAAACTTCACATATCTTATAAACATCTGAACGAAATCTGCAAAGCAATCTGCAATAAAAGTGCAAAAGAATTCATTGATAATTTTGTTATTCTTGAAATAAAAAGAATGTTAAGTGCCACAACAATTTCCGTTAAAGAAATAGGGTTTGAAGCCGGTTTTAATGAACCGACAAATTTTTTAAAATACTTTAAAAATATTACCGGACAAACTCCGCTTGAATTTAAGCAAAACCTGGAGGAGGTTAGACATTTACCATAAATACACATGCATTAACCTTTTCATGATATAAATATTGTAAGATTTTTGATTTATAAAATCAAACAGTATGACATCAGTAAATCAGGTTCCTAAATGGGTAACAATATATTTGTGGATAACCACAATTATGGCATTAATGTTCAGTTTGCTCGCCTACTTTAAACCAGAAATTCAATTTGGTACATGGGGAGCTCTCGCTGCAAATGCGGCGCTTTCGCTAGGAGGACCATTGGGCCTTTACATATCAAGAAACCTTGCAACAGTAGTTGTTGGCTTATTTGTACTCACTAATAAATCTACTACTTCTATAAGAATTCTCCTTATATTAAGATTGCTTACGGATGGTTTAGATTTTGTACATAATATTATTGCCGGAAGCATAGAAGGTGGTGTTTTTGCAGGGGTTATGTTTGCAATAGAAGTTATTGCTTTATTGAAAATAAGTACCCATAAAGAATAAAAATTGGCCAATCAATTTCCAATTATACGGCCCCCTGTAGTATCGTCTGCAGATTTAAAATAAAGAAAAAGCAGCTTAGGACAATGCCTATGTTGCTTTTTCCGCACTCACACGCTGTTAAGATTACACACGGCCCTTTCGGCAAAACATATTATTTTATTAGCAGAAAAGAAGTACTGGTAAGATAGCTGCATAACATGCATTCAATCACCAATTATCAATTTCTCATTCCTCCTCCTCGCTCAGCTGCGTATTACCGATGAACCGAGCGTGGCAACCCCTGCCGCCATGAAACACCTGCGCTGGTTACCAAACCATAAAGCTTTTTATATTTGCGGCTATGAAATTAAAATACGCGGCTTTTAACCTGCCCTTTAAATACCCTTTTACAATTTCTAAAGGCACTAAAACCCATCAACCCTCTTTGGTGGTGGAACTGGACTTTAACGGCATTAAAGGTTATGGCGAGGCACCGGCCATTACGTACTATAATATTCCGGTAGAAAAAATGATAGCAGATATTGAAGCCAAAAAAATGTTCATAGAAAAATATGCCCTTACCGAACCGGAGCGCTACTGGCATTACCTGCACCACCTGCTGCCACAAAATAATTTTTTGGTTTGTGCTTTAGATATAGCGGCATGGGATATTGTGGGTAAACTGCGCGGCAAACCCTTGTATGAATTATGGGGCGGCGATATGAGCAAAGCACCGCTCTGCGATTATACCATTGGCATTGACAGCACCGAAAAGATGATTGAAAAAATGCAGGCACTGCCATGGCCTATTTATAAAATTAAAGTGGGTACCGACCGCGATATAGAAATGATTACCGCCCTGCGTCAGCACACCAATGCACCCATACGGGTAGATGCCAATGCGGCCTGGACCAAAGAAGTGGCGCTTGAAAATATTATTGCTTTTGAAAAACTAGGTGTTGAATTAGTAGAGCAGCCTTTGGCAAAAGACGATTGGGAAGGCATGCAATGGTTGTATGAACGCTCTCCGCTGCCATTGATTGCCGATGAGGCTTGCGTGGTGGAAGCAGATGTTGAAAAATGCTACGGGCATTTTAATGGCATTAATATTAAGCTTACCAAATGCAGTGGCATTACACCGGCACGGCGTATGATTAAAAGAGCCCGTGAACTGAACTTAAAAATTATGATTGGGTGCATGAATGAAAGTACTATTGGCTCTGCCGCTATTGCACACCTGGCTCCTTTTGCAGATTATATTGATATGGATGGCCCTTTGTTGCTGGCAGAAGATATTGCCACCGG
>JANRMC010000224.1:0-3949 GCA_033761915.1 Flavihumibacter sp.
TTTTTGCACCTGATGAATATTTTTAAAAAAACACTGGTGGCTATTGGCCAGACTGCTTTTAAAAGCGCTGGTATTACGGTTGAAAGCAACGGTAAGGGTAAGTTCTTTCACATACTGAATGGATTTGCTATTGCTAACTGGAGGTTTACCAGCAAGCAAAGTTTTGTGGATGCTTTTAACCAATGCCCTCCGCTGGCTGCTGTGCTGCTGCGTGTGGGTATTGCTGCTGCAAAGGGTAAGGTGTGGGTGTTGAAGCAAAACAGTGAGGATGAGAGTAGGAGTGAATTTGGTAAGAATTTGCGGCGGTTATTTAAAAAGCCTAATCCTATACAGGGTTGGGAGCAGTTTTATGCACAGGTAATAGTGTATAAGCGCTTATATGGTTATGCGCCTATTATTACCACTAACCCGGCAGGGTTTGGTGGCGTTACTGAAAAAACAAAGATGTGGTGCCTGCCGCCCTGGTTTGTAGATATTGAGATTAGCAAAAAGCTACTTAGTGCTACAGATATGACTGATTTGCTGGATAAGGTTGAGTTTACTTATAAGGGCAAAAAGGATCCGCTGGATATAAAGAATTTGATACTGCTGCGTGATTATACACCCACCATGAACCTGGAAGATGCTGTGTTACCCCAAAGCCGCAACCTTAGTTTGGCCTTACCTATTGCCGGTATTGTTAGCGCCTACAAAAGCAATAATGTGCTTATAAAGAAAAAGGGTGGTTTGGGTATTATTGGCAACAATACTAAAGACGCCATTGGCAGCGTGGCATTAAAGGATACAGAGAAGAAAGAGATTGAAGAGAAGTTACACGAGAATTACGGGTTAACGGAAGACCAATTTCAGGTAATTGTTAGTAATGCCGCATTGACCTATACGCCAATGGTTTTTGATACCACACAGTTAGGTATACACGAAACTATAAGCAACTATACCAAAGAGGTATGTAATGTGCATGGATACCCTTTTAAATTGCTTGCCAGTGATAAAAGCACCGGTTTAAACAGTAATGAACTTAAAGAGGCCAGCATTAGTTTGTATAACGATACCATTCAGCCGGAAGTGGATGCGGATTTTAGGGTTTTTGCAGATTTTTTTAAGTGCGAAGAATTTGGTATTGACCTGCTCTGTGATTTTAGTGAGATAGATGTGTTGCAGGAAAATAAAAAAGAAGCAGCTACTGCACGGCTAACTTTTAGCCGGGCTCTTGAAATTGATTGGAAAAATAATATGATAACCCGCAATATGTATTTAAAGCAATTGGGGTTTGATGAAATTGATGGCAAAGAAGGAGATGAGTATTACTGGCAATTTATTGCCCGCACGAAGCCAGAAGGAGATGAAAATGCCGATAAGCCACCAACCAATAACAACTAATTTATTTTACCATGCCAGATATAAAAGATATAAGCGTAAAAAAGTCTACACCCTATAAGGTGAAGTCTTTTGCACTAAAAGCAGAAGACGTGGACTTGACTAAAAAAACCGTAACCGGTTTTTACAACAGCTTTTATTTTTTTGACAGCGATGCCGATGTGCTGCTGCCTGGCTGTTCTTTAAAAAGTATACGTGAACGGGGGCCATTGAGTACGGCAGTGCCTAAAATTAAACACCTGCTGCACCACGATTGGACGAAGAGCCCCGGCCCTATAAAAGAACTGGATGAAAAAAAAGTGCAGCAGATACAGGGTATTTGGTTTGCCAGTAAAATGATTGATACTGCAGAGGGAAGAGATACTTTAATTAACTACCAGGAAGGTGTATACGATAACCATAGTATTGGTTTCAGGTATTTGGATGGTGAGTTTGTGGATAATGATAGCGAAAACTGGAAGATGTATTTGGATATGCTGATAAACCCGGAAGCTGCTGAAAAATTTGGGTACATGTTTGTGTGGAAGGAGATACAGTTTTTTGAAGGCAGCACCGTGATGTTTGGGGCTAACAGCTTAACCCCTTATTTGGGTGTTAAGAGTGGCAATAAAGACCTGTTGAAGATGCAGGTGGTTGATAAAATAGAGCTTTTGGAAAAGCAGTTGCGCGGCGGCACGCAAACGGATGAGATGATGCATCAATTTGCGATGCAAACGGCGCAACTGAAGCAATATATCAGTGAGATGTTTGATACCGAGCCGGACATAAAAGACACCCTTAAGAATGAGGGCCGTAAGAATAAGTCCACCGGAGGAGACGCCGAATTGATTGATTTAACAACATTACCCAATTTTAAATTGTAAAAGTTATGCCACTTACTAATGAAGAAATAGAAGTGATTAAAAAAGCGGCCGGCGATAAAGCGGTGGAAGAAACCAAAGCTTTGCTTGAAAAGGCTGAAAAGAAGTTTCAGGAAGACCTGGAAAAAGCCACTAAAACAAAAGCTGCAGATGGCAGTATGGTGGGTATTCAGGAAACATTGGAAGCTATTGAAGCTAAGGTAAAAGGTGTTGTTGATTCTGCCCTTAAACAAGGGGAAGAGATTAACAAACTGAAGGAAGGCAATAATGATGCGCCTACTGATACCAAAGCAGCTTTAAAAGCTTTTCGTGAAGAGGTGAAGGCTAAGGCGGAAGAATTTAAAACCATTGCAGAAAAAAGTGCCGGTGTGGTGCGACTTGAAAAAGCAGCCACCACTATTAGCACTACCAATTTTGGTGCTGGTGTGCTGCAGGGCTTGCGTGAAACAGAAATTGACCACCGCCACATGCGGGAGCGGTTTATAATGACGCTTATTACCATTATTAATGGTGGTGCAGACAGCGATCCGCTAAGCTGGTTAGAACGCCGGCCAAAAGAAGGTGCCGCTGCATTAGTGGCAGAAAGCGCAGCAAAACCCAATATTGATTTTACCTGGGTGGAAGGTAAGGTGAGTGCTGAATACATTGCCGGCGTAACACCGGTTACCCGTAAGGCTTTAACCAGCATGAGTATTTTGGAGAATGAAATTATGGATGTGCTGGATGAAGAGCTGATGGATACCGTTGAGGAGTATATTATACGCAACAGCGGTGCCGTAGCTGGTATTAACAGTATTTGGAGTTATGCAAAAGCGTTTACTGGTAGTGGTTTGGCAACAAAGGTGAATAATGCTAATATTATGGATGTGCTGCGTGCCACTATTTTGCAATGCCGCAAGGGTAACCCTGCTGATGCAAAGCATGCCGGCCGTGCACCTAATGTGGCATTAATTAGCCTGGATACTGAAGCGCTGATGGATACAGAGAAGGCCACCGACGGACATTACATATTGCCGCCATTTATGGCGCCCGGCAATGTAGCTGTTAAGGGTGTGCGTATTGTTGGTAACAAGTTTTTGGCCGATGATGAGTTTTTAACGGGCGATATGAGCCGCTATGCGTTCAATATTGTTGACCCCGTTAAAACTGATGTTGGTTACATAAACGATCAGTTTGTGAAAAACGAGTTAACCATACGTGCAGAGATGCGTGGTAATGGACGTGTAAAGTATCATGATACGTGGGCTTTTGTACGTGGCACATTTACTGCCGCAAAAGCAGCGCTGGAAACACCGTAAAGAAGCAGCCCGGCTGGGCAGCAGCTGGCCGGGCTATTTTAATAAACCGTACCCAAAAGGAAGAAAAAACAATTTTATAAACATTTTAATTTTTATACAATGGCAGAAGAAAAAAAAGTAGCCGTTAACCCGGTGAAGCTTTCTGACAAAGATAAGCTGGCCTTATACGAAAAGGTTGAAACCAGTTTGGGTAAAGAAAAGCTGGTGGATTATAAAGACAAGGATGTGGACATTAAAGCCTTGCCTGGTGCCAAACACTTAACCCCGGGTGAAACATACACAGTAGGCAGTGGCACTGCTGTTGTTTTGATTGAAAAAGGATATGCAGAGCTGGCAAAGTAATTAACCCTGCAATAGTTTGTTATTAATTAATAATTGTAATATTTCTTTACTCTCATTATTATTACTATTTTT
>JANRMC010000225.1:0-3279 GCA_033761915.1 Flavihumibacter sp.
GATTATGAACAATACAAGCCTTATATAGAACAGGTTAAGCAAGGTAAACACAATGTTTTATGGAAAGGGCAACCCATTTATTTTGCAAAAACATCGGGTACCACCAGCGGCGTAAAATATATACCTATTACTAAAGATTCCATTTCTAATCATATTAATACTGCCCGTAACGCCTTATTATGTTATATGGCAGAAACAGGCAATCATGCTTTTGCCGATGGAAAAATGATATTTCTTTCGGGTTCTCCTGAACTGGAAAGGGTAGGCGGTGTGCCAACCGGCCGTTTAAGCGGCATTGTAAACCACCACATACCCCAGTACCTGCGTAAAAACCAATTACCCAGTTATGAAACCAACTGTATTGAAGAGTGGGAAACCAAGCTGGATAGAATTGTAGCAGAAACTCTCAAACAGGATATGACCCTGATCAGCGGTATTCCGCCATGGATGCAAATGTATTTTGACCGGATCACCGCCCAAACCGGAAAGCCTATTAAAGATGTTTTTCCTAATTTTTCTGTTTTGGTGCACGGCGGTGTAAATTTTGAGCCCTATAAAGCCAAGCTATTTGATACCATTGGTAAAAAACTGGATGCTATAGAAACCTTTCCTGCTTCTGAAGGTTTTTTTGCCTTTCAGGATTCTCAACAGGCCGAAGGTTTATTGTTAAACACCAACAGCGGTATCTTTTTTGAATTTGTTCCGGCGGCAGAAATATTTAACCCCAACCCAACCCGCCTTAGCCTGAAAGATGTAAAGCCCGGCGAAAACTATGCACTCATCATTAATAATAATGCAGGTTTATGGGGTTACAATATTGGCGATACTGTAAAGTTTGTATCCACCAACCCTTACCGCCTGCAGGTAACCGGCCGTATCAAACACTTCATATCAGCTTTTGGAGAACATGTAATTGGCGAGGAAGTAGAATTTAGTTTAATGAAAGCTGCTGAAGAAGAAGGGGTGCGTATTACCGAGTTTACAGTAGCACCGGTAATACAACAGGGCGATGGAAAAAGCTACCACCAATGGTTGGTAGAATTTGAAAAGCAGCCCGAAAACATGCCAGCCTTTGCTTTAAAGGTTAACGAAAACCTGCGCCATAAAAATATTTATTATGATGACCTCATAACCGGCAATATACTGGCACCATTAGAAATAAAAACCGTGCGTAAGAATGGCTTTATAGATTATATGAAGAGTATCGGAAAATTAGGTGGTCAAAACAAAGTACCCCGCCTCAGTAACGATCGTAAGATTGCAGATATACTCCTTCAATACACCGATTAATTATTGGTAACCAGCACCCCTTCTCTATTCAACCCCGGTTGCGTCGCACACTTGTACAGAAGACATGGCATCAGCTAAAAGGTTTAGGGTGTATGAACTTAAACCTTACGCCTTATAACTATTACCATACTTGAAGGGTGCGACGAAACGATGTTTAACCGGAGTTACCGCAGCCGGCCACATAAATACCCCGGCATTAAACCGCCAAAAGTGAAAATTTGGCAAGCGGCTTCCCCCTTTCTTTTGACAGATTTGGGCAGAACTGTCAACTTTCACCCCACAAACTGCCAGCTTTTCTTTTTTTACCCATACGGATTTCCTTGGTATAAAATTAGCTTAGCTTTGCACGCCCATCACCAAACGGGTGAGGGTAATTAATTTTCTAAAAACAAAAAATCATAAACTATGGCTAAGAAGTTAAACATTACTCCTTTGCACGACAGAGTGGTAGTAAAACCTGCCCCTGCTGAAGAGAAAACTGCCGGTGGTATTATTATACCGGATACAGCAAAAGAAAAACCCCAGCGTGGTACCGTAGTGGCTGCTGGCCCTGGTAAAAAAGATGAGCCTGTTACCGTTAAAGTGGGCGATACCGTTTTATATGGTAAATACGCCGGAACAGAACTGAACGTGGAAGGCGATGAGCTTTTAATTATGAGAGAAAGCGATATTCTGGCAATTGTATAACCCTCCACCCACAAAGGGGAATAGTAAAAAGTTCTTGTTAGTTTAAAGTTTTTCAAAAAAATAATCCTGTTGCCTCGCAGGCTTTAAATCCCCTTTCAGGGGATAGGGGCATAAATATTATGGCAAAACAACTTTATTTCGATATTGAAGCAAGAAACCGCATGAAGCGTGGTGTAGACATCCTGGCAAATGCAGTTAAAGTAACCTTAGGTCCTAAAGGCCGCAATGTGGTTATTGAAAAGAAATTTGGTGCACCTGCAGTTACTAAAGATGGTGTTACCGTTGCAAAAGAAATTGAACTGGAAGACCCCATTGAAAATATGGGTGCTCAAATGGTAAAAGAAGTGGCTTCTAAAACTGCAGATATTGCAGGTGATGGTACCACTACCGCTACAGTGCTGGCGCAAGCCATCATCAGCGAAGGGCTGAAAATGGTAGCTGCTGGTGCTAACCCAATGGATTTAAAACGTGGTATTGATAAAGCTGTTTCTTTAGTGGTTGAAAACCTGAAAGGCCAGTCTCAAACAGTTGGCAGCGACAGCAAAAAAATTCAGCAGGTTGCTACTATTTCTGCAAATAACGATGAGACCATTGGTAAACTGATTGCTGAAGCCTTTGCTAAAGTGGGTAAAGAAGGTGTTATTACCGTGGAAGAAGCAAAAGGCACCGATACTACAGTTGATGTGGTGGAAGGTATGCAGTTTGACCGCGGTTATATCTCTCCTTATTTTGTTACTAACAGCGAAAAGATGGAAGCAGAATTGCAGAACCCATACATTCTTATTTACGATAAGAAGATTTCTGCAATGAAAGACATTCTGCATATTTTAGAGAAAGTGGCACAAAGCGGCCGTCCTTTAGTAATTATTTCAGAAGATTTAGAAGGTGAAGCATTGGCTACTTTAGTAGTTAATAAATTACGCGGCACTTTAAAAGTAGCTGCTGTTAAAGCCCCCGGTTTTGGAGACAGAAGAAAAGAAATGCTTACCGATATTGCTACATTAACTGCCGGTACGGTAATCAGCGAAGAAATGGGTTACAAATTAGAAGGTGCAGATATTACTTCTTTAGGCCAGGCTGCTTCAGTTACTATTGATAAAGACAATACTATTATTGTAGGCGGTAAAGGCAAGAAAGCTGATATTACTGCACGTGTTAACCAGATTAAAGCACAAATTGAAGTAACCACTTCTGACTACGATAAAGAAAAATTACAGGAACGCCTGGCTAAATTAGCGGGTGGTGTGGCTGTATTATACGTAGGTGCTGCAACTGAAGTAGAAATGAAAGAAAAGAAAGACC
>JANRMC010000226.1:0-6905 GCA_033761915.1 Flavihumibacter sp.
TGTCCAGCAGGTTCACCAAAAAGTCGTTGGTTAGCTGGCCCGGGCGCAAGGTGAACATGCCATGCTGCGAACAATCATAGTTAATTCCCAGCACACGCAAACCTGCAAACAGAACGGTTAGTTCGGGAGCGGTAAGGGTAAGTAATTGCGCTTTATCTATCAGCAATTCTTCGGTAGTGGTGCTGTAACCGGGTTTTGCTTTACGGTAATTGCGGAAGCCATCGGCCACCGGCTCTAACACCGCAAAAGAATCTACATCGGTTTGGTCTTGCGTGGCATCGGTACGGCCGGGAGTGAACGGCACTTTTACTGCAACGCCGGCATCTTGTGCGGCTTTTTCAATAGCAGCACAACCACCCAGCACAATCAAATCGGCCAGCGAAACTTTTTTGTGGCCGCTTTTGCTGTTGAATGTTTTTTGTATGCCTTCCAATGCATCTAATACATTGCCTAATTGAGAAGGATTATTTACCTCCCAATACTTTTGAGGTGCCAAACGTATACGGGCACCATTGGCACCGCCGCGTTTATCAGAACCACGGAAGGTGGAAGCGGAAGCCCATGCTGTGGTAACCAATTCTGATACGGATACACCACTGGCCAGTATGCTTTCTTTTAATGCAGCAATATCTTCTTCATTCACCAGCTCATGTGTTACTGCGGGCACAGGGTCTTGCCAGATTAATTCTTCTGCCGGTACTTCTGCACCCAGGTAACGGGCACGCGGCCCCATATCTCTGTGCGTTAATTTAAACCAGGCCCGTGCAAAAGCATCAGCAAATGCATCGGGGTTTTCAAAAAAGCGGCGTGATACTTTTTCGTAGGCAGGGTCTACTCTTAAAGCAAGGTCGGTGGTAAGCATGGTGGGTGCATGACGTTTGGTGGCATCATGTGCATCGGGTACGGTATCGGCACCCATCCCATTTTTGGGTTTCCACTGGTGTGCTCCGGCGGGGCTCTTGGTTAATTCCCATTCAAACCCAAATAAGTTTTCAAAGAAGTTATTACTCCATTGGGTGGGTGTGGTGGTCCAGGCTCCTTCCAGGCCACTGGTAATGGTATGTTCAGAGTGGCCTTTACCATAGCTATTACTCCAGCCGGTGCTTTGTTCTTCTATGGTTGCAGCAGCAGGCTCTCGACTCACATATTTGCCGGGGTCTGCTGCGCCGTGTGTTTTACCAAATGAATGTCCGCCTGCAATCAGTGCTACTGTTTCTTCATCATTCATTGCCATGCGGCCAAAAGTTTCTCTTATATCTCTTGCCGCTGCTAAAGGATCGGGGTTGCCATTGGGTCCTTCGGGGTTAACATAAATAAGTCCCATTTGCACGGCGCCCAGCGGGTTTTCCAATTCACGGTCGCCGGTATAGCGCTTGTCGCCCAGCCATTCGGTTTCACTGCCCCAATACACATCTTCTTCGGGCTCCCAAACATCTTCACGTCCGCCGGCAAAGCCAAATGTTTTAAAGCCCATAGATTCTAAAGCGCAGTTACCGGCCAGAATCATTAAATCGGCCCAGGATAATTTTTTACCGTATTTCTTTTTAACAGGCCATAATAACAAGCGGGCTTTATCCAGGTTGGCATTATCTGGCCAGCTGTTTAAGGGTGCAAAGCGTTGTGTGCCGCTGCCACCGCCACCGCGGCCATCATGTATGCGATAGGTGCCCGCACTATGCCATGCCATGCGTATGAAGAACGGGCCATAATGACCATAGTCTGCCGGCCACCAATCCTGCGAGGTGGTCATCAGTTCAAAAATATCTTTTTTAACAGCGGCCAGGTTCAGCGATTGGAAGGCTGCTGCATAATTAAAATCATCCCCCATTGGATTGGATAAAGAAGAATGCTGACGAAGAATATTTAGTTTAAGCTGGTTAGGCCACCAATCTCTGTTACTGGTGCCATTGCCGGCGCTCTTCTGTAATAGACCACTGGTAAACGGACATTTAGCGGCGCCATTACCATTGGCAGCTGTAGCATGCGGGTTGCTGTTGCTCATTTTTTAAAAGGTTTATGTGTTATTAGTAATTTATTTGTTTGCAGAAAGGCTGCAGAGACTACTCTTATTACGGTGGCAATGTTAGCACAGGTGGCCAAATAAATCAAATTGATTATTTTTATGAACTTATAATCAATTTCTATGACGCTGACACAACTGGATTACATTGTGGCGCTGGATAACTACCGGCATTTTGTAATGGCCTCAGAAAAATGTTTTGTTACCCAGCCCACTTTAAGTATGCAAATACAAAAGCTGGAAGAAGAACTGGGTGTAAAAATTTTTGACCGCACCAAGCAACCTGTTATACCTACAGAAATGGGGGCACGCATTATTGCGCAGGCCCGCATTACTTTAAGAGAAGCCGGTATGATACACCAGCTAATTGCTGAGCAAAAAGATACCATGACCGGTGAAATACGTGTGGGCATTATACCCACCATTGCCCCCTACCTGCTGCCCCCTTTGTTTAAAAACATAAAAGAAAAATACCCGCAGGTAAGTTTGGTGGTAAAAGAAATAATAACAGAAGACATTATACACGAACTGAAAAATAACCGGCTGGATTGCGGCATTGTGGTAACCCCTTTAAAAGATGCGTCTATTAAGGAGCATGTATTGTTTTATGAGGAGTTATTTATTTATGTATCTAAAACCAATGCGCTCTACAATAAAAAATATGTGCTGCCGGCAGAAATAGACCCCGATCAGTTGTGGCTGCTGGAAGAAGGGCATTGCTTCCGCTCTCAGATACTGAACCTTTGCGAGTTGCAAAAAAACACCAGTCTTCACTTTCGCTACGAAACCGGCAATATAGAAACCCTGAAGCGCCTGGTGGATAACAGCGATGGGATTACCATATTACCAGAGCTGGCCGTAATGGAATTTACAGCCCCACAATTAAAACTGGTAAAGCGGGTAAAAGAACCCAGTCCCGCCCGTGAAGTAAGCCTGGTAACCCATAGAGATCATTTAAAAACAAAACTCATTAAAACCCTGCAGCAGGAAATATTAGGCATCGTACCAAAGTCAATGCAAAAGCTACACAAAAAGAAAGTGGTTGAAATTAATTACTGATTTTTTATTTTGTTACCAGCATATGTTTTTCATAGCAGCAGCTGTTGCGTCGCACCCTTCGGCTGTAGTCCAGATAAATACAGAACGAAAATCAATTAGAGGTAATAATGAAGATTTACTTTCATTCAGCCAAAAATTATATCATTGTAGCTTAGAAATTCTACCTAAGAATCATAATATGGCTGAGTTTTCAATTAAATACAAAAACACAGAAAAATCTTTCAAACAATTAGCTTTTTATCTTTTCTATAGAAATAGATATGTATTACTATTTCAAATTTTAGGCATCGTTTTACTGATATGGGGTTGTTATAGGGGCTTTTTACAAAAGAATTTTGACAATCGAACGCTATTAGCATTTGGAACAGGGATTTTACCGGTTTATCTGCACTTTATAATTCGTAAGAAAGCATCTCTTGCATACCTGCAAAATAATAATGCCCAATCGGATATTGTTTGTCATGTTAATGAAACCGGGATGAAATTTATTTCTACCAATGAAATAAAGCCTCTTGCATGGAAACAAATATCCGGCTTATCAAAAACCAAAAAATATTTGTTCCTATTTGCCGGTAAAAAACAAGGCTATATTATTGACAGAACTCCCCTTACGCATGAACAAGAAAAGTATATTTTAGAACAAGTAGAAAAAAATAGCGGGCACCACTAAACATACACAATCCTGTTTATTAACTTCCTTCCCACTCTCATACAACTAAAATGGTATTGTTCTGCACTTGCATTAATTGCAACTTGCATCCGTATCACTATCATTAATCATTAAACCTTTTTTTATGCCACGTAGCATTTCCTCCAGGATGCAATTCCTGGTTAAATTCGGCATTCTGCCTGCCGAAGCCTGGGACTTTGTAATTCCCCACGGACCAAAATTCTCCAGCGCCACTAAAGAACTGGCAATGGCCGGTGTGGTAAGAGACATTGCACTGAACATTTCTGACAAAGCATTGCAAAAAAAATTACTGAGTGCCGGCAAAGCACAGGTAGAATTTGCTTCCAAAGGCTTACTGGCCGGTTGGGAAGATGGCGATGATATTTGCCCGCCATGGTGGCCGCCTTTTCCATGGCCCGGCCCCGGACCTGGCCCCGTGCCCGACCCGGAACCCTACCCCTGGCTAACCGGCCGCTTAGAAGGCCCGCGTGAATTTGCCAATGCATTAAAAGTAATTGCTGGTTTAAGTGGCATTGCTGCGGTAAGCAAGCAGTTAAAAGAAGTGGCAGATGTGTTAAACCGGCAATCCTTTGCCGGATAATCTCCTGCAAAGTCTCTTAAATAAACCCGCCGTGTGCGGGTTTATTTTTATTTTAGCCGCATGAAATGAGCCATAAAATTTTCGAGGTATTATACCAACCGCTGATGAAAATTTTATGGCGAATTCTATGTGATCAAAAAATAACAACAATTAACACATGAAAAATAAAAAACTATTACGCTCACTAATACTAATAGCAATTATAATAGCCAATATTGGTTGCGACCAGATTACAAAAAAAGTGGTACGTACCAATATGGATTTATACAGCAGCATCACCGTGGTGGAAAATTATGTTACACTGGTACATGTGGAAAACACGGGTGCTTTTTTAAGCATGGGTAATAAATGGCCCAATATTTTTAGATTGGTTCTTTTAAACGGATTGCCCATTATTGCCATTGGCTTTGGGTTTTACTATATACTCAAAAATACCACACTTAATAAATACATTGCCTTTGGCATTTGTTGCATGATGGGGGGTGGCATTGGCAATTTAATAGACCGTATAGTATTTGGCGCTGTAACAGACTTTATGTATTTAACCTGGGGTAGTTTACACACGGGTATATTTAATGCAGCAGACGTATCTATTACTGCAGGGGCAATACTGGTGTTGTTTTCTTCTGCTTTTGCACCAAAAACAAAAAAATAAAAGCCGTCTAACCTGCAGCAGACAGCTTTTATAATCCTAAATCACCCCGTCCAAGAGTATGTTTATTGTTTTAACTGTATGGCGCCTACGTCCAACAGCTTCCCCTCTGTAATAATAATATTATCCAGCAACGCATCTTTATACGGCGCTTTTGCTTTTATTATCAGATTATAAGTGCCGGCGCCGGCTGCCACTACAAAATGTTCGTCTTTCATAGTGGTTTTTATAGTATCGTTACCACCAATTGCCAGCACCGCAGCTACCTGCTCTGCCGGGCTAACCGTACCTGTTATACCCGATGATTGCTTTGCCTTAACGGCATATAAACTACCCACCACTAATATAGTAATGATGAGTACCCATGATAGTTTTTTCATAGTACTTCCGTTTTTAGTGTTTAAAAAAATTGCTGCTAACCGGGCACAGATTATTTACGGAGAGTTTGGGAGAGAAACGTTCTGTGCTGAAAATTTTCAACTATTATGCCATACCAAAAAATTGTGGAAAACTATCAGGTTGCTTTTTGTGAATACGGATGAATGGCCGTTACACTTTATAAACGATGCAAAGTATGTGGCGTTTTGCGCATTCATTTTTATAGCCAGAAGTTTTATGTAAATAAAAAGCTTGTTTGTATCTTTATCAAAACAGCAACCGATTCTTATCACTTATTTTAAAATGTATTTATGTCGTTACTAAACCAGCAAAATAATAAAGGCAAAAAGAAAGATGCCAAAAAACAGGCAACCAAGGCCGGTCAGGCTTCTAAATTCATCCAAAAAGGAAAAGCAGCCAGTGGCTTTGTAAGCAAGCAAATGAATACAGGCTCTCAAAGAGGCAGTTAAGCTTTTACAATATGTATCAAAAGCCTCCCTGCAAGGAGGCTTTTTTGTTACCGGCCTGTACTGCTTTTAATAACTGCTGCCACTGGCACCACCGTTGAACCGAGCGTGGCAACGGCTGCTGCCCATGGCGGCCCTGCTTGCCTCATAATACTTATATTTGCAACCTGAAAAATAACAACATGAGCGAGGAAAGAAGTTTGAATTTTATTGAAGAAATTATTGAAGAGCACCTGAAGGCCGGAAAATACCAACAGATTGTTACCCGTTTTCCGCCAGAGCCCAACGGATACCTGCACATTGGGCATGCCAGCAGCATCTGTTTAAATTTTGGACTTACAAAGAAATACCCCGGTTATACCAACCTGCGGTTTGATGATACCAACCCCACCACCGAAGAAACAGAATATGTTGAAAGCATTAAAAACGATGTGAAATGGTTGGGCTTTGAATGGAAGCATGAATTATATGCCAGCGATTATTTTGACACTTTATACGAATATGCTGTTACGCTTATAAAAAAGGACCTAGCTTATGTGGATGACAGCACCAGCGAAGAAATGGCCAGCCTGAAAGGCAGCCCAACTGAACCCGGTAAAGACAGCCCCTGGCGCAACCGCAGCATTGAAGAAAACCTGCAATTGTTTGAACAAATGAAGAATGGCGCATTTGCAGATGGCACCAAAACCTTGCGTGCTAAAATTGATATGGCACATATGAATATGCTGATGCGGGATCCTGTATTGTATCGCATTAAACATGCGCATCACCATCGCACCGGCGAAAAGTGGTGCATTTACCCGATGTATGATTTTGCACATGGCCAGAGCGACTCTATTGAAAACATTACCCACTCTATTTGCACCTTAGAATTTGTGCCTCACCGCGAGTTGTACGATTGGTTTATTGAAAAATTAGAAATCTACCCATCGCACCAATACGAGTTTGCACGCCGCAACATTAACTATACAGTTACCAGCAAAAGAAAACTGCTGCAACTGGTAAATGAAAAACATGTAGAGGGTTGGGATGACCCCCGTATGCCAACAGTAAGTGGG
>JANRMC010000227.1:0-1633 GCA_033761915.1 Flavihumibacter sp.
TAAATCTTATGGCTTCAGCTTACAGCTGCCCTTGTTCAATAATTTTTTTACACGTAACCAGGTTAAAATTTCAAAAATAATCCTGAAGAATGCAGAACTGGAAAATGCCAACATTAAACTGTTGCTGCGCCAGAATATTGAACAGGCACACCAGAATATGACAGCAACTTATGAAAGGTACAAAGCCCTTGCAGAACAGGTGAGCAGTTATGAAATATCTTTTAATGCTGCCGAAATAAGGTTTAACACCGGAGTGATTAATGCTGCTGAATATTTAATAGAAAAAAACAACCTCGACCGGGCCAAAGTAAATTTATCCCAGGCTACATACGAATACATCCTCCGTATTAAAATCCTTGATTTTTACAGGGCGAAGGCGTTGTGGTAAATAAATCTGAATTGAAATATTGCAGGGCCTATTAAATCTTTTCCTATAACCTAAAGATTCAGGTTATGCCATCCCGACTTTAAAATATTTCAAAGCGTTGGTGAGGGCCAACGCCGGCGGGTGATTATACCCCCCCAAAAATTGAGAACCCGCCATCCACACAAATCATTGCACCCGTTACAAACTGTGAAGCATCACTAAGTAACCAAACCAAAGCACCCTTTAATTCATCGGGATGCCCAAATCTTTTAAAAGGCGTTTGCCTGATAACTGCTTCTCCCCTCTCAGTATAACCGCCTTCGGGTTTTGTAAGCAGGTTACGGTTTTGTTCTGTAAGAAAAAATCCAGGCGCAAGTGCATTCATCCTTATTTTATCGCCGTATCTCCTTGCAAGTTCTACGGCAAACCATTGCGTATAACAATCCACAGCCGCTTTGCCCATATTATACCCCAGCACTTTTGTAATAGCCCTTTTGGAATTCATGGAAGAAATATTCACAATGCTGCCTTTACCGTTTTGTGCAATGGCTTCGCCAAAAACCTGAGTGGGTATTAATGTGCCCCATAAATTCAGGTCCATCACCTTTCTCATGCCATCTAATTTCATTTTAAAAATATCTTCATCCGGTTGCAGCACCCCATCCGGCATATTGCCGCCTGCAGCATTAACAAGGCCATCAACCTTTCCAAATTTTTTTATTACCTGGTCACAGGCTGCGTTAAGCTGTGCTTCATCCATTGCATCGGCCACCAATGCAATCGCCTTTCCGCCCGAATCATTAACAGCGTTTGCCCTTTGTTCTGCAACAGCTTTATTCCTGCCCAAAATACCTACAGCAGCCCCTGCTTCAACTATCGCCTGCACGAAAGCGTTGCCCAGGATACCCGTGCCGCCTGTTACTACAATAACTTTCCCCGATAAACTGAATTCATTTGCCATTTTTTCTATTTTAATTTTATTTTATTTGGTGCCGTTTAATTTTTCTATCAGCCAGTTGTTCATTTTTTCCCTTTGCTCAGGATAAGTCCAGTGGCCTGTTTCAAGCGACAAATACAAAAGCTTTTCTGCTTTAATTACATTATAAGCTGCATACATCGAAGTAGGCGGGCACACTTCATCATTAAAGCCCCAGCTGTACATACCAGGCACTCTTATCCGCCTTGCAAAATTCACTACATCATAGTACCCTGCTGTTTCAATTTTATCTTTTTTATTGTTGAATGCAAGATTGTTTTTATCAAAAA
>JANRMC010000228.1:0-6367 GCA_033761915.1 Flavihumibacter sp.
GAATGGAACCCGGAAAGAAACCGGCAATACCAGCTTATACATGGTAAGCCGTTGTTTGTAAACGAAGTGGTTTTAACCTGTTCTTTTATAGGGCCGGGTTTTGCCCGTATTAACGCATGGCCGGGTATGCTGCAACGCCCACTGCAGGAAATAGCTTTACATAAAACTGCCGATGCAGCTGCAATAACAGCAGTGCTGCATGCCATGGGTTGGCAATATCAGCTGGTGCCAGATATTACTGGCATGATAAGTGCCCGTGTTATTGCCACTATTATTAATGAAGCTTTTTTTACGCTGGGCAGCGGAGTGAGCGATAGAGAAGCGATAGATACTGCTATGAAGCTGGGCACCAATTACCCGTTTGGCCCTTTTGAGTGGGCAGAGAAAATAGGTAAGGATAAGATTATAAGCCTGCTGAAAGAATTAAGCCGAAATGATGCCCGCTACATACCGGCACCGGCACTTTTAAATGCTGGGTTTTAAATCTGTAAACATTCATAATCAGTATTTATTGAGGCTTTTGGTAAGTATTTATAAACAGCAAAAATCTACGGGCTTTGAAAAAGTTTTTGCATTTTTGCAGTACAAGATCGGATATATCTAATGAAGTCAAGACTGTATCAACAACTGGTTACTAAAAAAGCAAATGGTCAAAAATCCTTTGCCGTGCTTATCGATCCTGATAAAGTGGATGCAGCCAGTATAGATCAGTTAACACAATTGGCAACCGCTGCAAAAGTAGATTACCTGCTGGTAGGTGGTAGCCTGGTAATATCCAACCACCTTGATAATGTGGTGCAGCAAATAAAAGCACAGTGTAATATTCCGGTTATATTATTTCCGGGCAGTCCTTCTCAGATATCGGTTTATGCAGATGCGTTACTGTATCTCTCCTTAATATCGGGACGCAACCCAGAGTTACTCATTGGCCAGCATGTAATTTCTGCCGCAGCTGTTAAGCAAAGTGGTTTAGAAATAATGAGCACCGGTTATATGGTAATAGATGGAGGCGCCCCCACCACTGTTTCTTATATCAGTAATGCCAGCCCCATACCTGCCGATAAAAATGAAATTGCCATGTGCACGGCTATGGCGGGAGAAATGCTGGGCATGAAATTAATTTATATGGATGCCGGTAGCGGCGCCCGCCGGCCCATTACAGAAAGTATGATACAAAAAGTAGCCACCGTAATAGAAGCCCCGTTAATTATAGGTGGCGGCATTACCACACCAGAAAAAGCGTATTTAAATTGCAAAGCCGGAGCCGATGTAATTGTAGTTGGCAATGCCATAGAAAAAGACCCCAGCCTTATTAAAGAGATGAGCGATGCGGTACACGGCATACCAGTTAATACTATTTAATTTTTTGTAACCGGCAGTAGTGCTTGTGGCAACATCCTTGCGTCGCACCCGTTAGCATTTGTGCAGGCAGCAACAGTTTTATTGATTACAGGCAAGTAATTTTTAAAAAGAGGTTTTTGCAAACGGTTGCAGTAATTGAATGCAGTTATAGTAGTTTATCTTACTGCAGCCATTATACTTTATCGTTTAACCCTGGTAGAGAGCCGAACTTATTCTACGTTGATCCAACCCCGTCACATTAACTTTATTTGACATGAACAGATTTGGGTATCAAACAGGTATTGATATACTGGTGGCTAATGCAGCGGCCTACAAACATCTTCGGTTTGGTTTGATAACCAACAATGCTGCTGTTACCAGTCAGCTTCAGTTAAGCCGTACTGCGTTAATAGATGCTGGTTTTAAAATTGTAAAACTATTTGCACCCGAACACGGCATTTCTGCATTGGGCGAAGATGGTACTTATCAGAACGATGATACCGATATTACAACCGGCCTTCCGGTGATAAGTTTATATGGAGACCATCTAATACCAACCGATGAAGATATGAGTGGTATTGATGCTGTTATTTATGATTTACCAGATGTGGGTTGCAGGTTTTATACTTATCAGTGGACTTTAAGTTATATGCTGGAAGCTTGTGCCCGCAAACAATTACCCATATACATTGCAGACCGGCCCAATATGATTAGCGGAGCAATGCAATTGAATGAAGGGCCTATGTTAGATGAAAGCGCCTGCAGTTCTTTTATTGGAAGATGGAACATACCTGTACGGCATGGATGCACCATTGGAGAGCTGACATTGTTTTGGAATAAACACAGAAACATTAATGCAGACGTTACCGTTATTCCTTTAAAAAACTGGAAGCGTTCTCTGTTTTACGATGAGCTGGGGATACCTTTTATACCAACATCACCCACAATTAATAGTTTTAATACAGCTATGCTATACCCCGGTACCGGTTTCTTAGAAGGGGTAAATGTAAGTGAGGGAAGAAGTACAGACCGGCCATTTAGTATTTGCGGGGCACCCTGGATTAACCCTCATGAATTGCATGACTTAATTACTTCGTTGCAAATACCCGGGTTGGCCACATTGCCTTTTTCTTTCAGACCGGTAAGTGGTAAATATGCCCTTTTACAATGCCACGGCCTTCAATTTTATATTACTCAGAAAAGTCAATTCAGATCGGTTAGCGCTGGGCTTTGGTTGCTATGGAGTTTATACCATATTTACGGTTCTCACTTACAACCACATTTATATAAAACCCTTGCCAACCCCAGTGGAAAAAGACATTTAGAAATGTTAACCGGTATAGAAGCCATCTGGACACTGATTAAAAGCCCCCAAGAAGTATTTAAAGAAAAAATTGCGTTGCTTACTGCCACGCAGGAGTGGAATCAACTGGTAGCCCCCTTTTTATTATATCCCTGATTAAATAATTCTTACAGTCAACCTGTAATCATACTGCAACAAACATTTATTTTAGCTGTTATTTTAATGAGTATGAGTACGCTTAATTTAAACAGAAGTAGTTTTGGTAACATTGCCAATGCCGGTAATTTGTTAACAATACAAGAGGCTTTAGCTTTATTGAATAAATGGGTGCCTAATACCCGTTTGCAGTTACATATGAAGCAGGTAGCAGCCGTAATGAAAGCATGGGCAGTAGAAAGGGAAGCAGCTGATGAATTAACTGCTGCTAAATGGGAATTAGCTGGTTTGCTACACGATGCTGATTGGGAAAAATACCCCGATCAACATTGCCGGGTGATTATTGAAGAACTGGAACAAAGAAATATTGACGCGGATGTGATACAGTGTATTGCTTCGCATGGGCCAAGGCATTTTGGGGTGCAACCGGTAAGTAAGATGGATAAAATGATTTATGCCATTGATGAACTCTCTGGGTTTATACATGCTGCGGCGCTCATACGCCCCGACCGTTACGAAGGGCTTGAAGTAAAAAGTGTTTTAAAACGACTTAAAACGGCTTCTTTTGCTGCACAGGTTAACCGTGACGAGATAAATGAAGCCGTGACAATTGCTGGTGTTGCATTAGAGGAACTGATTGATTTTATTATTCACCATCAAAAAGAAGTGGAATAAAAACCGGCAAACTGCCGGCAGGTATTAATTTTTATCTTACGTTGCACGTTTATTTATTTGTATGAAGAAATTGATTGTTGCTGCTTTATTGATTGTTGCTTTAGCAATAGCAGGTGCTTATATTTTTATACCCCCTATTATTACAGCAGGTGCTACAGGATCATTTACCATGCCTTCTAAAAGAGTATTTAAGTTTTTAGAAAATGATAAGGAATGGATGAAATGGTGGCCGGGTAAAAAGGGTGCTGCAAATTTTAATTTTGAGTATGGTAATACCCAATTTGCCATTACAGAAAAACTATATCACTCACTTAGCATGGATGCAGTGTATGACGAAACGCTGATTAAATCATCTATGGTGCTGGTACCCCTTGGGCAGGATAAAGCAGTGCTTAACTGGGAGGCAAAATTGGCTGCCGGGCTAAACCCATTTAAGCGTTATATCAATTATCAGAAAGCAAGGGCTGTTGAGGCCAGCATGAAAAAAATTGTTGCTGCGCTTGAAGCCTTTGTAAATAATCCTACCAACGCATATGGTATGAAGGTGGATCAGGTAAAGGTGGTGGATACCTTCTTGTTGTCTCAAAAAAAAATATTTAAAGCATACCCTTCAACCGCAGAGGTGTATGATATGGTATATGCCATTAAAGACTACCTGGCTGCACGTAAAATAAAAGAAACTGGTTACCCCATGCTGCATGTGGAAATGATGGGTAATGAACAATTTGAAACGATGGTGGCTATTCCCATAGATCATCAAGTGCCTAATGAAGGACCTTTTGTATTTAAGCTGATGATTGCCGGAAATATTTTACGGGCTGAAGTTAAAGGTGATTATAAAAGAATAAAGCAGGCCAGTGAAGAGCTGGAAAACTACCGGGTAGAGCATCAAAAAACATCACCGGCTATACCTTTTGAAATGATGGTTACAGACAGGCTGAAAGAAAAAGACAGCAGCCAATGGATAACCCGTTTGTATTACCCTGTATTTTAAAGGTATTAGTTTTTAATTCTTTTTACCAGTGCGATACTGCTGAAGTGTGCGACGCAACAATGGTTGATATGCGTTACTGATGCTGGTTACCTGTATATACTTACATTAAAATGCTACCTGCCCCATTGAGTTTTTTAGCGCATTAATTACTGACTTTTTTAAACGGGGTAAAGAGAAGATGTTTTTTTCTATGTATTCTACCACACCAACTTTTAGGATGGATGATGTGATGCTGATGTCTATATTGGCTGTAAAGAAAATAATGGGTATGCTGGCAGATATTCTTTTCAGTTCTTTTAAAATATCCAATCCGTTCATATCGCCAATCAGTTCATAATCCAGTATGATGAGATCGGGTGGGTTTCTCATTATTTCGTTCATGGCATGGGGCCCATTATCAAAGACGATTACTTCTGGCAATACTTCATCTAATTGTTTAATGATGAGTGTTTGAAAAACCGGATTATCTTCTACCAATATGATTCTGGGTTGCATTACGATCGTTGTTTTAATGTTCTTAACTGCACCAACAATATTGCCATTTTTTTTGGCCGCACAAAGTGTTAAAAATCAGTGGTCTTCTTATGTGCGGCCATCACCCGGTTTCCCATATTTAGAACATCCGAAATGATAATGGGAAGTTACAAAGAAAAATCTTCTTTCAACTGAGAAATACAATCGGCTACTACAGTGCCTACTTTATCTACCAATGGGGGTAACTCATTAGTATTCTGTTGTTGTTTGCCGTTGCTTTCTATGGTGCGGATAACTTCTTTAAGATCTGCTATTCCCATAGAGTCTATGGTTGATTTTAATTTGTGTGCCACCTTACCTACTTTATCCCAATCCTGCACGGTGGTGGCTGCTTTTAAATCTTCTACACCCGCCGGTACTGTTTCTATAAAAAGACTGATCATTTTTTGAATGAAAGACTGATCTCCACCGGCAATGGCGTTTACCATGGTAAGATCATACAGTCGTTGTGCATTGGTTAATGGTTCCATACTTTTTGTTTGAATTTCATGAATAAATGGATTTTCTTTTACGAAGGTTTCTCCGTTTATGTTACGTTTAATAACATTATAAAGCTGATCTTCTGTGAATGGTTTTGACAGGTAATCGTTCATGCCTGCTTCCATATAAGTATCACTGTCTCCTTTTAGTGCGTTAGCGGTTAAAGCTACTACCGGTACTGAAGAGCGATATTGATTGGGCAACTTACGGATATTTCGGGTGGCTTCTATTCCATCCATCTCCGGCATCTGAATATCCATTAAAACAATATCATAATCTTCGTTAGTTATTTTATCCAGTGCTTTAAGCCCGTTGTCTACAATATGTACTTCGGCCCCCCAAGATTCTATAATATGCCTTGCCAGGAACTGGTTTATTTCAACGTCTTCTGCTACCAGTATTTTGCATTTAGACAATGCCTGGTAATTCATAAAATTAAAGGTTTCGGCACTGGTTTCAACTGTTTCTTCTTTTTTATAGGGTATTATAAAACGAAACGTGCTGCCTTTGCCCAATTGACTTTCCAGCCATATTTCACCCCCCTGCATTTCAATAAGTCGTTTGCAAATAGAAAGCCCCAGTCCTGTACCGCCGTATTTACGGGTGGTGTTGGCGTTTGCCTGGGTAAACGGATCGAAAATAGTTTTAAGCTTTTCTTTTTCAATGCCAATGCCGGTGTCTTCCACCAAAAATTCAATAGCCACCCATTCTTCTTTTTCAAACTTAACGGATGTGGTTAGTGTAATGCTTCCTTTTTCTGTAAACTTTAAAGCATTTCCTACAATATTGTTTAATACTTGCGTAAGCCGGTAGGGGTCTCCTTTTACATGAATGGAAGAGGGCAGTTGGTTGTTATACAGCAGCTCAATACCTTTTTCCTGCGC
>JANRMC010000229.1:0-15320 GCA_033761915.1 Flavihumibacter sp.
GATGCCGACCCGCAGGCAAACAGTACCACCGGCGTGGGTTTTGATTTGCACAACGTTACCCAAAGCCTGTACGATTGCATGGTAAACGAAACACCGGCCAGAGATGTTATTTTAAAGTCTGATATACCCAATCTGGATTTAATACCCAGCCATATTGATCTGGTGGGTGCAGAAATTGAAATGATTAATTACCCCAATCGTGAATCGGTTTTGAAAAATATTTTAGAACCAGTGGCGGGTGATTATGATTTTATTGTTGTTGATTGCTCTCCATCTTTGGGCCTTATTACCGTAAATGCATTGGCTGCCGCCAACTCTGTAATAGTACCGGTGCAAACCGAGTTTTTTGCGTTGGAAGGTTTGGGCAAATTGCTGAACACCATTAAAATTGTACAAAACCGCTTAAACACCAGCCTGGTAATTGAAGGTATTTTAATGACGATGTATGACGGCCGTTTACGCCTGTGCAACCAGGTGGTTAGCGAGGTAAGAAAACATTTTGATGAGTTGGTATTCAGTACCATTATACACCGTAATTCAAAAATAAGCGAAGCACCCAGTGTGGGTAAGCCCGTGGTTTTGTATGACGCCGTAAGCAAAGGCGCTATGAACTACCTGAATCTGGCTAAAGAAGTGTTGCAAAAAAATAATATGACCCGTATTACGCAGGAAGAGCGTATTATACAATAAACACACCTGCAAACAGGTGAACGATATACTGTACTAACATGACCAACCCCAAACAAAATAAGGAAGCATTAGGAAAGGGCATCCGCTCTTTATTGCAGAGTATTGATGCAGATTTAAAAACCACCACCGGCACTTTAAAAACAACGGTGGTAGAGCAGGCTACAGGCATCATTCGTATACCTGTGGCAGATATTGAAACCAACCCTAAACAACCCCGCCGAGATTTTGATGAGCAGGCATTGCAGGAACTGGCCGCTTCTATTAAGCTGCACGATATTATACAGCCGATTACTGTAACAAAATTACCCAACGGCAAGTACCGTTTAATTTCTGGTGAGCGCCGCTTCAGGGCTTCTAAAATTGCCGGCTTAACAGATATACCAGCGTACATACGCCAGGCCAATGATGTGCAGTTGTTAGAACTGGCTTTGTTAGAAAACCTGCAGCGAGAAGACCTGAACGCAATAGAAATTTCTTTAAGCTACAAGCGTATGATGGATGAATTGGATTATACACAGGAGCAAGTGGCTGAACGCATGGGCAAAGAAAGAAGTACGGTTGCCAATTACATCCGCTTGCTGAAATTGCCACCAGATATACAGGTAGCGGTGCGCACCGGCAGCATCAGCATGGGGCATGCACGTGCATTAATTAATGTAGACACGGTAGATAAACAACTCTATATTTTTCATGAAATAACAGAGCGTCGTTTATCAGTACGCCAAACAGAAGATTTGGTAAGAAAATTATACAAGTCACCCGCAGCCGTTAAACAATCGGTAAAATCAGATTTGCCACCCGCCTATAAAAAAATTGAAGATAACTTAGCATCCCGTTTCAGTACCAAAGTAAAGCTCAACCACAACAAAAAGGGCTATGGCAATATTAATATAGAGTATTACTCTTTAGATGAGCTGAACAAAATTTTAGACGTGCTGGGTGTAACGGGCAGTTAAAGCAAGTATGAAGTATTTGTGCATTTTTATCGGGCTTATCAGCAGTGCACTGGCCGCTACCGCACAGCAGCCAGACTCTACATTGCGTATTATGAGCGTAGATTCTTTTGCTGTAAGAAAAAAACCTGTTAACGACAGCCTTTCCAAAAAACACAGCCCCAAAACCGCCACCCTGCGTTCTGCCATTTTACCCGGCTGGGGCCAGGCCTACAATAAAAAATACTGGAAGATACCCATTGTATATGCTGCATTAGGCACCACCGCCGTGGTGTTTGATTATAATATTAAACAGTATCGAAAAATTAAGTTTGCCTATTTTACCCTGCTAAATCAGGATACAGCTAATTACGTTAATGTGGCTGAAGAACTAAAACCATTTATTGAGCAGAATGCCTTGTCTGCCCTGCGCAATGGCCGTAACGAATTCAGAAGAAATATAGATTACACGGTATTGGTATTTATTCTCTTTTGGGGTTTAAATGTGGTGGATGCTACTGTAGATGCACATCTAAAGGAGTTCGATATCAGTAACGATCTCAGTTTAAAAATAAAACCCAATATCAATACCCTGCCCAATACCGGCGGCATAAGCATTGCCCTCACATTTGGTAAAAATCAAAACGCATCTAAAACTATTAAAAAAGTATTTTAGGTAGCCAGCAGTTGTTTTTCATAGCGGCATCCTTGCCACGCTCGGTTCAACGGCAATGCAATGGGCAACTCTTTTACACCTCTTCTTTAAATAGCAGCAACAGCTTTCAGCTATCAGCCGTTATTATTTACCATAAACAGAAATACTATATTTGCTTCAAACAGCTAACAGCAAATGAAAATTGCATTGATAGGATATGGAAAAATGGGCAAAGCTATAGAAGCCATTGCTATAGAAAGAGGCCATGAAATTGTTGCCCGCATTGATGTGGAAACGGCCCATCTTTTTACTAAAGAAGAGCTGTCAAAAGCAGATGTGGCAATAGAATTTACCAGTCCGCACAGTGCATTTGATAATGTAATGAAATGTCTTTCGTTGAATGTGCCGTTGGTATGCGGCAGCACGGGCTGGTTGCAAAACCTGCCAGAAGCAGAAGCCTTTTGCAAAGCCAGTAATGGCAGTTTTTTATATGCCAGTAATTTTAGTGTGGGCGTAAATATTTTTTTTGAAATAAATAAACGCCTGGCTGCATTAATGGCCCCCCATGCTGCGTATGAAATAAGTATGGAAGAAATACACCACACCCAAAAGAAAGATGCGCCCAGTGGCACCGCTGTATCGCTGGCGGAACAAATTATTGAAAGAGTACCCCGTAAAACAAAATGGGTGTGCGATGTGCCTGCGGCGCAAAACGAAATAGGTATTACGGCCCGTCGTATTGATCCTGCACCCGGCACTCATACCGTAACCTATCATTCTTCTATTGATACTATTGATATAATACATACCGCACACAATCGTACCGGTTTTGCTACCGGGGCCGTATTAGCTGCAGAGTATATAAAAGATAAGAAAGGCCTTTTTAGTATGAAGGATGTGCTGGGTTTATAAAACACTGCATGAAAAAAATAATAACGCTGGCTTTTTGCCTGTTTTTATTGGTAGCCGTATGGCCGCAAAATAAAAACAAAATTGCCCGTTTACAAGAGGAACTGGCGGCAGCCACAACAGACACCGCTAAAATTAAAAGCCTCACCGGTTTGGCCTTTGAAGTTGTGGAAATAGACCGTGAAAAAGCCCGCAACTATAGCCAGCAGGCACTGGTATTAAGTAAAAAAATTAATTACCCCAAAGGATTAATGCTGGCATACTATGCATTGGGCATGGTGGCCGATTACGAAGCAAAAACAGACAGCCTTCTTTATTTTTATAACCGGTCTCTTCAATACTCCACCGCATTAAAGGAAGATAAATGGATGGCCGATACCTGGATTAATATGGGGCTTGCCTATGTGCATGAAAGTAAGTTTCCGGAAGCATTAAACTATTACGATAAAGCAGAAAGCCTCGCATCAGGCATGAAAGATGACGGATTGCTAGCAAAAGTCTATCGCAAAAAGGCCAATCTCTTTATGCAATCTTTAGACTTTAATAAAGGGCGTGGTTTTATTCTCAGATCAATTGCTATTTATGAACGGTTAAAAGATTCTGCTACATTAGGAGAGGCTTTTGGCAGTTTAGGCTGGGCTTATAAATCTGAAAAAAAATACGATAGCACCATTTACTATCTGCAGAAAGCCATTGAAATTTTTAAGAAAACTAATTACATAACGTTTATACCCGTTGCTTATACAGAAATAGGCGCTGCTCTTAACGAACAGCAGCAATATACTGAAGCTGTTAAAAATTTTGCTGCTGCAGAACGCATTTATGATACACTCAATTACCCCTCTCATCAGGATGCTTTGCATGTGTATTATGGTACTGCACTTACCAATCTTAATCAGTTGCCGGAAGCAAGAGAGCATTACTTAAAAGGAATTGCTTTTGCCACTAAAGAAGGAGATCTGGAAATACAATCAGAAGGTTTATTGGGTTTAACTCAGGCTTTAAAGAAAATGGGCCTGCATCAGGAAGCAATACGCTACTTTGAGAAATACGATAGTGTAAGAAATGTATTGTCAGAAAAAGAACAGCTGGCTACCGTTTCTGAAATGACGGAAAAGTATGAGGCGGCTAAAAAAGAAAAACAGATACAGGAACAGCGACTGGCTATAACAAAAAAGAATTATCAATTAATAGGAGCAGCGGGTATTTTAATGGCACTGGGCTTATTGGTCTACTCCTACTACCGACGCTACCGTTTAAAGAAGGAGAAGGAGTTGCAGGCGGCCATCTTTCAACAGCAGGATTTGGCCACCAAGGCGGTTATGGAAGCAGAAGAAACCGAGCGGCAGCGCATTGCCAAAGACCTGCACGATGGGGTGGGGCAAATGATGAGTGCGGCCAAAATGAACCTGTCGGCCATAGAAACCGAATTGGGCTTTACCGACCCGCAGCAGCGCCTGAAATTTGAAAAAATCATAGGCCTGGTAGATGAGAGCTGTAAGGAAGTAAGAGCTGTATCGCACAACATGATGCCCAATGCCCTGCTTAAAAACGGGCTGGCCAATGCCATTAAAGAGTTTATAGATAAAATAGACAGCAATGTCATCAAAGTATCGCTGCACAGCGAAGGATTGAAAGAGCGGCTGGAAGCCAATACAGAGATTGTACTGTACCGGGTGATACAAGAATGTGTAAACAATGTCATAAAACACTCAGGTGCCACGCAGTTAGATATATCGCTGATAAAAGACAGTGATGGCATCAGCGCTACCATAGAAGACAACGGGCGTGGTTTTGATACCAGCAACAAAAGCAAGTTTGGGGGCATGGGGCTTAAAAACATACAAACGCGGGTAGAATACCTGAAGGGCAGTGTGGAGTTTGACAGCACCCCCGGCCACGGTACCGTGGTGAGCATTCATATTTAATTACTAACTTGCCCGCAGGGTAAACTAAATTCTCAATATATTAGTACCGTAGAACACCAATAAACCGGCATGACAAAGGATAAGGTTCGTATTGCAATAGTAGACGATCATCAAATTGTAATTGATGGTTTATTGTCTATGCTGGAAGGACACGATCGCTTTAAAGTGGTATTGCAAACCACTGAACCTAAAAAAATGGTTGGCCTGCTTAAACAACACGATGTTGACCTATTACTTACCGATATTATGATGCCGGAACTAACCGGGAATATGCTGGCTAAAGAGGTAAAAAAACAATTTCCGCAGATACGTATACTGGCCCTGTCTATGAGCGGGCAAGGTGAACTGGTAAACGAAATGATTAATGATGCAGATATTGCCGGTTATGTGTTAAAAAATATTGGCAAACAGGAATTTTTAATTGCCCTTGAAAAAATTGCAGGCGGTGGCATTTATTTTAGTGAAGAAGTTTTAGCTGAAATGATAAAAGACAGCGGTGTGAAAAAAGAAAATGAAGACACCCACCTTACAAGAAGAGAAATTGAAATTATACAGCTGATAGAAAAAGAATACAATAACAAACAAATTGCCGATTCATTGTTTATTAGTGAACGAACCGTGGAAACACACCGCAAAAACATTTTCAGAAAAACTAAAACCAACTCAGCTATAGGCCTTATTAAGTATGCTTATGAACACAGGCTTATTCAGTAGAAAAACCAAACAAACATGCTATCTAAAAAAACGCAATACGCTTTTAAAGCCCTGATGTATATAGCTGAGAAAAAAGATAACCAGCCTGTATTAATTGCTGAAATAGCAAAAAAGAAAAAAATACCCCTCAAATTTTTAGAAAACATTTTGCTGCAATTAAAAAAACTGGGAGTGTTGGATAGTAAAAAAGGGAAAGGAGGCGGATACTTTTTTAAGCAACATCCTAAAGATGTTTCTTTGGCCTTTGTTATTCGCCACCTGGATGGACCCATTGCCATGCTGCCCTGCGTAAGCTTATATTTTTATGAACGTTGTAAACATTGCGATGAAACACATTGCGGTCTGCACGATATGATGATAAAAGTAAGAGATGCCAATCTCAAAATACTGGAAAGCAAGACCGTGCAGGATTTGAGTACTCCCAAAAAATAATTTTAAGAGCAAGTTTAAAGCAAAAAACTTGCAATCGTTTGCGGCAAAATTAGCAGTAAACCCTCACCATAATAAAGGTTTTGTTGCTACTTTGGGGACTGATCAATAATTATTTTAATTATTGTAAACACTCTAATTGCCTGCATATGACGTTTACCAAACCCCGCCTCAGTTTCTGGCAAATCATTAACATGAATGTTGGCTTCTTTGGTATTCAGTATAGTTTTGCATTACAGCAAAATGCCGTAAATCCAATATATAAGTTTCTTGGCGCTGAAAATGGTGATTTACCAATGCTACAGATTGCAGGTCCAGTCACCGGTTTAATAATCCAGCCAATTATTGGTGCAATGAGTGATAAAACATGGCATCCAAAATTTGGCAGAAGAAAGCCTTATTTTTTAATTGGAGCTTTATTATGCAGCATTTGCCTTTTTTTGTTCCCGTTTAGCAAGGCACTTTGGATGGCAGTTGGATTGCTTTGGATACTAGATGCAGCTAATAATACTGCAATGGAACCATACAGAGCTTTTGTAGCCGACAAACTCTCACCAGAGCAACAACCCACTGGATTCTTAGCACAAAGTTTCTTTACTGGTTTTGGTCAAACACTTGGTACTCTTTCACTATTTTTATTTCAACTCATTCCATTCTTCAATAAGAGCAATGAGAACAATATCCCATATTGGGTTTTTGGTTCTTTCTTTTTTGGAGCTGTGTGTAGCATTGGCAGTGTTTTATGGAGCAATAAAACAACTCCCGAAATTCCACCTACTGCTGAAGAATTGTCGATTCTAAAAAATTCAAAGATTAATATTCTTACTCCTTTTATAGAAATTGGCCACGCAATTAAAGATATGCCGTCAAATATGTGGAAACTTTTTCTTGTATACCTTTTTCAATGGTTTGCACTAAAATGCTATTGGGATTATAAAGATTTGACAATAGCTAAAACAATATTCAATACAACGGATAGCTCAGCTGCTAATAAAGTTTATCAAGAAGCGGTAGGATGGGGCGGCTTAATAAGCGGATGGACAAATATTATTACCTTCCTTTCAGCCTTTGTATTGGTTTGGTTTGCTAGAAAAAAAGGAGCTAAAATTGTTCATATTGTCTGCCTTTTGCTTGCTTCGCTGGCATTGTTTACTTTTCCACAAATAAGTGACAAATATCTTGTTTTTATACCATTAATTGGATTTGGTATTGCATGGGCAAGCATGATGGGTGTGCCCTATCTCTTAATTGTAAACGATATTCCCAAAACAAGGTATGGTGTTTATATGGGTATCATAAATATGATGATTGTAATTCCAATGTTTATTTATTCATTAACATTTGGTAAAATTTTTAATACATTATTAAGCAAGCAACCGGTCAATGCCATATACTTTGGTGCAACATTTTTATTAATTGCTGCGCTGGCCACTCTTTTAATAAAAAGTTCAAAGCCGGCGGCAGATGCGCCGGTGCCAATGGGCGGAGGACATTAGTGGGTACCGGCCGTAGCGCATTAATAAAACATCGTTACTCGTTGCAAACCCTGAAAAGATTTGTGCTGATGGTATCGGGGCACACTTGTACAGTAATGCAAAGCACCGCAAAAAAAAGAGGAACACTGCGTTGCCGCTGAAGGGTGCGACGCAAGAATGAAGAATAACGTATAACTGCTGACTTCAATAAAAAAACTATGAACAAAATACTTTGCATTGGAGAAGCGCTGATAGATATGATTTGTACCGATAAAGGCAGCGCTCTTTCTGACGGCAATAATTTTTTAAAAAAGCCCGGCGGGGCTCCAACCAATGTAGCTGCAGCTATTGCTGCGCTGGGTGGGCATGCCCAACTGGCCGCAAAAGTGGGTGTAGATCCGTTTGGCAACCACCTGGTGCAGGTAATGAAAGATTTTAATGTAGATACCGCTTACCTGTTGCAGGATGAAAATTATTTTACCACGTTTGCCTTTGTATCGCTGATGCAAAATGGTGAACGTGATTTTTATTTTAACCGCGGCGCCGATGGGCAGTTGAGTGCTGCAGAAATTGCCGGCATTCCGTTAGAAGATGTGGCCGTGGTGCATTTTGGTTCTGCCACCGCATTTTTACCCGGCCCGTTGCAACAGGCTTATACCAGCTTGCTGCAACGCTGCATCAGCAATGGCATTTTTGTAAGTTTCGACCCCAATTACCGGCACCTGCTGTTTCAAAACAATACAGAAAGTTTTATCAAACAATCGTGGCAGTTTATAAAGCAATGCAACTTTTATAAAGTAAGCGATGAAGAAGCCATGCTGCTTACCGGCACCACCACGCTTGAAGCGGCTACCCGTATTTTATTAAACGAAAGCAATGCCGTGTTTGCAATTACATTGGGTAAAGAAGGCACATTGCTGGGTATAAATAAAACAACCACTATTATTGAAAGCATTGCAGTAACCCCGGTTGATACAACCGGTGCCGGAGATGCTTTTGTGGGTGCCATTTTATACCAGTTAGGTAATAAACCAAAAAACAATTTAAAAGATTGCAGTGCGGCAGAATGGCAAACCATGGTGGTAAACGCCAATAAAGCCGGCGCCAGAACCTGTGAGTACCTGGGTGCTATGGAAGCCTTTAAACATTTAAACAACAATATTTTTAAATAACCATACCCTTAAGTAAATTTTATTTTTGCATGTTTACGTACGACCGCCATATTCAATTAAAAAAACTGTTTGAAAAAAATAAACTGTGCACAGAAAAGAAAGATGCAATGCTGTATGCACGTTTTGAAGCCAATATTGCCGGCATTTACGAACGGTTTATGCAGTTGTATGACACCCACCCGCATGCGGCTGCCAATTTTGAAAAACTGTTGCAGGTAATTATAAATGCCTACACCAACAGGGCAACGGCCTTAAAACAACGCGATGAGGAAAAAGAAAAACAGGATGGCTGGTTTTTAAGCAACCAGATTACAGGGATGAGTTTGTACACAGACCGCTTTGCCGGCAATTTAAAAAGCATGCCCTCTAAATTAGATTACCTGCAACAACTGGGCGTTAACTTTTTGCACCTGATGCCTATTTTTGAAAGCCCGGAAGGTGAAAGTGATGGCGGTTATGCGGTATCCGATTTCAGAAAAGTAGACAAACGTTTTGGCACCCTGCAGGATTTGCAGCAACTGCAGCAATCTATGCAGCAGCGCAATATGTACCTGATGCTGGATATTGTTTTAAATCACACTTCGCACAAACATGAGTGGGCTATAAAAGCAAAGCAGGGCGATACAGAATACCAAGATTATTTTTATTTCTATAACAATAGAGACCTGCCCAACCAGTTTGAACAAACCATGCCCGAAATTTTTCCGGAGAGTGCCCCCGGCTCTTTTACCTATGTGGAAGAATTGAACAAATGGGTAATGACAGTTTTTCACAACTATCAGTGGGATTTAAACTATACCAACCCGGCAGTGCTGGTTGCTATGATAGATACTATTTTCTTTTATGCAAATTTGGGCGTGGATGTATTGCGCATTGATGCACCAGCCTTTATATGGAAGCAGTTGGGTACCAGTTGTCAGAATTTACCGCAAGCCCATACCCTTTTACAAATAATAAAGCACTGTGTGCAAACAGCCACGCCGGGTATGGCGCTGCTGGGTGAAGCCATTGTGGCACCAGCTGCTATTATTAAATACTTTGGCTCTGGCAACCGCATTGCCAACGAGTGTGATGTTGCGTATAACGCCACACATATGGCACTGCAATGGGATGCACTGGCAACAGGCGATGTTAAAGTAATGATGGCTGCACAGCAGATATTATTACAAAAACCTTATGGCACCACCTGGTTAACCTATACCCGCTGCCACGATGATATTGGTTTAGGGTATGATGATTATATGATTGAACAGGCCGGCTACAATGCTTACGAGCACCGCAAATATTTAAAAGAATTTTACAGCGGGGCGCATCCGCAATCTCCGGCAAGAGGAGCGTTGTTTTCTGTAAACCCAAAAACACAGGATGCCCGCATCAGCGGATCGCTGGCTTCTTTATGCGGACTTGAAAAAGCACTTGAAATAAATAACAGTGCTGATATTGATGTATCGGTGAACAAAATAATACTGATGCAGGCCCACAGCTTTTTTCTGGGCGGCATACCCATGCTTTTTTACGGAGATGAGGCGGCATACACCAACGATTATTCTTACTTAAACGATACTGGTAAAAGTTATGACAACCGCTGGATGCACCGGCCGGTTATAGACTGGAATAAAAACAAACGTACCCAACAAGAAGATACCATTGAGCACCGGATATTCAGCGCCACGCAACAATTAATTCAGTTAAGAAGAAAGCTGCCCGCTATTGCAGATCATAAAAATCTGCAATGGGCCACCCCGCACAATACACATGTGGCCATGTACCTGAGAAGCACGGCCACACAAAAAATCTATTGCGTGTTCAACTTCTCTCACGAAGCGGCCTACCTTACCTGGTATGCTTTTAAAGAAAACACACACCCTGCACATACATTGTACGATCATTGGAAAGGCACTACCTACTATGTGGGTGCAGATCATGAATACCTAATTATTCCGCCCTACCAATTTTATATTTTGGAAGTGGTGGAATAACCGTTCTCTCATAGTTCACAGCAGCATACGTTTAGGCCGGGTATTTTTATACCCGGCATTTTTTTAAAGCCCAGCATCGTTGCGTCGCACACTTGTACAGAAGAATATTTATGGTCAATAGTTATTAGAGCATAGTAATACTATTGACTATAAACCAAGGACCATTAACCCACTATCGTACAAGTGTGCGACGCAACCACTGCTGCCATGAAAACAAATGCCGGTAACCAAAAAAAAATTATTTTAGAGATGAATTGCTGCCATGCTTAAAGAAAAAATAGTAACCACAGTACTGAATAAATTAAAAAAACGAGATAGCTGGTTTTTGGCCAACTATACCATTAACCCTTATGAAGGGTGCAGTTGCAACTGCCAGTATTGTTATATACGGGGCAGCAGGTATGGCGAAAATTTAGCAGAAGGATTAAGTATAAAGTCAAACGCATTGCCGCTGCTGGATAAACAACTGAAAAACCGAGCTGCTAAAAACGAGTATGGCTTTGTGGTGGTGGGTTCTGCCACCGATGCTTATTTGCACCACGAGAAACAGTATGCACAAACCCGTGCCATGCTGGAACTTTTATTAAAACACCGCTTTCCGGTTTTTATCACAACCAAATGCCATCTTATTTTACGCGATATTGATTTATTAAAAGCCATTAATGAGCAGGCCATACTGCCCCCCGATTTGCAACCGGTTTTAAAACACGGTGTTATTTTGGGTGTTTCTGTTTCAACGCTTGATGCCGCCATTAGTGAAAGATTAGAGCCCGGAGCCTTGCTACCGGCAGAGCGGCTGGCCGTTTTACACCAATTGAAACAAGCTGGCTTTTTAGCTGGCTTAAATGCCATACCGGTTTTACCATACATTAGCGATACGGATGAAGCATTAGAACAACTGATTGTAGCCGCCAAAAAACAAGCTGCTGATTTTTTTCTTTGTGGCAGCCTTACATTATTTGGTAACAATGCCGCTGATAGTAAAACGCTTTACTATAAATTTTTACAGCAGCACTACCCGCAACTGGTTAAACAATACCATCATTTATACGGCACTGCTTACTACCCACCCATGTGGTACCAGCAGCAATTGAAGCAACGGGTAAATAAATGGTGCGGGCAGTACCAGTTGTCTTCATCAATTATAAAACACAATACATCAGAATGAAACAATTGCTTATTGAAATACAGGAGCAATTTAAAAAACATGCGTCGGCAAATACGCTGGCCTCGCATCAAAAATTTGTGCCTGGGCTGGAGAAAGGATATGGAGTGGCCATGCCTGTTTTAAATAAAATGGCCAGTACATACAAGGCTGGTGGGTTTGAGCTGGTAAAAACACTGTGGCAGGGCCGGTATATAGAAGAGAAAGTACTGGCTGCAAAATTATTGGGTAAAATTGCCAAACAGGATGCTTTACAATCGTTGCTGTTATTTGAAGGGATGAGTGCATCCATCAACAACTGGGCTGTTTGCGATGCGTTGGGCATGCAAAGCCTGAAGCTGCTTGTTAAAACCGAAGCGGCCGCTATTTTTAAGCTTGCCAGAAAACTAAACGTTGCAGATAACCTGTGGCAACGCCGCCTTTCTTTGGTAATGGTGGAATGGTATACCAGAGATGTACACTATCATCCGCAAATTATACAATTGGTTAATGCTTTAAAAAACGATGAGGAATACTACGTTAAAAAAGCTATTGCATGGATTTTACGAAATATAGAAAAGGGCCGATGAGTATTACTCATAAAATACAGCTATTTCTTCTAAACTTTTTCGCTGTAAGTCGGGCACCCAGCACTCATTGGCAGGGTATCCTACAGGAATCAATAAAAAAGGTTTTTCATTTTCCGGTCGATTGAGCAGCTTAGATAAAAAGTTCATAGGTGAAGGAGTATGCGTTAAGGCAACCAATCCGGCGTTATGGATGGCTGCTAATAAAAAACCACAAGCCAGCCCAACACTTTCTGTTACATAATAATTTTGGTGTTTATATCCCTTGGCTTCAATTTCATAACTTCTTTTAAAAACTATAATAAGGTAAGGGGCCGTTTCTAAAAAAGGTTTTTCCCAATCGGTACCAATGGGCTTTAAATCATTCAACCATTCATCGGTCATTCTGTTGGTGTAACTTTCATACTCTTCTTTTTCAGCAGCAGCTCTTATTTCTTGTTTTACCCAGGCATTACTTACCACACAAAAAGTCCAGGGTTGTTTATGGGCGCCACTGGGTGCAGTGCCGGCAGTTTTTAAAATAGCTTCAATTACGGTTTTAGGTATGGGTCTGTCAGAAAAATCTCTGCAGGTGCGGCGTGCATCCATCCAGCCGTAGAATGCAATAGCTTTTTCATCCATCACTTCTGGGGCATAGGTTTCTTTGGTGTAATGCTTAAATGGGTAGCCATTTATCATTTTAGTTTTTTGCATCGCTTTTTTTCTTGAAATTTACGAATCTTAAACAGGAAAAAAAGATATGAGAAATTCAGCGCTCCTAATTATTAGCTGCCTGCTGGCAGTTGTATTACAGGCACAGCCTAACCGCTGGCAGCAACAGGTTAAATACAAGATGGATGTTACTGTAATTGCCGAAAAAAATCAGTTTAGCGGCAAACAGCAAATTGAATACACCAATAATTCACCCGATACCTTGAAAAGGGTCTTTTATCATCTTTACTGGAATGCCTTTCAACCCAACAGTATGATGGATGCCCGCAGCCGGGTGCTGGGGCAAACTTTAGTATATAACCGCCCCGATTGGGATGGCCGCGTAAGAGACCGCATACAAAAATTGCAACCCAATGAAATTGGATATCAAAAAGTAAAATGGGTAAAGCTGAATGGCGTTGCACAATCTATAAAAGAACATGAAACTGTTTTAGAGGTAGTATTAAATAAACCCATTTTACCCAACAGCAAAGTAAATTTAGAATTAGAGTTTGAAGCACAGGTGCCGTTACAGGTAAGAAGAAGCGGCCGAGACAATGCAGAAGGGGTACGCTTCAGCATGAGCCAATGGTATCCTAAATTATGCGAGTATGATTATGAAGGCTGGCACCCCACCCCTTATATTGCCCGCGAATTTTATGGTGTTTGGGGCGATTATGAAGTAAAAATTACAATAGATAAAAAATATGTAATTGGTGGTACCGGCTACCTGCAAAACCCCAACCAAATTGGATATGGCTACGAAGCAAAAGGAGCTAAAGTAACGCAACCTGCAGGCAATTTATTAACATGGCATTTTGTAGCACCTAATGTACACGATTTTGTTTGGGCTGCCGACCCCGAATACAAGCACCTTACCAAAACAGTAAGAGATGGTTTGGTATTGCATGCTTTTTATAAAATTGTACCAGATAGTTTAAGAAAGCAATACAATGGCATGAGCGACCGGGGCAAAAGATTTTACGGCAGTGCTGAAAACTTTATTGCAAACTATAAAGCAGAATGGGAAACCGTTTTAGAACTGGCTGCAAAAGCCCTGCCCTTTATAGATAAAACTTTTGGCAAGTATCCATACAAACAATACTCATTTATACAAGGGGGCGATGGAGGGATGGAATACCCCATGGCCACACTATTAAAAGGTGCCGGCGAAGGCGTAACCATACACGAGTGGATGCATAGCTGGTACCAGATGATGCTGGGCACCAATGAAAGTTTACACAGCTGGATGGATGAAGGCTTTACCAGCTACGCCGAATCCCGCATTACAAACTTTTTAGAAGGAGATACCATGCAGTTTCCGCACAAGGGCGCCTACGATGCTTATATAGCATTAACCAAAAGTGGTTTTGATGAACCACTTACCACGCATGCAGACCAATACAACACCAATTATGCTTACAGCACCAATGCCTATACAAAAGGAGAAGTGTTTATGGAACAGCTGGGTTATATAGTTGGCGCACCGGTAAGAGATAAAATTTTATTAGAGTATTTCAACCGCTGGAAATTTAAACACCCCAACCCCGCAGATATTATACGGGTAGCAGAAGACGTAAGCGGTATACAGTTAGATTGGTACCGCACCTTTTTTGTAAATACTAATAAAACCATCAACTATGGTATTGACAGTATATGGACCGATGGTGATAAAACAAAAATACGTTTATCCAACAAAGGCCGCATGCCCATGCCCATAGATGTGCAGTTAACTTTTAAAGATGGCAGTAAAGAACTGCATTATATACCCATGTATTTAATGTTTGGTAAAAAGCCAATAGAAAACACCATACCCCGCACCGATTATGAGCCATGGAAATGGACACACAGCACTTACATAATAGAAACCACCCGCAAATTAACTGACATCAGTATTGTGGAAATAGATCCCACCCTGCGCCTGGCAGATGTGGAACGAAAAGACAACCGGTTAGAAGTAAAGTGGTAGTTATATGTAACCAGCAGTAACGCTCTTTGCAGCAGTTGTTGCGTCGC
>JANRMC010000230.1:0-3935 GCA_033761915.1 Flavihumibacter sp.
GCTGTTGCTGTTGCTTCTGTGGCTAATAAATTATCGCTGGTAATTCCGTTTTTATTTTCACTATATCTGTATAATGAGCCTTATACCTGGGTTAAAATTGCCGGGGTGTTGGTAGCTGTGGCAGCGGTACTATTTACATGTTGGCCACAAACTGCGGTACAAACCCGGGCAACAACAAATTACCAGCTTCTTTTAGGTATTCCCGCTGTTTTGTTTATTGGCAGTGGCTTGCTGGATACGATGGTTAAATACGTAGAGCAAAATTTTTTAAACGATACAAATTATGATGATTATCTGGTAAGTGCATTTGCTACTGCAGGTGCAACTGGTATGGTTACCCTTCTTTTTTTGTTTGCAACGGGCCGGCAGCAGTTTTCTTTTAAAGCGTTGCTGGCAGGTATTGCTATTGGGGTGCCCAACTATTTTTCAATATGGTGTCTTATGAAAGTATTGAAACAATACTCTGGTAACAGTTCTGCTATTTTTCCGATAATAAATATGGGTATTGTGTTGTTTAGCGCTGTTATGGCACTGGTATTATTTAAAGAACAGCTTTCTAAAATAAATTGGTTGGGTATTATTTTATCACTGGCTGCTATAGCCTTAATTGCGTTTGGTTGATATGCGTGAAAAAGATTTTTATTATACAATAGATAAAGAAGCTGTAGCAGAGTATAAAGACCGGGGCAGCCGTTTTATAGCCTACACTTTTGCAATTAACAGTGTGGAAGATTTTAAAGCCCGTTTAAATACTATTAAGGAAGAACATCCTAAGGCCTCTCATCACTGTTTTGCATACCGCCTGGGTTTTGATGGAACCGAATTCAGGGTAAGTGATGCCGGCGAGCCTTCTGGTACTGCAGGCAGACCCATTTTGGGGCAGATAGACAGTAAGGAGCTGACCAATACACTCATTGTTGTGGTTCGGTATTTTGGAGGCACTTTATTAGGCGTACCCGGACTCATAAACGCTTACAAAAACGCAGCGGCACTGGCATTGCAGGTATCTGCAACTGTACAGAAGTTTAAAGAAGTTTCCTACAGGCTTGAATTTAATTATACAGCCATAAATGATGTGATGCGGCTGGTAAAACAACAAGGCATCCGCATCAACCGACAGGATATTCAGTTGTTTTGTTTATTAGAAATTAATGTTCAAAAAAATCGGGAGGAATGGTTTTTACAGCAGGTAGAAAACCTCTACGATATCAGTTATAAAAAAATGTAAGTACAAGTACTTAGCATGGTCCCCTTTTTTCTTTTATAGCCTTACTTTCTTTTTTACAAAAAAAATAATATCCCTTTTTTTTCTTTTTTTGTTTAAACCTGTTAAAGGTTTTAAAATCCTATACCCAAAATCGTACCTATGAAAGCTATAGTCTTATTAAAGCTTTTTATATTATCCTTCTTAGTGCCGGTAAAATCTCAGTCTGTACTGGTGGTGCCCGAAGTTGTTAATGCAAGCGGGGGTACCTTCAATAACGGTAATTATATTTTTGAATGGAGCATTGGTGAATTATCAATGGTAGAAACATTTTCTAAAAATGAAACTATTGTTACCTGCGGATTTTTTCAACCGATAGTTAAAAAAAGGGCCTCCAACCCACCATCAGAAATTAATATTGAATTTGATGTTTATCCAAATCCGGTAACCAGTACAGTGACGGTTCAATTCACTGGCATCAATGGTAATTTGCAACTTGTTTTAGCAGATGCAACGGGTAAGGTTTTGCAGAAGCAGCAATATTTAAATAGCGGCGGCAGCGGCAACTACAGTTTCAATATGAGCCCCTATGCACGGGGTAATTATTTCTTAACAGTAAGTGGTATGCAGGCAAATGGACTACCTTATTTTAAAACACATAAGTTGGTAAAACTTTAGTTTTATAAAAACTGCGGGCTTACCACCAGTTCTTTACTGCCTGCTGTATAAACATAAAAACCTTCTCCTGATTTTGCACCCAGTTTACCTGCTGTAACCATATTAAGCAATAAAGGACAAGGCGCATATTTTGGGTTTCCAAAACCTGTATACAGTACATTCAATATAGAAAGGCACACATCCAGTCCAATAAAATCGGCCAGTTGTAACGGCCCCATGGGGTGGGCCATTCCTAATTTCATTACCGTATCAATGCCTTCAACGGTAGATACGCCTTCATATAAACTATAAATGGCTTCATTAATCATTGGCATTAATATGCGGTTGGCAATAAAGCCCGGGTAGTCATTTACCACGCAAGGTATTTTAGCCAACTGTTTGCTTAAGGTTACTATGGTTTCTGTAACTTCTTTTGTAGTGGCATACCCGTTTATAATTTCAACCAGTTTCATAACGGGTACCGGGTTCATAAAATGCATGCCAATTACCTGAGAGGGTCTTTTAGTGGCAGCAGCAATTTTTGTTATGGAAATGGACGAAGTGTTAGACGCCAGTATTGCGGCAGTGGGTGCTGAAGCATCTAATTGCTCAAAAATTTTCAGCTTTAACGCTGTGTTTTCTGTTGCCGCTTCCACCACCAGTTGTGCATTAGCAACACCCGCTTCAATATTGGTGGCTGTTGAAATATTGTTAAGTGTAGCTGTCTTTAAGGCTTCATCAATGGTGCCTTTTTGCAATTGCCGGTCTAAGTTTTTAGTAATGGTGACCATTGCTTTGTCTAATTGCGCCGCAGATACATCTACCAGTGTTACTCTAAAACCGCTTTGCGCAAAAACATGTGCAATGCCATTGCCCATGGTGCCAGCGCCTATTACACTTACAAATTGCATACGTTGTTTTTTATTTGGCCGCAATATAAGCCATAGTTTAAAATACTTACAGTTGGAAGTTTTCTATTTTGTTACCGGCATTTCTTTTTCATGGCGTCATCGTTGCGTCGCACACTTCAACAGATGAAAATGTTATGAGCTAAAAGGTAAAGGGCATATGGCCGTAAACCTTATGCCCAATATCTTTTACTATAGCTGAAGGGTGCGACGCAACGGCTGATGATTGGAAAACCGAAGCTGGCCTACGAATACATTATAGCTTCCAGTCAATAGGGTCTATTCCATTTTTTACGAGATATTCATTGGTTTTAGAAAAATGCTGGCAACCAAAGAAACCGCTGTGTGCAGACAGGGGGGAGGGATGTGCTGCTTTTAAAACCAGATGGCGGGTTTCATCAATCAGCAACTGCTTTTCCTGCGCAAATTTGCCCCATAGTAAGAACACTATATTGCTGCGTGTATCAGAAATTTTTTTAATTACAGTATCTGTAAAAGTTGCCCAACCTATTTTGGCATGGCTCATGGGTTCGGCAGCTCTCACGGTTAAAGAGGCATTTAGCAAAAACACTCCTTGTTGTGCCCAGTGTGTTAGGTTGCCGTGGTTGGGGTAAGGTAATCCAATATCGCTCTGCAATTCTTTAAACATATTCATTAGTGAGGGTGGGGGCGGCACACCTTCGGGCACCGAAAAGCAAAGGCCATGAGCCTGGCCGGGCCCATGATATGGGTCTTGCCCCAGTATTACCACCTTTACGTTTTCAACCGGTGTGTTATTGAAGGCGTTAAAAATAAGGCTGCCCGGTGGGTAAATGGTTTTATTGGCCATTCTTTCGGTTCTGAGAAAGGTTACAATCTGCAAAAAATAGGGCTTTGCAAACTCCTGCTTCAGCAACTCTTTCCAGGAAGGCTCAATTTTTACATCCATGGGCTTTTTTTTGTAAAAATAAAAAAGCGAAGCTAAACCGCTTCGCTTTAGTGATCCGGATTGGATTGGCGGTGCGCGCGTAACACGCTGACATATAAAGCTTTGTTTTATTTAATGCAATGCTGTAAAAATATGGTGTTGCTAAATTATAATTTCCAAGTGCTGCCATCCGCAAAAACAACCTCTGTTGGATAGGCAATTAATAGCTTTTTTAAGTTCCTGCTTAAAATTTCCCAGG
>JANRMC010000231.1:0-6255 GCA_033761915.1 Flavihumibacter sp.
AACAAGCCCACTACCATTGGTTACGAAAAAAAATACAATCCTTACCTGCAACCCGGTATTGGGTTAGAATAAAGGCTAATTAAAACCAGCCACTCTTTTTACGGCTGCGGCCCCCCAAGCCCAATGCCCCCAGCAAACTACGGGTAATAACATTGGCAGCCGTGCGGCCCGCCTGTTTAACCATGGGGTTATCAAAAAAGCCTTCTTCTTTTTTAGTGCTCTTACGTTCGGCCTTTTCTTCTTCGGCAGCTTCTTTTTGTTCAGCCGCTTTTTCTGCCGCTTCATTTAATTTATCGGTTAGTATTTCGTAGGCGCTCTGGCTATCTATTACCTGATTGTATTTAGCCGCTATTTTAGATTTTGCAACAATACCATCAATCTCACCATCATTTAACACATCCATGCGGCTGCGCGGGGCTATCAGCATGGTATGCACCAGTGGTGTGGGCACCCCCTTTTCATTCAGCATGGTAACAAATGCTTCACCAATACCTAACTGCGTTATCAGTTCATCTGTTTTATAGAATACAGTTTCGGGGTAATTTTCTGCTGTTTGCTTAATTACTTTGCGGTCTGCCGCAGTAAACGCCCGTAACGCATGTTGTACTTTTAAACCCAGTTGTCCTAATACAGAAGCCGGCACATCCATGGGGTTTTGGGTGCAAAAGAAAATGCCCACGCCTTTTGAGCGAATGAGTTTAATAATGGTTTCTATTTGTTGCAACAACGCATCGCTGGCTTCCTGAAAAATTAAATGCGCTTCATCTATAAACATAACAAGCTTGGGTTTATCCAAATCCCCTTCTTCCGGACAAGTGGAATACAATTCCGCCAGCAACTGCAGCATGAATGTAGAAAACAGTTTAGGCCGGTCCTGCAAATCGGTTACACGCAGCACACTTATCATGCCCCGGCCATCATCCGCAATACGCATCAGGTCGTCCACCTCAAAACTTTTTTCTCCAAAAAAAACATCGGCCCCCTGTTGCTGCAGCTCTACCACCTTACGTAAAATAGTACCCGTGCTGGTGGTGGAAATTTTACCATAGGCTTTCTCTAATTCGGCCTTGCCTTCATTGCTTACAAATTGCAGCACTTTGGTAAAGTCTTTCAAATCCAGCAGCGGCAATTTATTATCATCGCAGTATTTAAACATCATGGCCACCAGGCCACCTTGTGTATCGTTTAAGCCTAATATTTTGCTGAGTAGTACCGGACCAAACTCGCTTACCGTGGCACGCAGGCGCACTCCTTTTTGATTGCTCAGCGTTAATAAATCTACCGGGTAAGCGGCCGGGGTATAGGTAAGTCCTAGTTTTTGGTAGCGTTCATTTATTTTATCATTAGCGGCGCCGGCAGCGGCAATACCACTCAGGTCTCCTTTAATATCCATTAATAAAACCGGCACGCTGTTATCGCTCAGGCACTCGCTTATTACCTGCAGTGTTTTTGTTTTACCCGTACCGGTGGCACCTGCAATTAAACCATGACGGTTCATGGTTTTTAAAGGCATCAATACATCTGCACCCGCCACCACCTGCCCATCTAACATGGCGGCGCCAATTTTTACTGCTTCACCTTTAAAGCTATAACCACTTTTAACTGCTTCTAAAAATGCTGCCTGGTCTGCCATAAAACTATTTTAAAAATGAAAGTAATAAGATTGATGCAAAAGCAATAAAAATTTTGTACCCGGCAGACGGTACTTTGCTCCACATCGTTCCGCCTTAGAGGCGGACACTTGTGCTGTGGTAAAAGGTATGAGGCCAGAGGCATAAGGCCTTAAACCCTACAACTTTTTCCATATACCATTCTTCTGTTGAAGTGTGCGACGCAACGATGTTTCATTGAAATACCACTGCCTGTTAAACAAAAAACCAAGCAATGCTCTAACGCCTGTTTGCATTTTTATAGCAAGCAAATAGGCCAAAACAAATTAAATTTGCGACCAATGAAGCAAGCCCCTATGCAGCCGCTGTTGCAGCAACTGAGTAATGAATTAACCGGTGATCTTTTTTTTGATACCACCATGCGTACGCTGTATGCCACCGATGCTTCGGCCTACCGCGAAATGCCACTGGCCGTGGCCATACCCAAAACCAAAGACGATATAAAAAAACTGATTGTATTTGCAGCGGCCAACGGTACTTCTATTATACCACGCACGGCGGGCACTTCATTAGCCGGGCAGGTGGTGGGCAATGGTATTGTGGTGGATGTTTCTAAACAGTTTACACAAATACTGGAACTGAATAAAGAAGAACATTGGGTAAAAGTGCAGCCGGGTGTGATACGTGATGAGCTGAATTTGTTTTTAAAACCACATGGGTTGTTTTTTGGTCCTGAAACTTCTACGGCCAACCGTGCCATGATTGGTGGCATGGTGGGCAATAACAGTTGCGGCTCTAACTCTGTAGTGTACCGCAGCACCCGAGAACATTTGCTGGAAGTAGACGCTATTTTAAGCGATGGCACAGAGACCACTTTTAAAGCGATAGACCTTGAAACCTTTCACGCAAAATGCGAAGGGGATGGTTTAGAAGCGGCCATTTATAAAAGCATCCGCCAGCTATTAAGCAATTACGATGCACAGGAAGAAATACGCCGCGAGTTTCCGAAGAAAACAGTAGAACGCCGCAACACGGGTTATGCCGTAGATCTTTTAATTGACATGGCACCGTTTACTGCCGGCGGACCCGATTTTAATTTTTGTTCTTTAATTGCCGGCAGCGAGGGTACCCTGGCTTTTTTAACGGCTATTAAACTACACGTAAACGAACTGCCCCCCAAAGAAGCGGGTTTATTGTGCGTGCACTTTAATACCATTAATGAAAGTTTAAGAGCCAACTTAATTGCACTGCAATACCAACCCAGTGCCTGCGAACTGATAGATCATTATATTTTAGAATGCACCAAGGATAATATTGAACAGCGCAAGAACCGCTTTTTTGTACAAGGCGACCCCGGTGCAATTTTAGTAGTGGAGTTTTTACGCAACACCCGCGAAGAAATAACGGCCATTTGCGCCAAGGTGGAACAAGCGATGCGTGCCGCAGGTTTGGGCTATCACTTTCCGTTATTATTTGGCGAAGACACTAAAAAAATATGGACGTTACGCAAAGCCGGATTGGGTTTGTTAAGTAACCTGCCCGGTGATGAAAAAGCAGTGGCGGTAATTGAAGACACGGCTGTTGATGTAAACGACCTGCCCGATTTTATTGAAGAGTTTAACGGCATATTAAAAAAGCACAACCTGTATTCTGTGCATTATGCACATGCCGGCAGTGGCGAGTTGCATTTGCGCCCTATTATTAATTTAAAGACGGCAGAGGGCAACCGCCTCTTCAGAATAATTGCAGAAGAAATAGCCACACTGGTAAAAAAATATAAAGGCTCTTTAAGCGGCGAGCATGGCGATGGCCGCCTGCGGGGCGAGTTTATTGCCCAGATGATTGGCGCAAAAAACTATGCGCTTATTAAGCAGGTAAAAAAAATATGGGACCCCAACAATATTTTTAACCCAGGCAAAATTGTAGACGCTCCGCCAATGAACGAAATGCTGCGGTATACACCCGGGCAGCAAACACCCGCTTTTAAAACCGTATTTCGTTTTAACAACCAGAATATATTACAGCATGCTGAGCAATGCAATGGCAGCGGTGATTGCCGTAAAACACATTTAAGCGGTGGCACCATGTGTCCTTCTTTTATGGCCACCCGCAACGAGAAAGAAACCACCCGTGCCCGTGCTAATATTTTAAGAGAGTTTCTAACCAACTCCACCCAGGTTAACCGCTTTAACCATAAAGAAATTTATGAGGTAATGGATTTGTGTTTAAGCTGCAAGGGTTGCAAAAGCGAGTGCCCCAGCAATGTGGATGTGGCTAAACTGAAGGCTGAGTTTTTACAACATTATTACGATGCCAATGGCGTGCCCTTGCGTTCTACCTTAATTGCCAATTTTACCAATTCGGCCAAACTGGGTGCACTGGTACCGGGCTTGTATAATTTTGCAATGACCAACCCCATTATCAGCAAACTGGTAAAACGGTTTAGTGGTTTTGCCAATGCCCGTTCTATGCCTACCCTGCACAGCAGTACTTTAACAACATGGTATAAAAAAAATTACCAGCCCAAACCTAATGGTAAAAAAGTATACCTGTTTGCTGATGAGTTTACCAATTACAACGATACCACTATTGGCATTAAAGCCATACAGCTATTAGACAAACTGGGCTACAATGTATTGATACCCCAACATATTGAAAGTGGCAGGGCCTGGCTAAGCAAGGGCCTGCTGCGCAAAGCACAGGTTATTGCCAATAAAAATGTAGCGTTATTAAAAGATATTATTACTGCAGAAACGCCTTTAATTGGCATTGAGCCTTCTGCCATTCTTACTTTCAGAGATGAGTATATTGACCTTGCCACTGATGCTTTGCTGGAGGCCAGCAAAGCGCTTAGCAAAAATGTTTTTTTAATAGACGAGTTTATTGCTGCAGAAATAACTAAGGGAAATATACAGGCCTCGCAGTTTACCACGGCCCACAAAAAAATTGTATTGCATGGGCATTGCCAGCAAAAAGCATTGTCGGGCGTTGCTCCTTCGGTGCAGTTACTATCGCTGCCGGTTAATTATAGTGTCAGTACCATTCCATCGGGTTGCTGCGGCATGGCCGGTTCTTTTGGATATGAGAAAGAACATTACGACCTGAGCATGCAGGTGGGTGAGCTGGTATTATTCCCCACGGTACGCCAGCAAACAGATGATACCATCATTGCCGCCCCCGGCACCAGCTGCCGCCACCAGATAAAAGACGGCACGCATAAAAAAGCCCTGCATCCCATAGAAGTTTTGTTTGAGGCGTTGGTGTAACCTGCAGAAGTATTACTATTAGGCAGCCGTTGCGTCGCACATGTTAGCTGCAACGCCCTGAGGAACGAAAGGCAGTTGCTCCATCCCGGCTCTGAAAACGGGGCTAGTGCTGATGATAATTCTATAAGGCTATATAACTTTGTAGGGTAATTAACCATGTACATATCTTAGCAATCTGTTATTAAAAAGTCAACGGCAGACCTTTATAAATGACAATTATAATAAAGTAAGGGCCTGCATCCTTCAGGCTTTTTATTTAAAAATGTTTACCACATCAAATTTCAAATCCAAATACCCTTCAAATCTTCCACTCGTAGCGTTATATTTTAATTGAAATGGCAGATATAAATTTTTAGCCAGTCTAAAACTAAGTGTTAGATCAAACTTAAAATTATTCTTTTTTTCTCCAGGGTAAATACCTTTATTGATATGTGAAAATTCAGTTCCTCCAAAAGCTTCTACAATAGATGATCCATCTTGTTTATCCTTCCAAACCACAGCATTTACTCCAACTTTAGTACTAAATGATCGTCTATTTAAAGATTGCTTAAGATTAAGAGTATCTTGTACATTATTGTAAAATGCTCCGGCATAAAAATCATACTTTCTAAGAGAATCCTTCTTATTACCAAATCCAACTATGAATTCCATTTTATTGTTCAGCTTTGTCCATTTTGTACCTGTATAATCCCCATCGTAAGTAAATGTGAGCAACGGAGCTCCGCTAAGCTTCTTTTGAATTGCATCATATTTTTTTGTCAGGGCACCCCAGCCGTCCTTTAAAGATTTTATTTCTGAATCATTTAAGAACTCCTTAAATAAAGAAAAATCGAAGTCACTTTTATTAAAATCAATAAACAATTTCTCATATTTTTTTATTAGTTCTTCTTTGCTTGTTTGAGACAATAGCTCATTATTTATTTTAGCTTCAATTCCTGGGATAACTTTTGTATCGATCAATACAGTACTCTTTTGAATTTCCTGTTCTGCTAGATTGTTTTTCCCAAACAGGTTTTCTTTATCAGAATACTCTCTTTTGTTTAAAAGAGCAATTGTTAGCGAAGTGTTGAAAGCTGATATTTTATTATCCTTCTCTATTTTAGCTCCGAGACCTATTTGAGTATTACGGGCCCATCTCAATTGCCTAAAATACTCTTGTTCTCTTCTCGTGGAGTCAAAAACTCGTATCAAGCCATAAATTGTAGATTTTATTTTAACATCAGAATTTGTATTTGTCAGCATGCCGTTATTAACTAATGCCTGATAATACCTGCCACCAATTAAATCAGTTACTATTGATTTAAAATTCTTAGTTTGATCAGCTGCACTTTTAGCTGAGCTTTGAACTTCTTTCACTTTTTCATCCCAATTAATGTCCT
>JANRMC010000232.1:0-13194 GCA_033761915.1 Flavihumibacter sp.
TTTTCAGTTTTTACGTAAGGGATATTATTGTTTTGATAAAGACAGTAAACCTGGACAACTAATTTTTAACCGCACGGTTACTTTAAAAGATGCCTGGGCTAAAGAACAAAAGAAGGGATAATATGTAGCCAGCAGTAGTGATGCTATTAAACATCCTTGCGTCGCTCCGTTCAACAACAGTACAAAAATTGAACGGGGCTTTTTTATTGATTACAGCCGGCGGGTACCATCACCCGTTTGCACAATATAAGCATCCAGTTGAAGGCCGGTTGTCTCTTGGTAATTTTTACTCAATACTGAAACCAGTTCTTCAATGGCTTCTTCTTTTACCAGATTAATGGTGCAGCCCCCAAAGCCACCCCCCATCATACGGGCACCAATTACACCGGGTTTATTTCGTACTGCATCCACCAGATAATCCAATTCTTTACAACTTACTTCATACTGGTGGCTCAGTCCATCATGTGTGGCAAACATTTTTTTACCCAACGCAGACAGATTACCGTGTTTTAAATCTTCACATCCTTGCTGCAATCTCATAATTTCTTCCACCACAAAACGGCAGCGGGTATCAACCGTAGTATCTTTTCCTTTCACGCATTCATCCAGCATATCAACGGTAGCGTCTCTCAGTAAACTTACCTCCGGGTGTTTTTCCTGTATCCATTGCACACCCTGTGCACATTCGTTACGGCGGGTGTTGTACGCTGTAGAAGCCAGCGAGTGTTTTACATTGGTATTCAGCAATACAATTTTAGCACCTTCCAGTTGCAATGGCACATATTCATATTCTAAAGTGCGACAATCCAGTTTTATTACATGGTCTTTCTTTCCAAACATGCTGGCAAATTGGTCCATAATGCCACAAAGTACACCGGCAAAATTATGCTCGGCTTTTTGCGCCAGTTGCACCATTCTTTGTTTAGAAATATTAAGCTCAAATAAATCATTTAATGCAAATATAGTGGCACATTCCACTGCGGCGCTGGATGATAAACCGGCACCAACAGGCAGGTCGCCATCTACCACCAGGTTAAAGCCACCAATTTCATAACCGGCCTGTTGCAATTCGTTTACCACACCCAACACATAATTGGGCCACTGTTTATTTGCTTTGGCTACAGTTTTGGTGGTGCAGCTATAATAATCATTAAAAGCAGCTGCATACAATTCAATAGCAGAATCGGCACGTTTATTTACGGCAAGATAGATGCCTTTGTCTATTGCAGCCGGTAATACAAAGCCGCCGTTGTAATCGGTATGCTCTCCAATTATATTAATACGGCCGGGAGAAAAAAATAAAACAGGCTCATCATTAAAAATTTGCTGATAAGCCTGTTTGATAGTTGCAGTCATGTAACTGAAAATAATTTAAGTCTTTATCTTATTTAGCCACGCTAAATTTAAATATACTGGTACTTTTATAAGTGTCGCCTGCTTTTAAAACAGTAGTAGGAAAAGATGGTTGGTTAGGGCTATCCGGAAAATGCTGTGTCTCCAGGCACAATGCCGTACGATGATCATCCTTACCACCGGTTTTAATAGTGTTTTTAGATTGCATAAAATTACCTCCATAAAACTGTAAGCCGGGTTCAGTAGTCAACACTTCCATTACTATGCCCGATTGATCGCCGGTGCAAACAGCCACCAACTGTGGGGTAGCCGTAATACCTTTATCCAATACAAAATTATGATCATACCCTTTTCCATATTTCAGCTGGGTATTGTCTTCATTTACACGGGCACCAATGGCAACCGGTTTTGTAAAATCAAACGGCGTGCCTGCTACCGGCGCAATACCTGTTGGTATTAAAGTGCTGTCAACCGGTGTGTATTTAGCAGCACTTATCTGCAGGGTATGATTATTAATGGTACCAGATCCCTCTCCATTCAGGTTCCAGTAATTATGATTGGTAAGGTTTACCACTGTGTTTTTATCACTCTTCAATTCATAATTGATTTCTACAGCATTATCGTCAGTTAATGTATAGGTTACCACACTGGTTAATGTGCCGGGGTAACCTTCTTCACCATCCGCAGAAACATAGGTAAATGCGATAGTTTGTTTATCTACCAGTTTGGCATCCCAAACACGGCTGTGTACCCCGGTTGGGCCACCATGCAAACTGTTAGGGTCGTTATTAATGGCCAGTTGGTAGCTTTTACCATCCAGCGTAAATTTTCCTTTGGCAATACGGTTACCATAACGTCCAACTATGGCACCAAAATAGCGTTCAGCGCCACTTACAAAATCGTGTATATTATTAAAACCAACAAGTACTTCCGTAGGTACTCCTTTTTTATCGGGCACCATCAGGCTTACCATACGGGCACCGTAATTAGTAAGTGCGGCAGTAACACCCTTGCTATTACTTATAAAATACAACCCCGTGGCTTTACCATCCACCGTACTGTCAAACTGCCCGGCTGTTAATACCGGAACCAGACTGTCTGTGGTGGTAGCTGTTGTTACCGCATTATTATTACAAGAAAAAAGTATAGCAGTGGTGGCTATAACGGCAGGTAGAACTAGTCTTTTCATATAGCTAAAGTTAATCGTTTACGTTTTAAAAAAGTAAAGCAGGATGGTAAAAACCACCCCGCTTAATTATACTAAACGTTGCTTGCTGATGCTAAGATAGAGAATTTTTCATTTTAATTGTCAATTTAACAATTATTTTTTTATCTTCACTTTGTTAAGCGCATCCAAAACCATCTAACTATTGATTGCCAAAGCTTATGACACGCTACACCCGACAAACAAAAATGCTGGTTGCCGTAGACTGTATCATCTTTGGCTTTGATGGTAAAGAGCTTAAAATTCTGCTGGTGCAGCGGCACCTGGAGCCTGAATTGGGTAAATGGAGTTTGATGGGTGGTTTTGTGCAGCCCGATGAAAACCTGAAACAGGCCGCCGCAAGGGTGCTTACTCTTTTAACCGGCCTTACCAATGTTTACATGGAAGAATTACTTAGCTTTAGTGAGCCCGACCGCGACCCCGTTGAACGCACCCTCTCCGTTGCCTATTTTGCACTCATTGACATTAATAAGTATGAACAACAGCTGAGTACCGAGTATCATGCAGAATGGTTTCCGCTGAAAGCATTTCCAAAACTTATTTTCGACCACAACAGCATGGTGCAAAAAGCCAAAGCCCGTTTACAATACAAAGCAGCCTTTCACCCGATTCTGTTTGAATTATTGCCTGCTAAATTTACCCTGCCACAATTGCAAAGTTTATACGAAGGGGTTTATGATGTTACTATGGACAAAGGCAATTTCAGCCGTAAAGTACTCTCAACAGGCTTATTGGTAAAGCAGACAGAAAAAGACAAAGCCAGCTCAAAAAAAGGAGCTTATTATTATAAACTGGATAAAAGAAAATACAACGCAAATTTTCATGCCGTATTAAACATCATCCCTAACCCTGATACACTGTATACCTAACGATATTAATTTTTTTGTATGAGCCAATATGTTATAGGCGTAGATTATGGTACTGATTCTGTTCGTTCTGTTTTAGTAGATGCTACTAACGGAAAAGAAGTAGCCACGGCCGTTTATTACTATCCCCGCTGGAAAGAAGGCCGCTACTGCAATGCCGCAGCCAACCAGTTTCGCCAGCACCCTTCAGATTATGTGGAAGGCTTAGAAAACACTATTAAAAGCTGTATTCAGCAAGCCGGTGCCGCAGTGGCTGCTGCTGTAAAAGCCATATCAATAGACACCACCGGGTCTACCCCGGTAGCAGTTGATAAAACAGGTACCCCACTGGCACTGTTACCCGGTTTTGAAGAAAACCCCAATGCCATGTTTGTGCTATGGAAAGACCATACCAGCGTGGCTGAAGCAGCAGCCATTAACGAACATGCCAAAAAATTTCCGGTTAACTATTTAAAATATGTAGGTGGTATCTATTCATCAGAATGGTTTTGGGCCAAGCTGCTGCATATATTAAAAACAGATGAAGCAGTAAGAACCCACATTGCCTCCTGGGTGGAGCATTGCGATTGGATACCATTTTTATTATGCGGCGGTAACAATGTTACCCACCTTAAAAGAGGTGTGTGCAGTGCCGGCCACAAAGCCTTGTGGGCCGAAGAATTCGGAGGCCTCCCTCCTAACGATTTCTTTGCTTCTTTAGATCCCTTGTTGGATGGGTTTACCGCCCGTTTGTTTACAGAAACTTATACCGCAGATAAAGCTGCTGGCCAACTATCTGCTGAATGGGCAAACCGTCTTGGGCTAAGCACTCACGTTATAGTTGGCATTGGTGCTTTTGATGCACATATGGGTGCTGTGGGCGGACAAATTGAACCTTACCACCTCAGCAAAGTAATGGGCACTTCCACCTGCGATATGCTGGTGGCACCCACTGCAGATATTAATGAGCGCTGCGTTAAAGGCATTTGCGGCCAGGTGAATGGCTCTATTCTACCAGCTATGATTGGTTTAGAAGCCGGACAATCTGCTTTTGGCGATGCCTATGCATGGTTTAAAAATTTAATCAGCTGGCCCTTACAGCATGTAGAAGATGCCGCATTAAGAGAAACAATAAGCAATACTCTGATAGCACGGCTTACTGAAGCGGCAGCAGCATTACCTTACACAGATAAAGATGAATTGGCTATTGACTGGTTTAATGGCCGCCGCACCCCAGATGCTAATCAGGTATTAAAAGGTGCATTCTTTAATTTAAACTTAGGCAGCGATGCCCCCCGATTGTTCAGAGCAATTGTAGAAGCCACTTGCTATGGTGCAAAAGCCATCGCAGATCGGTTTATTGAAGAAGGCATTCCTGTAAAAGGGCTGATAGGATTGGGTGGCGTTGCAAAAAAATCGCCGTACATAATGCAAATGATGGCCGATGTGATGAATATGCCCATCCGCATACACAAAAGCGAACAAACCTGTGCGTTGGGGGCTGCTATGTTTGCTGCTACCGCTGCAGGCATTTACCCCAATGTAGAAACCGCCATGCAAGCCATGGGCAGCGGTTTTGATGTTACCTATTTACCAGTTAAAAAAAGAGTGAGCTATTATAAAAAACGCTATAAGAAATATAAAAAGCTGGGTGCTTTTATTGAAAAGCAAAGTAATTGATTGAACCCGGCAGCAGTAATACTATTCAGCAGCCGTTGCGTCGCACCCGTGTACCCTTGTAATGCTGCGCAGCCAATAAAAAAAACAATATGAGCCAGTACCAGAAAATAAAAGAAGAATGCTACCATGCCAATATGCAATTGCCAAAATTAAACCTGGTGTTGTTTACGTTTGGCAATGTTAGTGTGGCAGACAGAAGCAACCATGTTTTTGCCATTAAACCCAGTGGCGTGCCATACGATGCCTTAACGGTTGACCAGATAGTTATTGTAGATTTTGATGGCAACGTTATTGAAGGCATGCTGCGCCCTTCATCAGACACCCAAACACATGCGGTGTTGTATAAGCATTGGGATAAAATTGGCGCCATTGTGCACACCCACAGTACCTACGCCACTGCATGGGCACAATCGCAAAGAGACATACCCATATTTGGCACCACCCACGCAGACCACAACACGGTTGATATACCCTGTGCCCCACCCATGAGCGATGAAATGATTAAAGGCAATTACGAATACGAAACCGGTTTTCAGATATTAAACTGCTTTAAAGAAAAGCAGCTGGATTATACAGAAGTGGAAATGGTATTAGTAGGCAACCATGCCCCTTTTACATGGGGTAAAAATGGCGATAAAGCAGTGTACAATGCCGCAGTATTAGAACAGGTGGCACAAATGGCCTGGTTAACAGAACAGATTAACCCCAGTGCCCCACGCTTAAAAGATGCGCTAATTAAAAAACATTACGAAAGAAAACATGGCCCCGATTCTTACTATGGCCAATAGATAACCCACAGCTGAAGAGTGCGACGCAACGGTTGTTGCCCACAGCACCGATGCTGGTAACACAAATAATAAAATAACAATTATGAGTTTGCCCAATTTAAAAAGTTTTGAAGTTTGGTTTATAACCGGCAGTCAGCATTTATATGGCCCCGAAACATTGGAACAGGTGGCACAGCACTCTCAAAAAATTGCTGCGGCATTTAATAAATCAAAACACATTCCGGTACAGGTAACTTTTAAACCGGTGGTAAAATCTCCGGAAGAAATATATAATGTAATGGTAGCCGCCAACACCACCCCCAACTGTATTGGTATTATTACCTGGATGCATACTTTTTCTCCGGCAAAAATGTGGATTAACGGTTTAAAGATTTTGCAAAAACCATTGCTGCATTTGCATACACAGTTTAACCGCGATATTCCATGGAACAGCATTGACATGGATTTTATGAACCTGAACCAGAGTGCACACGGCGACCGTGAATTTGGTTTTATGATGACCCGCATGCGCAAAGAACGTAAAGTGGTGGTGGGCCATTGGGAAGATGAAAATGTGCACCAGCGTATTAACAACTGGTGCCGTGCTGCTGCCGGCTGGAACGATTGGCAAAATGCAAAATTTGTACGCTTTGGAGATAATATGCGTGAAGTGGCCGTAACCGAAGGCGATAAAGTGGCGGCTCAAATGCAATTTGGTTACAGCGTAAATACGTATGGCGTGGGCGATTTGGTGGCTGTTATTAATAAAGTAAAGCCAAAAGAAATAGATGCATTATGTGCCACGTATGAAAAAGAATATACGTTAATGGCTTCATTAAAAAAGAATGGTGCCAAACACCAGTCTTTAAGAGATGCAGCAAAAATTGAAATAGGTATCCGTCGTTTTTTGGAAGCGGGCAATTACAAAGGTTATACCGATACGTTTGAAGATTTACATGGCATGGTGCAATTACCGGGCATCGCATCGCAACGGCTGATGGCGGATGGTTATGGCTTTGGTGGAGAAGGTGATTGGAAAACGGCTGCATTGGTACGTGCTTTAAAAGTAATGGGCAGTGGCTTACCCGGCGGCAACTCATTTATGGAAGATTATACGTATCATTTTGAACCAAAGAATAACTTAGTGCTGGGCTCTCATATGCTGGAAATTTGTCCGAGTATTGCCAATGGCAAACCCAGTTGCGAAATACATGCGTTGGGTATTGGGGGCAAAGCAGACCCTGTACGATTGGTATTTAACGCCGGTGCCGGCCCCGCATTAAATGCAACCTTGGTAGATATGGGCAACCGTTTTCGTTTGCTGGTAAATGAAGTAACTGCGGTAAAACCAACAAAGGCCTTACCCAAATTACCGGTGGCAAGAGTGTTATGGAAACCAATGCCGGATATGAACACCGGTTGCGCTGCATGGATATTAGCTGGCGGAGCACACCACACGGCTTACAGCCAAAATCTGACAGCAGAACACATGCAGGACTTTGCAGAAATGGCAGGAATTGAATTTGTTTTAATTGGAAAAGACACGAATCTTTATAATTTTAAAAATGAGCTTCGCTGGAACGAAGTAGCTTTTAAATAAACCAACAACAACTTTTATTAACAACCAAAATTGCGCTGTATGAATGGATTATCGGGTTTAGACATGCTCATCTTTGTCATCTACTTTATAATGGTGGCAGGTTATGGCTATTGGGTTTACCAAAAAAAGAAAAAAGCCTCTGTATCGGCTTCACACGATTATTTTCTGGCCGAAGGTTCTCTTACCTGGTGGGCCATTGGTGCTTCTTTAATTGCCTCTAATATTTCTGCAGAGCAATTTATAGGCATGAGTGGTAACGGTTATTTTGTAGGTATTGCCGTAGCCGCTTACGAGTGGATTGCCGCACTGGCTTTAATTATTATTGCCGTGTGGTTTATGCCGGTGTATCTTAAAAACAAGATATACACCATGCCCCAGTTCTTAAAAACAAGATACAATGAAACTGTATCGCTCATAATGGCCATCTTCTGGTTATTATTGTACGTGTTTGTAAACCTTACTTCTATTTTATACTTAGGCGCTATTGCCATCAGTGGTTTAATTGGCCCCCAATACCTGCACCTTGTAATGATTGGTCTGGCCATATTCTCCCTGATTATTACACTGGGTGGCATGAAGGTGATTGGCTACACCGATGTAATACAGGTGGCGGTTTTAATTATTGGAGGCTTTGCCACTATTTATTTTGCGCTGACTATTGTAAGCGAAAAATTTGGATTGGGTAAAGATGCTATTGCCGGTTTTAAAACATTAATGGCACAGGCACCTGAGCATTTTAAAATGATATTGCCCAAACCAACTGAGGCCTCATCGCAGGAAGATATTAATAAGTACCTCATTCTGCCCGGTATTGCCATGTACTTTGCCGGCCAGTGGATTGTAAACCTTAACTACTGGGGCTGCAACCAATACATCACACAACGTGCCTTGGGTGCCGATTTACAAACTGCCCGCAAAGGCATTTTGTTTGCCGGCTTCTTAAAATTAATGATGCCCATTATTGTAATGCTACCTGGTATTGCGGCATTTGTATTGCACCAAAACGGCGGACTTACAAAAGAAATGATTGACAGCACCGGTAGCGTAAACCAGGACAATGCATACTCTGCCATTCTTAGCTTTCTGCCTTCTGGCTTAAAAGGTTTATCTATTGCCGCTTTAACAGCAGCCATCGTAGCATCGCTGGCGGGCAAGCTTAACAGCATTGCCACCATTTTTACGCTGGATATTTACATGAAATACTTTAAGAAAAATACCAGTGCCGCACCTGCAGAAGGCAACGAAAAAAATATGGTTTGGATTGGTAAAGTAGCCGCCTTTGTATGTATTGCCATCGCCGTAATTTTTGAGTGGAACGATTTGCTGGGTATTAACAGCAAAGGAGGTTTCACCTTTATACAAGAATATACCGGCTTCATCAGCCCGGGTGTATTTGCCATGTTTATTTTAGGTATGTTTTGGAAGCGTACCACCGGCGCCGCAGCCGTGGTAGGTTTAATTACAGGCCTTGTCATCATCATCTTCTTTAAATTATTTGCAGTAAGTGTGTTTGGGCACGAAACACTTTTATACACAGCATTCAAAAATGCTTCCGGTCATTATGAAATTCCATTCCTCATCAGTATGGGTTGGTCTTTCTTCTTTACCATGCTGGTAATGATCATCATTAGCCTGGCCGGGCCAAAAGTAAACCCCAAAGCATTTATACTGGATAAAGAAATGTTTAAACTAAAGCCATCCATTGTAGCCATGATAACAGTAACTCTGCTGATACTGGCAGCGTTGTATGTTAAGTTTTGGTAATAGTGGGTAACCAGCGGCATAACTATTGGCAACAGTAGTTGCGTCGCACCCTTCTACAACATATCTTTGCGCAACAATTGCAGTCTTTAACGGCTGCAATTGTTTTTTATAAAACTTCCTTATGGCAATAAAAGCATTCCTGTTCGATTTAAACGGCACCATGATTGACGATATGCAGTACCATATTACTGCCTGGCACCAGATATTAAATAAGTTGGGGGCCAACCTTACAATAGAACGTGTGAAAGAAGAATGCTACGGAAAAAATCACGAGCTGCTGGAACGCATTTTTCCCGGCCGTTTCAGTACTGAAGAAAAAGATGCTATGAGTTATGCCAAAGAAGAAGCCTATCAGCAAACGTATAAACCACTTTTACAATTAATACCCGGGCTGGATGATTTTTTAGCTGCTGCACACGGGCAATCAATAAAAATGGCTATTGGCTCTGCGGCCATTATGTTTAATATCAATTTTGTGTTAGACAACCTTTCGCTGCATCACTACTTTCCCGTAATTGTAAGTGCCGATGATGTGGAAAAAAGCAAACCACACCCTGAAACTTATTTAAAGTGTGCGGCCGCATTAAATGTATTACCAGAAGAATGTGTTGTTTTTGAAGACGCCCTGAAAGGTGTGGAAAGCGCCGCTAATGCCGGCATGCACTGTGTGGTATTAAAAACCGTACACCCACAGCATGAGTTTGCCGCCTATAATAATATTAGCAGCTTTATAGACGATTACCGGCAGCTAGACATAAAAAGCATCATTGCTTAAGCCTGCACCAATTTTAACCAACCTTGATACCACTGTAAAATACCAGCCTCCGTTGCTGGTTGGTACTGTATATTCTTTACGGGTAAATGTTGTATTTGTTCGATACTTTTAAAAATACCGGGTTGCAAACCTGCTAATAGACCAACGCCCAATGCTGAAACATCCGTCATACCAATAGTATTTACCTGCTTACCCAATAAGTCAGCTATTTGCTGTACCAGCCATTGGTTGGCCGTCATTCCACCATCAATATTTAATTCCTTCAGCAAAAGCTGCGCATCTTTCTCCATCGCCACAATCACATCTTTTATCTGGTACGGAATCGATTCTAGCGCTGCTCTTACAATATGATTTTTGGTAGTGCCGAAACTCATTCCTGTTAATGATGCCCTTCTATCCATTTGCCAGTGCGGCGAACCTAAACCACTAAATGCAGGAATTAAATACACACCGCCATTATTGGCAACAGCTGTTGCCATTGTTTCGGTTTCTTTACTGTTGCTGAATAATTGCAGTTCATTCTTCAACCATTCGATAGTAGCGCCGCAGCTTACAATTACCCCTTCCAGCGCATAATCCACTCTTCCTTCCATACTCCAGCATACGGTTGTTACCATGCCGTTTTGTGAAGCAACGGGTTTGCTACCGATGTTCATCAATATGCTGCAACCAGTACCCAATGTGGCTTTTGCTGTGCCGGCATCAAAACAACCTTCGCCAAAAGCAGCAGCATGAGAGTCGCCAATGAGTGCGGTAATGGAAACATTATTTGTAAACAATCCATCCAAATTTGTTTCTCCAAATAAAGCGGATGATGATTTGATTTCAGGAAGATTTATACCAGTTAAGCCAAACTCTCGAACCAGCTCATCATCCCACTGCAATGTGTGCAGGTTAAATAATAAAGTTCGGGATGCATTGGTATAATCCGTTGCATAAATTTTGCCGTTTGTGAATTTGTACAACAGCCATGTATCTACTGTTCCAAAAAAGGCTTCGCCGTTTTGTACAGCGGCTTTTACTGTTTCATTATTTTGATACAGCCATATCAATTTAGTAGCAGAAAAATATGGGTCAATCACCAAGCCTGTTTTTTCTGACACTGTTTGTGGCAAACCTCTTTGTTTTAGTTCTTCACAAATTTGCACACTGCGTTTGCATTGCCAAACTACCGCATTGTGCAATGGTTTACCGTTTTTATCCCACACTACAAATGTTTCCCGCTGGTTGGAGATACCAATGGCTGCAATATCATTTTTTCTGAATCCCTTTTCTTCAAATTGCTGCAAACATTTTTTTACAGATGCAATTGCGTTCTGATAAATCACTTCAGGCTCCTGTTCTACAAAACCATTGGGTAAGTAATGTGTATACAAATCTTCACTGCCTTTTGAAACAGCTTTTCCTTCGCTGTCAAAAATCAGCGACTTAGTGGAACTTGTTCCCTGGTCAATAGCGAGTATATATGAATGAGTCATGAGTAATGAGTAAAGAGTAATGAGTGTTAAACTTCTTTTAATCCGGCAGCTATTAATCCGGAAAGTTGCTTAAAACAACTTACTATAAATCCGCCTAATATCTTCAGTGCTTCCATATCACAATACAATAATTTAAAGGCAATATCCAGTGCTGCATCTATTTCAATAACAGAACCTCTTGCAATTTCGTAATATCTTTTGCGCTCAGCCATTGATTTTCTTGAACTGCCTTCGGCAATATTAAGGTGAACTGACAATGCTGCCCTTCTTATTTGTTGTACCATTGCAAATTTTTCATCTTGAGGAAATAATTTGGTCACCCTGTAACATTCTAAAGCAAGTTTTTGAGATTCAGAATAAATTGGAAGTTTAGTGTGTGATAACTCTAAAAACATAACAATTAGTTTTACTTGTTTAAAAAGAATTACAATTTAACAAAAGTACTTTGCACTCATTACTCATTACTGATTACTGATCACTCATCAATTACGGCCTCACTGTTACAATCACTCTTTTATATCTTGTCAATGCCGGTGTTCCTTTATCAGTTACTTTTAAAATTAAGTGTATGGTTTGTTCACTCTCCACCACTGGCGCTGTAAAGGGTATTTCGTACAAATTGGGTGAGTAAGGACGAAAACTTATATTGCCTTTATACGTACCTGCTTCTTTATAAGCAAACCACAAATAACTCATCGAATCGCCATCGGGGTCGGTAGTGCCTGCAGCGCTGAGGCGGATGGTTTCACCAGACTTCACCATCAAATGATCGCTGTGCGCCAGCTTTACCATTGGCGGATGATTGCATTCGCTGTAATTTTTAGTAGTCCATAACATACGTGCAGCAAAATCATTTTGAAAATCGGTGCGCCAGCGCCAGATGGTTTCCCGGTTGCCGCCATACATTTTTTTATCAATGACAGATTGCACAGAATCATTGGCATTCGTCCAGATGGGCCTTGTCTCCGGTTCATCTTTGGGCCAGTTATCTCTTTTAAACATACCCGTGTTGGAGTCTTCAAATTCGGGCAGGTACAATTCATAACGTCCGCCCCAGCCGCCATAGTTGGGATGTTCCGCATCATTCAATCCATTGCTGATTAAATTTAAAAACGCTGGAGTATCGCCTTCCATACCATAAGCAACATCAGGATAAGCGGCACCCAATGGCCCGTGCCCTTGCTGAATATTTTTTGCCAGCCAGTCGGCAGAAGTTATTTCTGCATTGGAACCCGGCATAGGAAACGCAATGCCCAGCCAGGTGGCTTTTGAATAATTATAACCGGGTGTTACAATAAAAAATATGGAAGGAAAATTTTTTCGTATCCACGGGCCGCTGTCGTCCTGGTCGGAAATAGTGTACACCCGTAGCTTTTTATACAAACGCTCTGCTTCTGCAGCGGGCTTTGTTTTTTTAATTTTATACAATGCCTGCGCCAGTGTATTTGGGCCACCCCATACCGGTAGCCACAAAGGGCGTTCATCTTGCTTCTCTAATTCTTTTATAATCCACTCCGAACCCTCTGAATCTTTTCCATCTCCCACGCCCTGCATACCATAAACAGCTAACCCTTTTTTAACTTTTGATTTTAGCAGTTCATATGCCGGATAATTTTTTTCATGCTTTAATAAATTCGGCTGCACTTTTTTATAAGCATCCAACACTTTTAAAATACTTTCAGGCGCCACTCTTGTTTGCTGGTGAAT
>JANRMC010000233.1:0-22825 GCA_033761915.1 Flavihumibacter sp.
CGAATGCTTTGCTCTGTTTTACCGGTTATTTTAATTTCACCTGTGGCAGCATTTTCATCCAGGTAGCCTTTTTCTTTTAAGTCTTCAATAAAATCGCCCATGCCATATTGGGGCGAGGTGAGTTCATAATTACGATCCAGCTCATTCATCCATTGCAGGGCTTCGCTGGCATCTCCGTTGGTATAGGTTAATAGCTGCAGAAAATAATCTAACAGTTTTTCAAACGGTGTTTTATTGTTTTCGTTTGGATTGTATTTGCTGAAAAAATAACCCCTCATAGCTCTTTACTTTTATACTACAAGTTACAACTTTACAAGTTTTTTACTGGCAGTGGTTTATTAAGGTATAACAAATTCCGGGGCATTCTGTTGCAGGTAGCTGGTTTAAAATATGTGTACTGCAGAATTACTTTTTTTGCCGGGTAATGTTTTACTGCTGAAGGGTGCGACGCAAGTAAAGCTGCCCTGTGTTACCACCGCCGGTTACAAAAAATAACCCCCTGCCGGGGCAAGGGGTTATTTTATCTCTGAGTTTATTTTATTTACTGGTATCGGCTGGTTTATTGTTTAAAAGCTGGCCACTTTCGGGGTTGGGTTTGAGGCTGCTTTTTTTATACTGTGCCTCCATCATATCCAGCATTTGTTTTAATTGCTGTGCCCCTTGTATATCGTTACCCATCGATTCCTGATAGTGTTCTGGCAACTGGCTGTAGTATTTTATCTGCTGATCAAAATCTTTATGCAGGGCTGCAGATACTTTAGCCGCCAGTTTCTCGTGGCCTGCTTTATAGCAAGCTTCTAAAAACTGCATGTTTATATAATTGTGCCTGTTTTGGGTGCTAACCATTGCGTAAGGGTTGCTTTCTTCCAATATGTTCTGATCTACTTTGTTCAGCACTTTTATAGCTTCGTCTTTACGGCTATCATCTGCCAGTGCAGCTGCAGCATCTGCATAAGCGCTACGAATGCTGTTTAAGTGCAGGCGGTTTTGCTCATCAAAATAAACACCTTTAACATTGGCGCTGCCAAATGAAAACTTGTTCATCAGCTTGTCCACCATCCAATCGGTATTAATGCCTTTGTTATTTCTTACGGGCACCAGGCGATAGGTTAAACCATCTTTACGCAGGTAGCGCTCAAAGCCCAGTTCAGAGCCCGTGTATGCGGCAGTAAAATAAATGGGGCGTTTCCATTTGTTGGCTGCAATAATGTTTAAAATAGCCAGGTCGTTTTTCATTATTACATTTTTGCCTTCTGGTAAATCAATCAGCACTTCAGAAGTAACACTGTCTGCTGCATTAACGGTACCATTGGCTCTTACCAGGGCTTCATCCACACTTACTTTTAGTTTGCGGGTGGGTATATAGTTTAACGACTCTCCCTGAGACATAGGTACTTTTACTTTGGGGTCATCGCTGCCCACAAAGTCTTTCATTACCTGATACAGATCGTAGTAATTATTCTGATTTAATTCCTGATTGGGGTTAATGTACACATAGTCTCTTGTGCGGCCTTGTATTTTTTCTGCTTCCCAAATAACATCAATGGCATCGCTTTGGTTAACCTTGTAGCGCAACTGGTTAATGTACCAGTCTATACCCAATAAGCTATTATTAATAACACGTACATCGGGGCGTATGCCTTCCACTTCCTGTGCATACCATAGTGGGTAAGTATCATTATCGCCATAGGTAAACAAAATAGCATTGGGGGCACAACTTTCTAAATAATCTTTAGCTAAGTCTTTTGCCAGTACTTTCTTGCTTCTGTCGTGGTCATCCCAACCTTGTTCTGCCATTAATAATGGTACCGCAACAAAGCTTAATACCACGGCGATGAGGCCAGCTATGTTTTCGCCTAGTTTTATTTGCAGCCATTCTTTTATTTGTAATACACCCAGGCCTATCCATATAGCAAATGCATAAAAAGAACCCACATAAGCATAATCCCGTTCGCGGGGTTGGTTGCCAGCCTGGTTCAGGTATAATACAATGGCTAAACCGGTAAAGAAGAATAACAGGAAGGTTACCAAAAAGTCTTTACGGTTTTTAAAAAACTGGTATACAAAACCCAGCAAGCCTAATATGGCAGGTAATAAGTAAAACTTATTATTGGCCTTATTGTTTTTAATACTGTCTGGCAAAGCGTCTTGCTTACCCAGGCGTGCATTGTCTATAAAAGAAATGCCGCTAACCCAGTTACCATCTCTCGGGTTACCGGGTGCAAAACCCTGTACATCGTTTTGTTTGCCGGCAAAGTTCCACATAAAATAACGCCAGTACATCCAATTTAGCTGATAGCCAAAAAAGAAGTTGAGGTTATCGCCAAAGCCTGGTTTCTCACCTTCGCCCAGGTTTAACCAGCTTTTGTAAAAATTAGCATGGCCCTGGTCATTGCTGGCATCCCATACACGAGGAAACAACATCATATCCTCGCTATTGTAAACAGCTTTTACATCTTTACCAATTTCTATGTACGCATCTTTTTCTTTACCGCTTTCATCTTTTACAGTGCCCTTACTGTACTTCATACCGGTTTCTTTGTAATCTACCGGTTGTGCAGTAAATACCTGGCCATACAGTAACGGAAAATCTCCATACTGATCGCGGCCCAGATAACCTACCAGTGAATTCGGATTGTCTACATTGTACATATCCACCGCCGGGTTGGCGTTAGAGCGTATCATGGTGGTTACATAGGTAGAGTAGCCCAGCAGCATAAAAACACAACTCCAAATACCTAATCTTAAAAAAGACCAGTTGTTTTTATTAGCTACTTTTAAAAGCGTATAAAAAAGTGCAGATAAGAAAATAAAGAAGAAAATAAAACCAGAAAAGAATGGTAAGCCTAAACCGTTTACAAATTTCACATCCATCCAGCCGGCGGCCTTAACCGTCCATTGTATAACCACCACCTGTATAAAACCAGTAATTAAACAACCCACTATAAATGCCCAAAAAGTACCCCATGGTGTGGCCTTGTACTTTTTAAAATAATAAATCATTACAATGGCCGGTATGGTTAACAGGTTTAGTAAGTGTACGCCAATAGATAAACCCATCATTAAAAAAATAAACAGTATCCATTTATCAGCACCGGGTTTATCAAAATTGTGTTCCCATTTCAGCATGGCCCAAAATACCAGCGCTGTAAATAAAGAAGACATGGCGTAAACCTCACCTTCAACAGCGCTAAACCAGAAAGAATCGCTGAAAGTATAAGCCAATGCGCCAATTACGCCGGCACCCATAATGCTTATTAATTGCTTGCCATCGGGCTCAGCAGCGCCACTTACCAGTTTACGGGCAAAGTGGGTAATGGTCCAAAACAAGAAAAGAATAGTAAAGCCACTGCTTAAAGCACTCATTAAGTTAACGGCCACCGAGGGGCTGTTCACCACGTGCAGGGTTTCGTAAAAAACGGCAATAAAAATGCGACCTAAAATTATAAACAGGGGGGCACCCGGCGGGTGGGGTACCTGCATTTTGGCAGCACTGCTTATGAACTCACCACAATCCCACAAGCTGCCGGTGGCTTCCATAGTCATAACATACACGGCACAGGCTATTAAACCAATCAGCCAGCCGGTAATATTGTTCACTCTTTTAAAACTCATATTGCGTTAATTTATAAAGGTGTGGCAAATATAACGGATAGGCTTTTAATTATTGCACCCCCCAAGGTTTTTAACGTCATATTTTGGGGTGGCCGGCAGTGGTTTTTCATGGCATCGGCCGTTGCGTCGCACATGTTAGCTGCAACGCTGCAAGGAACGGGTAGCAGTTGCACTTCATCCCGACTTTAGCGGGACTTGTATAGCAGTATGTTCATGGTCAATAGCAAATACACGATGTACCAGTCTGAAAATCCAAAAGTCGGGGGAAGATGCTGCAGCAAATTGTAAAACGCTTTCCAACTTTCTATCTTGCTGAGCTACGGACTTATTGCTGAAGTGTGCGACGCAACCACTGTTGCCCCATGCACAGTTGCTGGTTACCCAATAAAAAAGGCCGCAATAAATGCGGCCCGGGGTAAAGGGTTCAACGGTTTGTTTATCTCATGGGGAAAAAGTTAAGTGCCGGTTTACGGGTGGTGCCCACACTTGTTTTGCCATAAATATAAAATGTGTACACCTGCTGTGCGGTGCCGCTAAATGTATTAAAGGTTGCCAGTGCTGTGGTGGTGCCGGTTTTTACCAGTGTAAGGGTATCAGATAATTCTGTCTGGTCAAAAGTCATATAGTCTTTCACTTCTTTATAGCCTACGTTGGTAAATACGGTGCCATAGCGTTTAGAAAGAATATCATACTTGTCGGTTACATCGGCACAAAGGTTTACCAGGCGCACCGAAAACTTTTTCTCAGCAGGTATGGCAAAATTGTTTTCCAGTGTTAATACGCCGGGGTCTGGACTGTCTGCTAAAAACACTGAGTAGCGCTTGCCGGCTTCAAAATTAACGGTGGTAGAAAAAACGGTGTCTCCGGCAATGGGTGCAAACGTATTGGTAGAAGATATTCTGTTTACAATGCATTCTATTTTATTGCTGCCAGGTTGTAAAGAAAGGTAGGGTGTAAAAGGAAAGGTGCTGCCAAAAGAAAGCGCATTGGTAGTGGCAGAAGTGGTAACTGTACCATCTACCTTATTGCCGTTTACAAATATTCTAAAGCGGGGGCCGCTGGGTGCTGTGGTGCTGGCATTGGGTGTAAGTGCCGGAAAAACATGGGTAAACTTAACCTGGCTTACCGTATTATCTATGAGTTGATATTTATTGTTTTCATCCAGTAGTTTACTGTCTTTTTTACAAGCCCAGCAGCAGATTGCAGTTAATGCTATTGTTATAAATATTTTATTTTTCATCGTCTTATTCTTTTAAGGTTTAGTAAACCAAACCGGTTGGGTATGGTAATCAAAATTTAAAGCACCAATGGCTTGCAGTTCGTTTACATTCCAGATATACTCTGAGTTGTAACGGGGCCTAACCCGGTAAGCCAGTTTACCGCCATTATCGGGGTAAAGAGAAGCAACCGGGGTATAGCCTTTGTAAACAACGGTATCATAGTTATACCTTCTCATATCCACCCATGTTTCTTCCATACCATAGGGCCACAGCGATACAAATTTTTGCAGCATAATATGGTTTAGTGTTACTGTAGCCGGGTTAATAGTGGTGCTGCTGATGAAATTGTTTTTAGCTGTTTCTGTAATGGGTGTATAGCCTGTATAATACGTGGTTAGATGACTCATGCTGCCACGGATGCCTTCTTCGTACGCTGTTTTTGCCGTACCCAGATCTCCTTTTTTCAATGCCGCTTCTGCTTTTGTAAATTGCAGCATGCTATACGTAAGAATAGGAAAGGGTGCTGCATTTTTAAAGTAGGTTCTTGCAGCGGTATCTATGCCACCCGTTGGTGCGGTAGTAACATTAAAGCCCCAAAAATTCCATGGTTGTGTGGTGCTGGTAAAACCCGTAAAGCCATTGTTGGCCGGTAAACCGCGAAACTGCCCATCGGTAGCTGGTTTAAAAATATAAGCCAGGCGTGGATCTGTTACGCCGGTAAAAAAGCCAGCCCCTTTCATTAAATCTATTAAGTATTTAGAAGGGCGGTAACCACCCAGATTAGCACGTACCGGTCCGTAAAAATTTAATGCAGCCGTGCTGATGGTGGCTAAGCTGGCATCAAATTTAATTAACGCATCATCTGCAGCAGAACCAAAAGAAAGGTTTACATACTTAATTACAGAATCGGCTGCATAGGTAGATTTATTAAAATACCTGTGATAAATTAAGGCTTTAACACCGTAAGTAAACTTTTTCCATTTATCAATATCTCCGTTGTAGAAGTACCTGTCTCCGGTGGAAAAGCTGCTGCCAGCAGTAGCCTGGTTAAAATAAAAAATGGCGGAGTCGCATTGCTTCAAAGCATACTCATACACTTTATCTTGTGTGTTGTACTTAAAAGTAAGCTGTTCAGATTTGAAGGCTTCGTCTAATATAACCTCTCCATGGTAATCGGTCAGCTGCGTCCAGCTTAACGCAAATAATGCATAACCGGCACCTGCATAGGCGGGCCTGTTAGTATTTCTGCCATCGCGTATGATGTTTAATAAGTTTACGCCTAAACTCCAGTAATGGCTTCTCCATTTTTCGCCGCCAAAATCACTGCCGGGTGTGTAGCCCATTCTGTCCCAGTTATCACCGGAGGCAGTTCTGTGCCAGTAAGAAGCATAGTTGCCCACACCACGTGCATCAAACATTAAACCACGTGCATAGTTAGAAATTACAGATGGTAAAACAGCATCCGGGTCTACCACCACGGGTTTATTGGGGTTTGCAAAAGCATCATCAATATACTTTTTGCAGGATAGTAAGCCAGATAGTATGAAACAGCTTACCAGTATATATGTTAGTTTATTTGTTGTTTTCATAAATGCTAGCTTATTTGTTTTTGAATTGAACACGAAGCCCGAAATTGATACCTCTTGGAATAGAAAGAGAACCAAAGTCAATACCAAACGAACCATTACCTAAAGTAGCGGCAGAGTTACCTGCAGCAGAGGGGTCAACACCGGTATAATTAGTAATAATAAAAACATCGGTGGCTGTTACAAATGCATCTGCGGCTGTAAATAGTTTTAACTTCTTTAGTAAGTTATTACCGGCTGATAAACGCAATGTAATATCTCGCAAGCGTACCCAGTTTACATCGTGTTCTACATAATCAACGGCATAAGTTCTGTCTGTATATACAGCACTCTGGTACATGGGTATTACAGAAATAGTATTCTTAGTTGGGGTGGCAGTGTTTTCTAAACCGTCTCTCAATACACCGTTATAAACTCTTGCCTGTTCACGGTCCAGTGTTCTTGTACTGATGCCGTTTTGAGTCATCCATATTTCATTACCATTTAAAATGTCTCCGCCTTTCTTAATATCTAATAAGAATGAAAGCGATATTTTTTTATAAGTAATGGTGTTACCAATGCCTAATTGAAAATCGGGGTTTCTGTCTGCAATTTTTGTATAGTTGGGATCTGGTAATGGGTAACCGGTTGCAGGGTCAATCAATATTTGTCCTGCAGTATTTTTCAAATAATCTTGCCCTGTTAATTGGGTAATGGTTCCGTTTCTTGTTAAACCAGCTCTGAAATTACCCAACCAGGTATCAGAGTTATAAAACTCCGGAATATTATCTGGTATACGGGTAACTTTATTAGTCATGGTATTAAAGTTCAGGTTCACTCTCCATGTAACTACTTTGTTTTTTACAGGTACCAGGCCCAGCATTATTTCATGACCGGTGTTCTTGGTATCGCTGATGTTGCTGGTATTTAAAATAAAACCAGTGCCATAGCTCAAGCGTACCAGTCGTACAATCTGATCCAGATTACGGGTATTGTAATAAGTATAATCCAGCGAAATACGGTTGTTAAACAACTTCAGCTCTGTTCCTAACTCAAAGGTTTTTTGTGTTTCAGGAACAATCTTTGGGTTTTGATTAAAAAAGTCATAAGCAAAACCATAGGCATTGGTAGTGCCCGGTGCATTGGTATACCAGCTTTGAGAACCATAAGGCAAAATATCTTTTGCTGTTTGTGCATACGATGCTCTCAATTTCCAGTAAGGGGCTGATTTAACGTTTTTAAATACCAGATCGCTCATAATAACCGATAAGCTTACAGCAGGATAAAAGAAAGAACGGGATGCGGTAGGCAGCGTAGAAGTCCAGTCGTTTCTTCCGGTTAATGTTAAATACACCAACTCGTCATAATTCACACTAATTTCTCCAAACACCCCCTGTAATCTTTTTTTGGTTAAGGTATCGCGGCCGGTTTCGCGGCTGGTTACCAGTGCTGTTGCTGCGCTGATGTCTTTGGTAACAGAGTCCTTCAATGTTTGCCCTCTTCGGCTGAAATTTTTTCTAACCCAATCATCATTAGCAATACCTACTCTTACTGTACCATTAAACTTGCCAAAGCTTTTCTTAAATGTATTAATCAGTACTCCATTAATGCTACGAAATTTTTCAGTGTAATCTTCCACCTGTCCGCGTACTGTACGTGCCTGATTCGATTCGGGGTGATAATAAGTAAGACCCTCCTGATCGTAAATATCAGAACCTACTCTTACCACAACATCCCACCAACTGGTAGGCCGGTAGTTTACTGTTAAATTTAACAGCCCACGGTTTGTCTTATCGTAAGAAATATTCTTTGCTGTTTCAAAGAAGGGGTTATCTGCTTCATTGGGCTGGTTGCCGGTGGCATCAGGCTCAAAAAAGAATTTGCGGGTGCCGTTAGGATTTAAATAATCTCTTGCATCATCAGAGGTGGGCCATAGCATCAGGTTTTGTAAGAAACCGCCCGAGCCTCTTAATGATTTATCATTTCTTGTATTGATGTAGGCAGCAGAAAAATTAACATCCAGTTTTTTAGTTACTTTCTGGTTAACCGTTACTCTTGCCTGTATTTGGTTAAGCCCCGTATTGGGTACCACACCCGATTCATCCCGGTAAGTAAGGTTACCGCGTAAGGCTGTATTTTTCTTTCCACCCTCTAAGGTTAAATTGTGTTTGTGCTGAAAACCATCTCTGAAAAAGTTTCTGATATTATCATAAAACGGGGTGCCTGCATCGTTTTTAGGACCAAACAACCGGCGGTCTTTAGAGCTTACACCATTTAAACCGGTACCATACACAGTTTGTATTTCGGGAAAGCGGTACAGGTGTGTGAGACGAAAGTTATTATCATAACTGATTTTAAGTTTACCTGCTTTGGCTTTTTTGGTGGTAATAATAATGGCACCACTTCCTGCTTCAATACCGTAAAGAGCTGTTGCTTCCGGACCTTTTAATATGTTGATAGATTCAATATCATCGGGGTTGATATCTGCAGCCCTGTTGGTATAATCATTATTACGGTTAGGAAGATCTGATGCCAGCAAACCCTGGTTAAATGTATTGTTACTAATGGGCAATCCATCTACCACAATCAGCGGAGAGTTATTACCCGATAAAGAGTTAAAGCCTCTTAATACAATGTTTGAAGAAGCACCGGGGGCACCGCTGGTTTGTACCAATGTGGCGCCGGCAACACGGCCTTGCAGCGAGTTAAAAAAGTTTTCACGTTGGGTTTGAGAAACTTCTTCTCCTTTAATTTCCTGTGAGGCAAAACCAAGGCCCCGTTTATCCCGTTTAATACCCAATGCAGTTACCACTACTTCCCCCAGTTCTTTATTAACTACGGTAAGGCTAAGGTTTACCACTGCATCGTTACTTACGGTAACTTCTTTTTTTGAATAACCAACTGCAGAAAACACTAATTTATCACCAACCGATGCTTTTAACTGGAAATAACCCTGTCCATCGGTTTGAGTTCTTTTGTTTGTTTTAGTGTTGGTAATAGTAACACTTTGAAGCGGTGCATTATCATCGGCAGATACGATGGTGCCGCTGATAGTTTTTTCCTGCGCATGTATAAAACCGCCACATACCAGGAGAAACAATAGAAAGACAATTTTTCGCATAACTGTTGGTTTAGTATTCAAACGTTTGTTTTTTGATGTTGGGGCACAGCTGTTTTCAGCCACATATCGTTGGCAATACAATCGTGTTGTTGGTAGTAAGGGGGATGAATGGATTTATAAAATAGTAATGCCGGCCTTTCTGTAGGGCTCCAGCTTTTCATCCATAGGGTCTAGTTCTGTAACCAGTATATCAATTTTGTTCAGCTCGCAAACCTGAAAAGGCTGGCAGGTATCCAGCTTTTCTGAAATGCTTACACAAACAGTTTGTTTACTGCTTTCTATCATAGCTTTTTTTATGTGCACCACATCCCAGTCATTATCGGTAATGCCATGAACAGTATCAATAGAGTTAATACCCAATAAACATAAATCGGCTTTAATTTTTTTGATGCTTGATATAGCATCTCCACCCACTGTAATTTTTGAGTTTTTAGAAACCTTATCGCCAATTACAATCACATCAATATTGGGGTGGTGCAGGTATTCTAATACCACGGGTATGCTACCAGAAATAAAAGTGGCTCTCAGTTGTGGCGGTAATACACGGGCAATTTCTAAAATGGTGGTGCCCCCCGTGGTTAATAAAAACATACCATCAGTTATCAGCTTAACTACTTTCTCGGCTATAATACGTTTGTTGCTGTGCGAGTAAATTTTGCTGGAAGGGTAATTAACGTAGTTAAAAGAGTGAGACAAGGCTCCGCCGTGTACTTTTATCAGCTTGCCTTCGTCAGATAATTCCTGCAAGTCTCTGCGGATGGTATCTTCAGAGACACTAATCTCTTCACTTAAGGTAGACGACAGTACTTTGTTGTGCAGGTTTACCTGGTGCAAAATATAGGCCTGACGCTCTTTTTTAAGCATGATAGTTTTGGTTACTCACCAAAGTAACCAAAAAACCTGCATAAAAACGCAAAAAAAATTCAGATTCTTGCAAAAAACTGGAAAACTTGCTCGTTTTAACTACTTGAAAAGTTTGGGTTATCAGCAGCAGCATAAAGCCCGGCAGTTGTTGCGTCGCACCCTTCAACAGAAGAATAGGTATGATCTAAAAGGCCAAAGGTGTATGGATGTAAACTTTATGCCCAACACCTTTTACTATGGCACAAGTCCCGCTAAAGTCGGGATGAAGTGCAACTGCTACTCCCTGCCTGACTGCGTCACGCAGGCAGGGGTTCCTTGCAGCGTTGCAGCTAACATGTGCGACGCAAGGATGATGCTATGAAAACTGCTGCTGGTAACATAAATAAAAAAAGTGCCACCGTAGTGACACTTGTAAACCTATATATCTATTGTACCTGTTAACGAAAGGGGTTACTGAATTTTACATCGGTTGTAATAACATTATCTGTCAGCGTTTTTAAAAATGCCACCAATGCATTTTTTTGTTGCGTTGTTAGATTCATTCGCTTTGGGGTGCCATCGTTATTTTTTAATTGGGGTGCCAGGTTGGGGTTGGGTGTAATGCCACTGTTATAATGTTCCACCACTTCTTCTAAGGTTTTAAAACGCCCATCGTGCATGTAGGGTGCTGTTAATGCAATGTTTTTTAAAGAGGGTACTTTAAAATTGCCAACCTGCACGGGTATATTGGTAACGCCGCCTTTACCCCTGTCAACAGAAGGGTTTTCCAATCCATTATTTCTATCGGCGGGTGCAGTAAATGTTTCTGTGCCATGGCAGGTGTTGCAAGTAGTGATAGGACTAAAAAATAATTGTTTGCCCTCATTTTCCTGGGCGGTAAAATTACTGTATGGTGTAAGTACGGGGTCTTGTCCGGGGGTAACTGCCGCACGGCCTGCATCAAATTTAGATTGGTAAGAAACCATAGAACGGATGAATTGTGCCATGGCTTTTGCAATGCGGTCTGATGTGATGGCTTCTGTGCCAAAGGCTTTATTAAAGAGATAGGGATAGTGTGTTGTTTTTTGCAGGCGGTTATTTAACGTATCTAAGCGCATACCCATTTCAACAGCATCCTGCACGGGGGTTAATACCTGCTGTTCTAATGTAGTGGCTCTTTCATCCCAAAAAAACCGGCCATTGGGATAATATTTTGCATTAATGAGCGACATAGAATGCCTGCCCGTTAAACCGCCGGCAAAGCCCTTACTCAGCACAGCGGTATCAGAAAAACCGTTGGCTTGTGCATGGCAAGTAGCACAAGAAATGCTGTTGTTGATGGATAATTTTTTATCGTAGAATAATACACGGCCCAGCGTGGCGCCCCAATCGGTTATTGCATTATCTGCCGGGGTATTTATTTGCGCCTGTATGGGCGGACTGTTAAAATAAAAGGGTAGTGGCTGGTTGGCATATGCAAACGGAGTGGCGGGCAGATTTAATGCTGCCAATGGATCTGCCGGTGAGGCGGTATCATTACTCTTATTGCAACTTATAATTACGGTGCTGGTTAACAGCAGGCTGCAAAAACAGCTGGTTATTAGCAGCGCATTTTTATATTTCATATGGTGGTGGGGTTTTTATGGTGGTTTATGGTTGTGTTGGAGGGCCGGGTGGTCTTGGGTTCATACGATGCATAATTTCATCGATCAACTGGTTAAATTTTTGCTGTTGTTGTGCCGTGCATATCTGACGCAATTGTTTAAAATGGTTATACAATGCCAGTTCCATATAGCGGCGCTGCTGGCTGATGCTGGATATAACAGTATCAATAACGGAGGTATCTGCTGGGTCTTGTTTTAACAATTGAAAATATTGCTGGTGTAATTGTTTATCTGCAGCTTGTATTTGCCGCAGCTGCTGCTGAAACTGCTGCCACAATTGAGCATATTGTTGTTGTTGCTGGGGTGTTAACGATAATTCTTGGATGATGAAACTGTTGGCGCTACCCGGGGGTGGCCCCGGAGGGAAATTTTGTGGCCGCTGGTTAAAAAACAGAAACAATAAAGTTGCTGTATTTAATACCAGCAGTAAAACCACGCAAATAATAAGAAAGCGTTGCTTGTTCATATTACCTTGTTGATGGATCTAAGAAATAATAATCTGTTTGCATAAAACCATATTGCTGCATTACCGATTGTATATTGTTTTTACTGCTTTTGCCAGCTGTGTTACTAAAGCTTAAAATATTTAATATCAGTAAGGCGGCAAAACAGGCAGCAGCGGTGTACACCCATTTAGCGGCTATAACAGTATGTATGGTTTCTTGCTGTTGTTTTATTTTTTGCTGCACCCGTACTACCCAAAACGGATTGGTGCCGGCAGGTGCAAGCTGCCTTGTGCTGTCTATAACTGCATCTACCCATTGTTCTTTTTTCATACCGTTAATCTTTATAATAGTGTTCAATACTTTTTCTAAGGTTTTGTCTTGCCCTGAAGAGCAATGATTCAACAGCCGGAATGCTGGTTTCCAATACTTCACTTATTTCTTTGTACGAAAGATGTTCTGTATCGTGCAAGAGATAAGCGGTGCGCTGGTTAACCGGTAAATGCAGTAAGGCTTTGTACAGTATGGCTGCTTTTTCTTTGTTTTCTGCCACTATACCCGGATGCACAAAATCTGTAGCGGCTGTAGGTAACAGCGTTTCACCGGCCATCCATTTAAAAGGCTGCTGCCATTGCAGGCGCCTTTGTTTTTTTCTTAAAATATCTATGCATTTATTTACGGCAATCCTATATAACCAGGTACTGATGCTGGCATCGCCTTTAAAGCTTTGTTGTTTGTTATAAGCATCCAAAAACACATCCTGCGTAATTTCTTCTGCCTCTTGCTGGTTTTGCAAAAGGTTTAAAGCAGCATTGTATATCCTGCCCTGATGCTCTTGCATAAAAGCACCTAAATCTGCTGCCTTCAGTTGTAGTTTACTCATGTACCTGGCTAAAGTATGCCTTCGTCAAATATATTTTATTAAAGTATTAGACGCTTACCTGCAGCCAAACTTGCGGTGAGAATAAAAAAAAATCATGAAGCCAATGAGAGCTCCAGCAGGGCTGTTCTTAAATCTCCGGGGTGAGCCTGCCGGATGGTGCCATTAAAATAGTTGATGCGGTTTTTAATATCTGAAAGGCTGTTTTGCAGCGGCGTTTGCATGAAATTGAAATTACTATCATCCTGGCTGAGAGAAAGACTGATACGGGGTGCTGTGTAATTGATGCTGATAGTGATATTTTTTGATTGCGGGTTACGCAGCACGATACTGATATAATCTTGTATAATACGGAATAGAGAAACTTTGTCTTTTACACCAATGTTTTCTATCTCTTTTTGCGGGCAATTGAAACTGATGATTACGCCAGAAAATCTGCGCAGGTTGTTAATGTATTCATTGGTGCCTTCAATAAAACCAATATCTGTAATGGTGGTGGGGTTAAGGTTAACGCATAATAAAGACAATTGCTCAATAGCTTCTTGAGTAAGGTTATAACTTTTTTCTATTAATGGATTATTGTTGTGTTCTTCTTTTGCTTTATCCAGTAAGAACTTAGAAGTGGCTAATGTTTGATTGATGTTATTGCGTAATTCATTTACAATATTTTCTCTTTCGGTTTCCTGTATTTCAATTACAGAACGTAATTCTGCCCGTTTATTTTTTTGTTCTGTTTCATATATTTTAATGCTGAGCGATTGCTGATATTTATAGATTACATAGAAATAATACATTGTTAAAAGAAAAGAAACGATAAATGATAAAAGCATCACCTCCTTTAATCTTTCCGGAGGAGCTTTGAAATAAACGGGCTCGTATGGTACTGTGATTAAAATCAGCAATAAACAAATAAGACTTCCAATAACAAATAAAACTGCATATTTATCATCTTCTTCGGCCTGAAACATGTAAATAAAGCTGATCATAAATGGGAAATAATAAAAATAGGTGCCTCCTCCCAGACCAACATTCACAGATATTATATAAAACGCAAGATTATAGGTGATGGCTGCCACTGTTTTGGCCGCTAACTTTTTTTGTTTTTTATACAAATAAAGAGAAACAACGAGTGGAGGTATGGTTGCTAATAAAATATATGCACCTAAGAGGTCTTTGTACTTACCCATTAAACTATCTGCAATGTTTAAAATAATTGCCAGGAATGAAATATGGATAAATCTCTCGAAGCCAGTTAGTGAAATATTTGAACGCAAAAAAGTGGTCGCTTTTGAGTTTGCCATCAAATAAGATTACGGATGCTACAAATAAAAGTCTTAATTCTGAGCCTGTTAAATGTTAAGCCTGTCTCCAATAAATATACTGTGTTTTTTAGTATCCTGCCATAGAAGTAATACCTTAGTTTGAAAACAAAGTATTTCTACTAAGAGATTAGTAAAGTAGAGTTATGTGGCCGAAGAGTGCGACGCAACGATGTTTAATTTTTGTGCAAAAGCTGATTTCAATAGCTAAACATTGATTTTCAGACTACCATGCAATGCCATAGTCTTCTCCGTTATTACTGCTGCCACCCCATAGGCTTCCGTGCTTCCAATCAAAATAAATAGCATTTATGGGGCCGCTGGTACGGTCTCCAAAACTTAACTGGTAACCCATTTTTTTAAGTTCGTTGCGTACGGCTTCGGTTGTGTTGTTGTGCAATAAAATACTGCCGGCACGGGGTTTTCTATCGTCTGTTTTGGTGCCGCCTAAAGACAACCACAACTGATTGCTGTTTATATTGGCTGCTTCGCAGGCTTGTTGCACCGTCATGCCAAACTCCACCACGTTTAAAAAAAACTGTAGCAGATTTTGATCTTGTGTGTCTCCGCCCTGCACCGCAAAACTTAAAAACGGTTTGCCATCTTTTAATGCCATAGATGGGGTAAGAGTAACTCTTGGCCGCTTACCGGGTTCTACCACATTAAACGGATTGAGCGTTTCATCTAATACAAAACTTTGCATGCGTTGACTCATACCAACACCGGTATTACCTGCAATGCAGGCGGGCAGCCAACCACCACTGGGCGTTATAGAAACCACCCAGCCTTCTTTATCTGCTGCTTCTACACTGGTGGTGCCGCGGGTTAAGCGGTCAATATATTCTTCGTTTATTGGCAGGTTGTTAAAGGCAATCGTAGAATCGTGTGCGGGTACAAAACCACGGTTGTTACTGTTATTAATATCAAAGCCACGTTCTTTTAGTATAGAAGTATAAGGGTTTGTTTTTCCTTCAAAGGGATAAGGGTCTCCGGGACCAATTAATGGTTCATTCTTTATAGGATTAATTAAAGCAGCTCTTTGTTTAGCGTATTCTTTACTCAACAAACCTTGTATAGGTTCTGCCGGAAGTTTGTAAGGGTCCCCATAATAAAAATCTCTGTCTGCAAAACTCAGGCTCATGGTTTGGTAAAGGGTATTAATGTATTTGGTGCTGTTGTAACCCATTTTTTTTACATCAAAATTCTCCAGTATGTTTAACGATTGTAAGAGCATGGGGCCTTGTGTCCATTGTTGCAGTTTGTACACGTCAATGCCTTTATAGTTTACATGCAATGGTTCTTCTTCTATGGGTTTCCAACTGGCTAAATCCTGCAGGGTTATTAAACCGCCCTGTTCCTGACAACCGCGTACAAACTCACGGGCAATATCGCCTTTATAAAAACGGTCGTATGCAGCCATAATAGCCTGCTTGCGGGTACGGCCATTTTTCAAAGCTTCCTGTTCGGCCTGTACCATTTTTTGTAAGGTGTTTAATAAATCTTTTTGTACAAATATTTCACCTGCTTCCGGCGCTTCTCTTTTTTCACCGGCATGTGTTAAAAAAACTTTTGTGCTATAAGGCCATTCTTTAATACGGGCTTTTCCTCTTTCTATACTGTTAGCTGTTTGTGCTTCTATGGGATATCCGGCGGCTAATTGTATGGCGGGTGCCAATACTTCTTTTAAACTCAATGTGCCATATTCTGCCAGCATATAGCAAATGCCGCCCGGTGTGCCGGGTGTGGTGGCTGCCAATGGGCCATACTCCGGCGGAAAATTATATCCTTTGCCTTTAAAAAAATCGGCAGTGGCACCCGTAGGTGCAACCCCCATGGCATTGATAGCAATTACTTTTTTTGTTTTTGGATTATATATTAATGCCTGTGTTTCTCCGCCCCAACTTAACACATCCCACATGGTGCAGGTGGCCGCTAACATAGCACAGGCTGCATCAACAGCATTGCCGCCTTTTTGAAAGGTAATAGCGCCGGCGGTAGCTGCTAACGGCTTACCTGTAATGGCCATCCAATTTTTACCATGCAACGGTGGCTTTTGTGTTTGTTGTGCTTTACTCAGAGTAAAACAAAAAATTAAGCCAATAAACAAAACATGCTTTTTCATACTACCTATATTTTGCAGAATAAATTACTTAAGTGGGCATTTAGTTTTCAGGGTTTCGCCTTGCGGAACGGTGCATGCTACAACAATTTATCAGTTTGCAACACTATTTTATAAAAGAATACCTTTTAAAAAAGCAAAGGCCACACTAAAGTAAATAATCAATCCGGTTACATCTACCAGCGTAGCCACAAAGGGTGTGGATGATGCAGCAGGGTCGGCGCCGGCACGTTTTAAAATTAACGGCAGGGTAGACCCTACTAATGTACCCCACAACACAATACCAATTAAAGAGCAGCCAACAGTTAAACCAATACGCAGGTAATGCAACCCAAATGTATCGCTAAAAAAATGCCAGGTATAAATAATGCCAAACCCCAGCAGGCATAAAGTGCCCCCCAATAACAAGCCCGATATTATTTCCCGGCGTATAATACGCCACCAGTCTGCAATGGTAATTTCGCCCAATGCCATGGCCTGTATTATCAACGTAGATGCCTGCGAACCACTGTTACCACCGCTTGAAATAATTAAGGGGATAAACGTAGCCAGTATTACCACTTTAGCAATTTCATCTTCAAACTGCTGCATGGCCGAAATGGTTATCAGCTCACCAAAAAACAGCAGTATCAACCATACCACTCTTTTTTTAAACAGTTTCAGTATGGGTATTTCCAGGTAAGGTTCATCCAATGCTTCCGTACCTCCCATTTTTTGCATGTCTTCACTAAACTCTTCATTGGCTACCCATAATACGTCGTCTATAGTAACAATACCCAGTAGTAAATTGTTGTCATCCACCACGGGCAATGCCACGCGGTTATTCATTTTAAATGTTTGGTTGGCCACTTCCTGGTCGTCGTTTACATGCAGCGCAATAAAACGGTAGTCAATAATATCTCCAATCTTTTTATCGGGACTGGCCAGTATAATTTCACGTATCCGTACGTCGTCAATAAACTTTCCTTCATCATCCACCACATAAATCACATCAATGGTTTCGCTGTCTTTTCCATTTTCCCGTATTTCCTGTATCACTTCTTCCACCGTCCAGTCAATTTGCACGGCTATATAATCCGGCGTCATTAAACGGCCTACGCTGCCTTCGGGGTAACCCAGCAGGGATAGGGTTACTTTCCGTTCTTCGGGGTCCAATGTTTTAATCAGTTCTTTTACCACACGGCTGGGTAACTCTTCTAAAAAAGCAGTACGGTCATCGGCAGGTAGTTCATTCAGTAATTCTGCAGTGGTAAAAGGGGGCAGTTCCTGTATAATATTTTTTTGTGTGGGCAGGTCCAGTATTTTAAAAACCTTTGAAGCCCGGTGAATACTCATGTTGGCAATAATCTGGCTCTCGTATTCGGGGTATTCATTAATCAGGTCAGCCACATCGCTAATATTCTGGTCGTTTAAAAAATCGCGGATGCGCAGCTTGTCATCGCTTTGTATTACTTCCAGAAATAACTCCAGCAAACCGGGTTGTTCCAATTCAAGACTCATGTGCCAAATTTAAGGCATTTGCTGTTGCAGCAACTATCAGGCAGTGTTTGTTTTTGGCAAATACCAGCGGCATTGCTTATGGCAACATCGTTGCGTCGCAATCACTTCAACAGTATTGCTATTGGCAACATTTATCAGAAAAGCAAATTGTTTAGTAAGTGCCTTATTTATATTTGTACCTATGATACTTCCTTACTTGTTCATAGCACCCACCAGCAATAAAGGGCGTGGGGTTTTTACACAAGAACCCATTGCGGCCGGCACCGTTATAGAAATTGCACCGGTAATTGTAATGCCGGCAAAAGACCGGCCCCTGCTTGACCAAACCCTGCTGCACGATTATATTTTTGAATGGGGTGATGATAGTACCCATTGCTGCATGGCACTGGGTTATGTGCCCGTGTATAACCATGCTTATAACAGCAACTGCGAGTATGAAATGGATTTTGATACGGATACCATTGCTATAAAAACCATACGTGCCATTAAAGCCGGAGAAGAATTATGCATTAATTACAACGGCACCTGGAACGATAATAAGCCGGTGTGGTTTGAGGCTGAATAAATAAAAACGCCCAGTTCAATTACTAACTAATAGCTGAACTGAGCGTAGCAACAATGCTTCATAATTATTCAACTGCCTGAAACAAAAAAACTCCATTTAATTACTTACGCGGCCACCGGCTGTAACCCAGGCAGTAATTTTATTTTTCTCTGCCTGTGTAAGCGGCCCTGTTGGGGGCATGTCTCCCTGGTCTACAGCTCTTGCTTTAATACGGGCGGCATTTGCAGCAATGGTACAATCTTGTGTAAAATTGGGTGCCTGTGTGCCGTTGTGGCAACCACTGATGGCGCATTTGGTTTGAACAATAGCTTTTACATCTGTAAACAATACACCCGCGGCCAAAGTACCAACAGTTACAGTAGAGGTTTTAACACATCCATCTCCATCTTTACAACCAATGGTTACAGAGCCTGCAGGTACATTGGTAAACGAAGCCGATGCCTGAAAACTGCCCCCGTTAATATTATATGTAAAATTGGTACTACCACCGGCTGTAATGGTAAGTTTGCCCGTGTTGCTACAGGGGTCTGAGTCTTCAGTAACGCTTCCGCTGATGGTAATGGTTTTACCAAGGCAGGCATCATTTTCATTTACGGTAAACTGTGCAGAGCCGGTGCAGCCATCACTATCTTTTGCCGTAATAGTGTATGTGCCTTTTGCAAGGTTACTAAAATTACCACTGGCCTGAAAAGCACCGCTATTAATACTGAATGTAAAACTGCTGCTGCCACTTGTAGTAGCGCTGATGGAGCCGGTGCTTGCACCCGCATTGGTATTGGTAGTGGTGGCTGTAACTGTAATAGTTTTACTGGCACAGGGGTTGGGTGGGGTGGTGGTGCCTCCGCCTTTGCTACAACCATAAATGCCTATAGCAATCAATGTAATAAGGCTTAATGCAACTAATAGTTGGTTTGGCTTCATGTGGAATTTGTTTTAATAAATTGGGATATGAAGATTACGCAACTATTTTTTTTGAGGTTGCTTCAGCTGCAAAGAAAAGTTAACACCAAAGCTGGAAAGCATCAAACTGCCGTAACCCATTTTGCGCAATGGCAGCTTGGCATAAGGCTCGGCAAGTATGCTTAGTTTTTTACCGGCCTTAAAGCTGGTGCCTGCAGAAAGATGCAGGATGCTGGCCAGGTAAATATCTTTATTGGTTTTTACTGCATTTTTATGGTAAACAGTAGTGCTGGTATTATAAGTGTAGGTATAATGATAGTTTTCTTTATTCATACGGTAAGAAGAAATGCCGGTGCTGATAAATACCGGATGCTTTTTTACCGGATTAAATACATAACGTGCATAAACAGGCCATTCCCACATATTGCAGTAGCCATCCATATGCATCATTTTTATTGTTGCATACCAGGGGTTATTATCTTTAGGCGAGAAATACTGCCCTTTAGCTTCGTATTTTTTATGGGTATATATTAAACCGGTGTGTAAAGACCAATGCTTGTTTAAATGATAGCCACCCATTAAACCAATATTAATACCTAATGGTTCCGTGTAATCGTATTTAACCGTACTCCAGTCCACGCCACTGGTTATGGCCAGACTGAATGTATTTTTTTCTTTTGTTTTTTGTACAGGTTTTTTAGTAGGGGTAATTGTTTTGCCGCTATCAACTATTGTTGATGCAACTGGTGATGTTATAGTAACTGTATTTGTGTTGGTGCTGCTTGTATCTGTTGCTATTGTAGCTATTGGCGCTGTGGTAGTGTTGCTGCTATTGCTCTCGGCTTGCGGAACGGTATTACTGGGTACTGGTATAATATTTTTATCATCAACCCGGGTTGAATTTGGCAACACAGATGCTGTATTTTTTGGGGTTGCGTTAGCAATAACTTCCGGTTTGTTTTTTACCGGGCTTGATTGGTAGGTTGTGCCTGTTCTTTTTTTCTTTTGTTGTGGCGTGTTTAATGTTGTTATTGTTATTGATTGGGTATTGTTATTTTTTAACCCATTTTCAGTTACTGCGTTCTTGCTGCTGATTTTTGTGTTAGGAGATAGCTCTGTATCGGTGTATGTATCTGGCACCACATTTTTTGAGCTGCCTGTGTTTTTAGTTGAAGCAGTTGATGGCTGTTGTTGGGCACCAGCCTCTTCTTTTAAAAATCTTTTGGTTGGTTGGGTTGCAAGAGTAGTTGAGTTATTGGTTGCGGGTGTATTGGCTACCTGAGTATTGCCGGAGGGTTTTAATGCAATATAGGTACCTGCCCCACCTACTGTAAGGCCCAGCAATAGCCAAAAGAGTAAAAAGCGGCGGCGCTTTTTTTCCTTCTGTGGCATGGCTTCATCTAACTGGGGTAAAAATTTATCCCAGTTGGGTGCAACAGGTGCCTGGTAATTTTCAGCCGCATCGCGGCCCAGCTGATCCATTTTATTGTTTTCAGTTGGTTGCATATTCTTTTACTTCGTTTTGCTGCACAATCAGCTTTTGCAAATTGTGCCTTGCTTTTGATAGGTTGGATTTTGAGGCACCCACACTTATGCCCAGTTGACGGGCAATTTCTTCGTGGGTAAAGCCCTCTATGGCAAAAAGATTGAAAACAGTTCTGTAAACCGGCGACAGTTTTCGTACTGCTTCAATAATATCATTATAAGATAATTTATCAAACCCGCTAACATCGCTGCCTGCTATTTCCTGGCTTTCTGCAGGCAGGGCATAGCCATTCAGCACCGTGTGCCGTTTACGTACAAAATCTATACAGGTGTTGATGGTAATTTTTTTAAACCATGCTTTTAATAAAGGCTCCAGGGGTTGCTGCCGCGTGGTCTCAAACTGGTTAATGTTTTTAAACAGTTTTATAAACGATTCATGCGTTAATTCTTCGGCCTCTTCGGGCTGGCTGGTATAGCGGTAGCATATATTCATGGCAAAGGCAAACAGCCAGTTGTACAATTCCTGCTGACTCTGACGGTTGTTTTTACAGCAACCATCAATCATAGTTAGTATTTTTTCATTTTGGCCGGTCAAAATTGTGCCTTTATGGATATTCTAAGGTACACTATAATACGCAGGTTTGCCAACTGGGGTTGCCTGCTCAAAAACAGTTTTTTTATGTCTGTATACAGTTTAATTGTCTTAAAAAAGCCCGGTTATAGATTAGTGTTTATTTTTACAACCCATGACACTTTCTGAAAAACTAACCATGTTTCAAAACCGGCTGGCTAAAGTGTATAAGCATTTAAGCAAGCAGGCTAAACGCCAGGGCATCCGTTGCTACCGCATTTACGATAAGGATTTGCCCGAGTTTCCATTAATTATAGATATTTATAACAACGCTGTTTATTTAAACGAGTACCGGGCCCAGCATAAATTAACAGAAGAAGAACACCAGCAATGGCTGCAGCAAAGTATGGAGGTAATTGCCACGGTGCTGCAGGTGCCACCACAACAAATTTTTTTAAAAGAACGTAAACGCAAAGAAGACCGGCAAGACCAATACCAAAAAACAGGTACCGAACAAAGTTTTACCACCGTAACAGAAGGCGGGTTAAATTTTTTAATAAACCTTACCGATTATCTGGATACCGGCTTGTTTTTAGACCACCGCATTACCCGGCAAATGGTGCAAAAAGAATGTGCTGGTAAAAAAGTATTAAATCTGTTTTGTTACACGGCATCTTTTTCTGTGTATGCCGCAGCTGGTGGCGCGGCTGTGGTAACTTCGGTAGATTTATCAAAAACCTATTTAAACTGGGGAGCAGAAAATTTTAAAATAAACAACCTGCCGGTTAATGATGCCTTTCAGTTTGTACATGCCGATGTGTTGCAATACCTGGATGAAATTAAAATGAACAGCTATGATATTATTGTGCTGGATCCGCCCACCTTCAGCAACAGTAAGCGCATGGAAGATATACTGGACATACAAAGAGACCATGTAAATATTATTAATAAGTGCCTGCTTATTTTAAAACCCGGCGGGGTTATTTATTTCAGCACCAACTACACCAAATTTATA
>JANRMC010000234.1:0-2262 GCA_033761915.1 Flavihumibacter sp.
GTGCCACCTCCGAGACCCGTATCTATGAAATTTTAGAGTTGCGAACCAAAACAGCCACAGTTAGGCAAGTAGTAAACGGTAATACATTAGTATATGACCTTGGAAATTAGGGAGTTATGTTTGAGCGCACATTGGTTTTCCTAAAATTACCCCTACTCCCAAAAACGCCAACTTACCCCCATTTTAAAAGATAAATCGGCGGCAGAAAAAAAAGAGTTAGTAGAAAACAATCTTAAAATGGTAAAGCTGTGGGAGCATAAGGATAAATTACCCGGTCAGCTTTCCGGGGGTATGAAACAGCGGGTGGCCATTGCAAGAGCATTTGCCATTAATCCTTCTATTTTATTGCTGGATGAACCCTTTGGTGCATTAGATGCTTTAACCAAAAGCAGTATGCATGTTGAGCTGTTGAAACTTTGGAATTTAGATAACCGCGAAAAGACCATTGTAATGGTTACACATGATATAGAAGAGGCCATCTTTTTAAGCGATCGTGTGGTGGTTATGAATAATGGCCCGGCAGCTACCATAAAAGAAATTGTGGATGTGCCGTTGGCCAGGCCCCGTAATAAAAAAGAAATCGTGCACGATGAATCGTATATGGCGATACACGACAAATTACTAAACCTTTTAATTGACAAATTTTCTATAAACGATATACATTAACCAATAAATATTAAAACAGCTACATGTCAACAGCACTTACAAACAACCAACCATTGCCAAAACTTAACATCTTTTCTTTTAAAGGTGTGCAGATGAAAACTTTTCACATTACCTGGTTTACTTTTTTTTGTTGCTTTTTTGCATGGTTTGGTATGGCCCCGCTAATGAAAATTGCCAAAGAGCAATTGCATTTAACTAAAGACCAGATTGGCAATATTCAGATTGCGTCTGTTTCTGCCACCATTATTGCACGCCTTATAATTGGCAGGCTGGTGGATAAATACGGGCCAAGGGTTGTTTACACATGTCTGCTGATTTTGTGTGCTGTACCTGTTTTACTGATTGGTACCAGCCAATCCTATACTTCCTTTTTATTGTATCGTTTGTCAATTGGGGTAATTGGTGCCTCTTTTGTAATTACACAATTTCATACATCGGTAATGTTTGCGCCTAACATTAAAGGAACAGCCAATGCTACTGCCGGTGGTTTTGGTAATGCCGGTGGCGGTGCGGCTAACTTTTTTATGCCTTTAATTGCAGCAGGTTTAACAGGAGCCGGCTTTTGCAGTAAAGAAGATAGCTGGCGTTTTGCCATGATTGTACCCGGTGTGTTGCTGTTGGTTTGTGCATGGTTATACTACCGTTACACAAAAGATACTCCTGCTGGCGACTACAAAGAAATTGGTTACACCGTTGATAATAAAAAGAATACTTTTTTAATTGCTATTAAAGATTACCGCACCTGGATATTAACCATTGCCTACGCAGCATGTTTTGGCGTGGAAATTACTGTTGACAATTTTGCGCCAATATTTTTTACCGATTCGTTTGGTGCTTCATTAGCCATTGCTGGTATGTGTGCTGGTATTTTTGGCTGGATAAATTTATTTGCAAGACCACTGGGTGGCATTGTAGCCGACAGAGTTGGTAAAGTGTGGGGCTTTGATGGTAAGAGTTTTCTGCTGGCAGTTTTATTGCTGCTGGAAGGAATTGGTTTAATCTGGTTTGCAAAATCGGGTAATATAGGCATGGCCATTTTTATGATGTTCTTTTTTGGTTTGAGTTTGAAAATGGCGAATGGTGCTACATATAGCTTAGTGCCTTTTATAAGCCCGATTGCTGTAGGCAGCGTGGCTGGTATTGTGGGTGCCGGTGGTAATATTGGTGCTATGCTGATTGCATTTATGTTTAAAGCAAAAGCAACACATGCCACTAAAGTGGTTATTGAAAACGGTGTTGAAAAAACTAAAGACCTGATTGATTATACAGCAGCATTTACATTATTAGGGTATATCATTTTAGGAATCGGTGTGGCTGTATTTATTTTTAGAACCATTACAGCTAAGAAGAATGCAACAGCAAAAGATTTAGCAGTGGCACCGGTTATTGCGAAGTAATGCTGAATAAAGAAATCTTGTTTAAGTGTGCGACGCCACTGAAGATGATTAAAGAACTAATGCTTGTAACAAAAGAGAAAATAAATTGAGCGAAGCGAAATTAAATAACGGTTACAAAACAACCTGCTGCTATTGCGGTGTGGGCTGCGGCATTGTGGTGCAGAAAGATGCACTGGGGCGTATTGTGGTGGAAGGTGAT
>JANRMC010000235.1:0-7207 GCA_033761915.1 Flavihumibacter sp.
TCGGGAGGGTCGGCGGTTCGATCCCGTCAACTCCCACAAAAAAGGTCTCAATAATTGAGACCTTTTTTATTTAAACCATGCCATTTTTAGTCTATATATTATTTTCTTCTTCAAAAAAAAGATTTTACATAGGTTTTACCGGTGATGATTTAAATGAACGAATCCGGAAACATAATTCTAACCATAAAGGTTTTACCGGATGTACCGGAGATTGGAGCCTTGTTTATTCAGAAACTTACCCAACAAAGGAATTAGCTTATGCCAGAGAAAGAACAATAAAAGGATGGAAAAGCAGTAAAAAAATATAGGCACTGATCGCTGGTTCAAAGCATCCCGGCTTATGAGTCGGGAGGGTCGGCGGTTCGATCCCGTCAACTCCCACAAAAAAGGTCTCAATTATTGAGACCTTTTATATTTGCATGTCAGATTATTTATAGCGCATCATCTTTACTGCACCGTCACCCATTTTAAACAAACCGGTTTACCCACCGTAATGCGCTGCCCGCTATCGGTTAAAAGCCCGGTTTTTGTATCTCTTTTAAAAATCACAATTTCATCGCTGTTTTGATTGCCTACCAAAAGGTAATTACCCGTTGGGTCAAAATTAAAATTACGGGGTGTTTTACCTAAAACTGATTGATAGCCGATGGCTTTTAATTTTCCTGTTTTCCTGTTTACAGAAAAAATAGCAATGGTATTGCTTTCGCCGCGGTTGCTGCAATACAAAAACTTACCATCTGGTGAAACATGAATGTCTGCCGAGCCTTTTGCGCCGGTATAATCAGCCGGGTGCGATGAGATGGTTTGCAGCTGCTTTAATTGCCCGTTATGATAGGTAAATGCTTTTACCGTGCCGGTCATTTCTTCCATTAAATAGGCAAACTTATTATTGGGATGAAACTCAAAATGACGCGGCCCAGAGCCAGCAGCACTTTCGCTGAAGGGTTGTGTGGCTGCGGTTAATTTGCCCGCTGCGGCATCAAAGCTGTAGTGCATAATTTTATCAATGCCAAGGTCGGGCACAAAAAGGTAGCGGTTATCTGCACTAAAAATATTAGAATGCACATGTGGTCCTTCTTGCCGCTGTGCGTTTACGCTTTTACCACTGTGCTGAATTATCTGAGAAGCTGGTTTTAAAACACCGTTATTGTTGGTGCTGAATAAACCTATGGTGCCACTGCTGTAATTACCCACCGTTACCCAGGCCCCCGTTTTATCTACCGATACATAACAAGGGTGTTTGCCGCCAGATTGTTGCTGACTGATTTCTGTTAAGCGGCCATTACTGGCATTAAAAGAATAACTGCTTACCCATCCACCCACATAACCAATGGTGCTGTCTGCACTTTCGTTTACAGCATAAATAAACTGCTGGTCAGGAGAAACGCAGAGATAAGAAGGGTTTGATGCCTTTATCACACTTACCGGTGTGGCGCTGCCATTGGCGCTGTTAAATTTATATACATAAATGCCTTCGCTTTTGCTGGCATCGGTATAGGTACCTACAATTAAATAATGTTGCTGGGCAAAAAAATAAATTGGTAATAAAAGACAGGCAAGTGTCAGCATTTTTTTCATAAAACGTTGTTGGTTTTTTTAAATAAACTTATAGTTCTTTGGGCAGCATTGTTGTGTCACTCCCTTCAGCAGATGATTCTTTATTGGGCTATTAACAAGCTGCTTATAAAAATAATACATTCAGGGGTATCTGTTGGTTGTTTATAAAAAAACAAAGTTGCTGCTTGTTGCGTTGCCGTTGAAACGAGCGTGGCAACGATGCTAAATAGTAGTACAAGGGCTGGCTACATAAAATGCCAAACCCTATCTTTGCGCAATATTAAATTTTTATTGCATGAAAGTGGGCATTTTAGGTGGCGGACAGTTGGGCAGAATGTTATTACAGGCGGCAGCAAATTACCCGGTAGAAACATTTGTAATGGAAAACGATGCGGCTTGTCCGGCAGCCCATTTATGCCACCACTTTACAAAAGGAGATATTACCAATTTTGACGACGTTTACAATTTTGGTAAAGGCCTGGATGCAATTACTATTGAAATTGAAAGTGTCAATGAAGCTGCATTAGAAAAATTAGAGGCAGAGGGAGTGAAAGTATATCCACGCCCTGCAGCACTAAAAACCATTAAAAACAAAATACTGCAAAAGCAATATTATGCAGCGCAGCAAATACCCACGGCCGCTTTTAAAGTAACCCAATCTTTAGCAGATGTAAGTAACCATGCCGATTTTTTACCGGCCGTACACAAACTGGCAACCGGTGGTTATGATGGCAAAGGCGTGCAGGTTATTAAAACAACTGCAGATATTGATAAAGCTTTTGATGCGCCGGGCGTGCTGGAAAAAATGATAACTATTGATAAGGAGATTGCTCAAATTGTAGCCATTAATGAAAAAGGAGAAACCGCTTTTTACCCGGCGGTAGATATGGTGTTTGATCAGCGTCTGAATTTATTGGATTATCAATTGAGCCCTGCAGTTTTACCACAGCAGGTGTTATGGAAGATTGAAGCCATTTCTTTAGCCGTGGTAAAGAACCTGCACTCTCCGGGTTTGTTTGCCGTAGAATTGTTTGTAACTAAAGAAGGAGAAGTATTTGTAAATGAAACGGCGCCCCGTGTACACAACAGCGGGCACCATACCATAGAAGCAAATTACAGCAGCCAGTTTGATATGTTGTGGCGCATTATGCTTCAATATCCGCTGGGTAATGCCGGTGCTATTATGCCGGCAGCCATTGTAAACCTGGTGGGCGCAGAAGGTTTTAGCGGACCTGCTTACTACGAAGGTTTAACTGAAACACTGCAATTAGAAAACGTGTTTGTACATATATATGGCAAACAACAAACAAAGCCCGGCAGAAAAATGGGGCATGTTACTATTATGAGTAACGAACGGCAAGAGTTGATCCACCAGTCTAACCGCATAAAATCTACCTTAAAAGTTAAAAGCAAATAAGCTTTGCACAGGGGGTTAAGTAGTTTCTTCTATTACTAAACGCTCATTAGTTTATAGTAAAAATATTTTAGGATTATTAACATCAAATAATATACTTTTGTGCACGTTATAAAAACAACAAAAACAAAATAAGTTGACAAACCACACGAACCATATTTACCCAGTGAACACGCCCGTGTTACATATGGAACGTTGTTTTTATTACCTGCCGCGACCGCGACGTGGATGCTGATAGGACGAGCCGCTTACCAAGGCCCCTATCAGTGAAATAATCCCCCGGGTTTATTTTTCTTTTCACCAGGATTGGTAATCCGTTTTTAGCTACAATACTTTTATAACAGTGAACAATCAAGATATCATCATCAGGGTAGCAACCCCTGCGGATAAAGTGTATTCTACAACAATTACAGATGAAATGGCCAGCAGTGCAAAAGCACGTGGCACAGGTATAGCCCGGCGCAGCCCTGAATATGTTGAGCAAAAGATGGATGAAGGCAAAGCGGTAATTGCCTTTACACCCGGCGGAGAATGGGTGGGCTTCTGTTATATTGAAACATGGGGCCACGGAGAATATGTTGCTAACAGCGGTTTAATAGTAGCACCTGCTTACAGAAAAAGCGGCGTGGCAAAATCTATTAAAAAAAGGATCTTTGACCTGAGCCGTGAAAAATATCCTGATTCAAAAATATTTGGCCTTACCACCGGGCTTGCCGTAATGAAAATTAACAGCGAGTTGGGGTACGAGCCTGTAACTTACAGTGAGCTTACACAAGATGAAGCCTTTTGGGCCGGCTGTAAAAGCTGTGTGAATTATGAAATACTCATGAGCAAAGAGCGTAAGAATTGTATGTGCACTGCCATGCTTTACGATCCTAAAGATCATTACGAGCCTAAAGAAACACAAGAGTATTTTGATGAAAAAAAATCTGTATTAGAACGATTGCTGCGCTATAAACAATGGAAGTTTTTGCAACCCTTCTTAAAGAAAGATAAAGATTCTAACGGTGGAGCTGCAAAACCCAAATCCTTACTCCATTATTTTTTTAATTTATAAGTATGTAACCGGCAGCAAAGCCCTGTGTGGCTTTGGTTGCGTCGCACACTTGTACCGTATACCCATATTCAGCCAGAAACAACACTTATATAAGCAATATTGTTAACAATTTTCAAGCAGGAAAAATGAGTCAAAAAATTGTTTTAGGTTTTAGTGGTGGTTTAGATACCAGCTATTGTGTAAAATACCTTACAGAAGAAAAAGGATATGAAGTGCATTCTGTAATTGTTAATACCGGTGGCTTCAGTGAAGAAGAACTGAAACAAATAGAAGCACACGCCTATAAACTGGGTGTAAAAACACATACCACCGTAAACGCTGTAAAAAGCTATTACGATTCCATTATCAAATACCTCATATTTGGCAACTGCTTAAAAAATAATACCTATCCGTTAAGTGTGAGTGCCGAGCGGTTAAGCCAGGCCCAGCACATTGCAGAACATGTAAAAAAACTGGGCGCCTCCGCTGTTGCCCATGGCAGCACCGGTGCCGGAAACGATCAGGTGCGTTTTGATATGGTATTTCATATTATGATACCCGGCGTTGAAATCATCACCCCCATCAGAGATTTAAAACTGAGCCGCGAAGCAGAGATTGCATACCTTAAGAGCAAAGGCGTAGCAATGAATTTTGAGAAAGCCGTGTACTCCATTAACAAAGGCTTGTGGGGTACCAGCGTGGGCGGTAAAGAAACATTAAACAGCAAGGGTATGCTGCCAGAAGAAGCATGGCCCACACAGGTTACTAAAACCACAGCCGAAGAAGTGGTGCTGCATTTTGAAAAAGGAGAACTAACCGGCGTAAACGAAAGCAAATTCACCCATCCCAGCGAAGCCATACAGTATTTACAAACCATAGCCGGCCCCTTTGGCGTGGGCAGAGATATACATGTGGGCGACACCATTATTGGCATTAAAGGCAGAGTGGGTTTTGAAGCCGCAGCCCCAATGGTAATTTTAAAAGCACACCATGCATTAGAAAAGCATGTGCTTACCAAATGGCAACTGCAATGGAAAGATCAGCTGGCGCAGTTTTATGGCAACTGGATGCATGAAGGACAGATTATGGACCCGGTAATGAGAGACATTGAAGCTTTTTTAACCAATAGTCAGCAACAGGTAAGCGGTAAAGTATTTGTGCAACTAATGCCCTATCGTTTTCAGGTAACAGGCATAGAAAGCTCTTATGATTTAATGAGCAGTAAGTTTGGTAAATACGGAGAAATGAACAGTGGCTTTACCGGAGAGGATGTGCGTGGCTTCAGCCGCATTTTTGGCAACCAGGTAGGTATTTGGAATGCCGTAAAAAAAGAAAACGAACAATAACGCTACAACAAATTATATGGCAATAAAAGTTGGCATAATAGGTGGGGCTGGTTATACAGGCGGAGAACTACTGCGTCTTTTAATTCCCCATCCACAGGTGCAAATTGTATTTGTACACAGTAACAGCAATGCTGGTAAACCAGTTACTGCTGTGCACCAGGATCTGGCAGGAGATACCAACCTGTTATTTGCTGCAGACTACCATGCAGCTATTACCGGCGCCATTGACGTGCTCTTTTTATGCTTGGGACATGGCGAATCAAGAAAGTTTTTAAGCAGTAACGCCATTGCAGAAACTGTAAAAATAATTGACCTTGCTAACGACTTTCGTTTGGCAAAAGATGCTGTTATTGGCAATCGAAAATTTGTATATGGTTTGCCCGAATTAAATTATGAATCAATAAAAGCAGCACAAAATATTGCCAACCCTGGTTGTTTTGCCACCACCATTCAGTTAGGGTTACTGCCATTGGCAAAAGCAGGATTGCTGAAGGATGTATACACAACAGGCATTACTGGCAGCACCGGTGCCGGCCAGTCATTAAGTGCTACTTCTCATTTCAGCTGGAGAGCCAATAATATACAAGCTTATAAAACATTAACGCATCAGCACCTGGGTGAGATTGGAGAATCGTTGCAACAACTACAGGGCAGTGCCGGCGTGGCTGTAAACTTTGTTCCATGGCGTGGAGATTTTACGAGAGGCATTTTTGTAAGCTCACAACTTTCCTGCAATCTGTCTTTAGACGCATTGAATAATTTATATCAGGAGTATTATGCCGGGCATGCATTTACACATGTTATAAATGAATCTGTTTTCTTAAAGCAGGTGGTAAACACCAATAAATGTTTAATACAACTAGAAAAAACAGGTAACCAGTTAGTGATACATTCAGTAACAGATAATTTATTAAAAGGAGCCAGTGGTCAGGCTGTACAAAATATGAACCTTGTTTTTGGTATTGAAGAAACAACCGGACTGCAGTTAAAGCCTGCAGGGTTTTAGAGAATATGGGTAAAGGGGGAAGGTAAACGGCTTAGGGTAAGAGATTAGTAAGCTTTTTAAAATTAATCAATCAATACTATGAGAGATTATAAGAAGCTTGATGTTTGGAAAAAGTCGCATGATATGTACCTGCATATAAAAATGCAGGTTGTAGTTAAGTTTCCAAAAGAAGAACGATATGAGTTAACATCTCAACTTTTGCGTGCCAGTCTTTCAGTGCCGCTGAATATTGTGGAGGGATGCGGTAGGTTTACTGATAAAGATTTTACAAGGTTTCTGGATAATGCCCTTGGTTCTTTAAATGAAACTGATTATTGTTGTTTTGCAGCCAGCGAATTGGGTTATATTAACAACAATGATTACGATACAGTAAATAAAAAAATAAACGAAGTCAGGGGAATGCTTATTAACCTGATAAAATATTTAAGAAAATAGAATAACCGGCGTGCCTATACCTTAAACCATAGGCCTTATGCCAAAAAATTAAGATTATGAAACTCTTCGACGTTTACCCTATCAACCCCATTAACATTGTAAAAGCACAGGGTTCTTATGTGTGGGATGAGAATGGGGTGCAGTATTTAGACATGTATGGCGGCCACGCTGTCATCAGTATCGGACATACACATCCTTTATGGGTACGACGCATAGAAGAGCAATTGAATAAAATTGCATTCTACTCCAACTCTGTACAAATACCCATTCAGCAAGAGCTGGCCGATAAATTAGGCAAACTGAGTGGTAAAGAAGATTACCAGTTGTTTTTATGTAACAGCGGTGCAGAAGCCAATGAAAACGCACTGAAGCTGGCCTCTTTTCATACCGGGCGTAAAAAAGTAATTGCTTTT